>JBDHSZ010000012.1:0-42403 GCA_039812945.1 Shinella sp.
TCGGGCCCCGTTCGTGGCCCGTCGTCACGAGCACGTTCGAGCTCTGGGCCCGCAACGAGATCGGCGGGGCGACGATATCGAAGGCGTCCGCGCCGAATTCCGCGCCGGCGAGATAGGCCTCGTTCTCCCAGGCGAGCAGCACGTCGCCGATCTGGCGCTGCGCGAAGGTGGTCAGCGAGCCGCGCGCGCCCGTGTCGAGCACCGGCGCCCGCTTGAAGAGCTCGGCGATATAGGCCTTGATCTTGTCCTGGTCGCCGCCGAATTCCTCATTCGCCCAGGCCCAGGCGGCAAGGTAGTTCCAGCGCGCGCCGCCCGAGGTCTTCGGGTTCGGCGTGACGATCTGCACGTCGCCCTTCACCAGGTCGCCCCAATTGTGGATGCCCTTGGGATTGCCCTTGCGCACCAGGAAGACGATGGTCGACGTATAGGGTGCCGAATTGTTCGGCAGGCGCGTGCGCCAGTCCTTGGCGATCTTGCCGGTCTTTTCCACGATGGCGTTGATGTCGCTTTCGAGCGCCAGCGTCACCACATCGGCCTCCAGCCCGTCGATCACCGCGCGGGCCTGCTTGCCCGAGCCGCCGTGCGACTGCTGGATCGTCACGTCCTCGCCGGTCTCGGCCTTCCAGTGCGCGGCGAAGGCCGCATTGAAATCCTTGTAGAGCTCGCGCGTCGGGTCATAGGAGACGTTGAGCAGCACCGTCTGCGCCAACGCCCCCGAAACGCCGCCGAACAGCAGCCCCACACCGAGCGCGAGCGCGCCCAATCTTCTCGCAAATCCGGCCATCTCCAACCTCCTGGTCACTGCCTCGGCCAAAACCCTAGAGAATTAGTAGACTTAGTCAACAATAGGCGGAAACTTCGCAAAACCGGTTTAAAACCGGCCGAAACGACGCAATGCGCGACCTGCCGTGCCCGGCGCAAGGCGCATGGACATCTCTAAAATACGCCTGAAAACGCAAAATGTATCCGCGAAAAATCGCCTCTCGCGACGCCTCGCCGGAGGTTTTTTCAGCGCCATGACGGGGAGGCAAAAAAATGGGCCGTCGGAAACCGCGGCCCATGAGGTGTGAAGGTAAAAACCTCCAGAGGGGAACAGCCAATGCAGCGGCACTGGGAGGAGAAGCCGCCATGTGCATCAGCTAGGTGCACTATGCCCAATTCTTTATCAGATGGAAAACATTTATTGTGCAATGCAGCTATGCAAATGCCGCGTTGCTCATCCTGGATCGCTCGCCGCGACATAGAGTGCGGCAAGCGCCTCGAAGCCCGCCAGGTCCTCCGCCGTGAAGCGGCCGGGCAAGGGACTGTCGAGGTCGAGCACGCCGAGGATCGCACCGTCGCGGATCAGCGGCACGACGACCTCGGAGCGCGAGGCCGCGTCGCAGGCGATATGGCCGGGAAAGGCCTGCACGTCGGGCACGAGCTGGCTGCGCCGCTCGGCGACCGCGCTGCCGCAGACGCCCTTGCCGACCGGGATGCGCACGCAGGCGACCTTGCCCTGGAAGGGGCCGAGCACCAACTCGCCCGGCGTCCTCAGGAAGTAGAAGCCGGCCCAGTTGAGGTCGGGCACCGCGTCATGGATCAGCGCGGAGAGGTTGGCGGCATTGGCGATGGCGTCGCGCTCGCCGTGCAGCAGGCCTTCCGCCTGGGCGAGCAGCTCGCGGTAGAAGCCCGGCTTGTCGGCCGCCTCGATCTTGCGGATGTCATGCATGGCAGGGGTCCTCGAACGGATGAATCGGCCCCGTCGATAGACCCCGACGCGATATCTGGCAAGGAGCCTTCCCGCGCCGGGGCGAAACCCTCAGTCGGCCTGCCAACGCGGATAGGTCGGCGGGAACATGGTCTCGAGCGGGGGATGGCCCCAGGTGCGCTCGGGATATTTGGCGAGCAGGCCCTCGAACTGCGCCTGCGCCTGCCGGCGCGCCGCCTGGATGTCGATGCCGGCGACCTCGCCGTCGCGCATGGAAAGCCGCCCGTCGACGAAGACGGCGCGCGTCACCCGGCCGCTCGCCCCGAAAATCAGCGTCTGCACCGGATCGACCGTCGGCGCGAAGCGCGGATCGGAAAGGTCGAAGATGGCGATGTCGGCCTTCGCGCCCGGCTGCAGGCGGCCGATATCCGAGCGGCCCAGCGCATCGGCCCCACCGAGCGTCGCCGCGTCGAAGACCTCGGCCGTGGAAAGGCCCCTCTCGCCGGCGGCGATGCGGCCGGTGATCAGCGCGACGGCCATGTTCAGCACCATGTCCGGCGGGCTGGTGTCCGTGCCCATGCCGATGCGGATGCCGAGATCGCGGCAGCGGCGGAAGGAGTTGAGATATTCGCCGTCCCGGGCGAAGACCAGCGGGCAATGGGCGATGGTGACGCCGTGCTCGGCATAGAGGGCGAGGTCTTCCGGCTCGGCCTCGACGGCGTGCGGGGCGATCAGCCGCTCGCTGAGCAGGCCGTGGCGCGCCATCCATTGCGGCGCGGTGGTGCCGTGCAGGCGGGCGACGGTCTGGCGCTCCATCTTGCCCTGCGCCATGTGCAGGCGCACCGGCAGGCCCATCTCGGCGGAGGCGGCCATGGTGCGCTGGAGAAGCGCCAGCGTCGAGGTCTCGACGCGGTCCGGCGCGAGCATGCCCTGCACCAGCCCCTCGTGCCGCCCGGCGATGCGGCCGGCGAAGGCGATGGCCTCCTCCAGTCCGGCAAGGCCGCGCGCCTCGTCGAAAACCGCTTCCAGCACGCCGGGCGCCTCGCAGACGACGCCGCCGGACCGATAGGCCGGGCCGAGCCAAACGCGCAGGCCGAGATCGCCGGCCGCATCCGCCGCGCCCTCGAATTCGGCGGCCGTCTCTCCCCATTCGCGATAGAACAGCGAGGCGATCGGCAGCGCCGAGGTGATGCCGTTGAGCAGCAGTTGCGCGAAGGCGAAGCGCTTCTGGAAGACGAGCTGCTCGGGCGTGTACATCTCGTAGGGACCGCGCTCGACATAGCTGCGCGGCCAGACGCGGCCGGTCGCCCAGCCGGGGCCGTAATCGACGGTCAGCAGCGTGGTGTCGAGGTCCGACAGCGCGTCGAGATCGACGAAGCCGGGCGAGACCAGCGCGTCGCCGAGCTCGATGCGGCGGGCCACCTCGCCGGGAAAGCGCGGGCCGGCATAGATGACCTCCTGCCCCTCGATGACCACCTCGCCGTCCGTCAGCAGCCGGTGGCGGCCGTTCTCATGGGCGATGATCCAGCGGGCGGAAAGTGCGGTGCGGCCCTCCGGGCGGCGTCCGAGGGCGAGGTCACGAAGCATCATGGTCATAGTCACTCATTCGGGTTGGCATGGGAAAGCCCGTCACTGCGCGGCGGTCGGCCGCGAGAGGATACGGTCGAGCGAGGGCGCGAGGCGCAGCAGCTCCTTGGTGTAATCGTGCTGCGGCGCGGTGAACAGCGTCTCGGTGTCGGCCAGTTCGACGATCTCGCCCGACTTCATGACGGCGATGCGGTCGCACATCTGGCGGATCACCGCGAGATCATGGCTGATGAACAGCATGGAGAGGCCCGCAAGATCGCGCAGGTCCTTCAGGAGGTTGAGAAGCTGCGCCTGCACCGACACGTCGAGCGCCGAGGTCGGCTCGTCGCAGATCAGCAGCGACGGGCGCGGCCCGAGCGCGCGGGCAATCGCGATGCGCTGGCGCTGGCCGCCGGAGAAGGCATGCGAGAAGCGGCCGCCCGCATCGGCCGGCAGCCCTACCGCCTCCAGCAGCGTCCTTGCATCCTGCCGGGCCTCCTCCGCATTGGCGGCGAGCTTGTAGAACAGGATCGGCTCGGCGATGGCGGAATTGATGCGCAGGCGCGGATTGAGCGCCGAATAGGGATCCTGGAACACCATCTGCAGCGACTGGCGCACGGATTTCTCGCGCTTGGCGCCGAGCGCCACGCCCTGGAAGTCGATGCTGCCGGAACTCTGGGCGACGAGGCCGGCGATGGTGTTGGCCACCGTGGTCTTGCCGCAGCCGGATTCGCCGACGAGGCCGAAGATCTCGCCGCGGCGGACGTCGAAGGAGACGCCCTTGACCGCCTTGAAGACGGTGGCCTTGCGGCCGGGGATCAGCGAGCGCCCGCCATATTCGACGGCGAGGTCGCGCACGGAAAGCACCACGTCGCCCGCCCCGCCCGTCTCGCTCCGCGTGCTCTTGGCGCGCACGCTCGCCCGTGCATCGAGCGTCACCTGCGTTTCCTCGCTCGGCACCGGCAGGCGCTCCAGCCGCGTCTCGATCGGCGGCACAGCGGCGATCAGCGTGCGGGCATAGGGCGCCTTGGGATCGGTCAGCACCTCGCGCGCCGAGCCGCTCTCCACCACCGCGCCGTTCTGCATGATGGTGACGCGGTCGGCGATCTCGGCGACGACGCCCATATTGTGCGTGACGAGCAGCACGCCGACGCCGCGCTGGTCGGCAAGGTCCCGGATCAGCTTGAGGATCTGCGCCTGCACGGAAACGTCGAGCGCCGTCGTCGGCTCGTCGGCGACGATGAGCTGCGGGTTGCAGGCAAGCGCCGTCGCGATGACGACGCGCTGGCGCTGGCCGCCGGAAAGCTGGTGCGGATAGGAGCCGAGCCGGCGCTCCGGCTCGGGAATGCCGACGGCCTTCATCAATTCCAGCGCGCGGGCCTTCGCCTCGCGGGAAGAGAGCTTGAGATGCGCGAGCATGCCCTCGCAGAGCTGGCTTTCCACCGTGAAGAGCGGGTTGAGGCTCGTCATCGGGTCCTGGAAGATCGCGCCGACGTCGCGGCCGGGCACGATGCCCTCGGTGCGGCCGGTGCGCAGGTCGATCGGCTTGCCGGCGATCTCGATGGAGCCGGAGACGATCTTGCCGGGGGCCTGCAGCAGGCCCATCAGCGCATTGCCGACCGTGGTCTTGCCGGCGCCGGATTCGCCGACCAGCGCATGGATCTCGCCGGGGCGGATGAGGAGGTCGATATCCTTGACGGCGACGAGCGTGTCGCCATTGGCCAGCGGATATTCGACGCGCAGTTTCCTGATATCGAGAACGGGGGTCGTGGTCATCTCAGCCGGCCATCAGTTTCGGGTTGAAGCGGTCGCGCAGATAGTCGCCGATGATGTTGACGGCCAGCACGAGGACGACGAGCACGGCCGCCGGCATCACGGCGATCCACCAGAGCCCGGAGAACAGGAACTGGTTGCCGATGCGGATCAGCGTGCCGAGCGAGGGATAGGTCGGCGGCATGCCGGCGCCGAGGAAGGACAGCGTCGCCTCCGTCAGGATCGCGCCGGCCAGGTTGATCGTCGCGATGACCATGACCGAGCTCATGACGTTCGGCAGGATGTGCCGGCCCATGATGCGGCCGGACGGCAGGCCGATGACCTTGGCGGCGCGCACATAGTCGCGCGCCACTTCCACCATGGTCGAGGCGCGCACCGTGCGCGCATATTGCACCCATTCGTTGACGGCGATCGAGAAGACCAGCACCAGCGGCGCCCAGGTGAGCATCGTGTCGGCGCTGAGCTGCGCACGGGCGATGCCGCTGATCAGCAGCGCCACGAGGATGGTCGGGAAGCTGACGAGCACGTCGGCGATGCGCATGACCACGCCGTCGACGAGGCCGCCGAAGAAACCGGCGATCAAGCCGAGGACGACGCCGAGCAGGGCGGAAAGCAGCACCGCGCCGAGGCCGATGACGACGGAGATCCTGAGGCCGAACAGGATGACCGAGACGAGGTCGCGGCCCTGGTTGTCGGTGCCGAGCAGGAAGCGCGGATCGCCGCCCTCCATGAAGGCCGGCGGGATCTCCATGTCGATGAGCGAATAGGAGGAGACGTCGCGCGGGTCGATCGGCGCGATCAGCGGCGCGAAGACGATGAGGACGAGCATGACGGCGAGGATAAGCCCGGAGATCGTCACGGAAACCGGCGGCAGCCGGCGCATCAGGGATTGCGTGGCCATTATCGTGTCCTCAGGCGCGGATCGATGAAGGTGTAGAGGATATCGACGATCATGTTGATCATCACGAAGAGGAAGCCGACGAAGAGCAGGTAGGCGGCCAGCACCGGCACATCGGGATAGCCGACGGCGTTGGTGAAGAGCAGGCCCATGCCCGGCCACTGGAACACCGTCTCGGTGACGATGGCGAAGGCGACGAGCTGGCCGATCTGCAGGCCCGTGACGGTGACGACCGGCATCAGCGCGTTGCGCAGCGCCAGCCGCCCGTAGATATAGGCGCGCGGCAGGCCGCGGGCGAAGGCGAAGCGGATATAGTCCGACGACAGCACGTCGATCATCTCCGCGCGCACCAGCCGCATGATCAGGGTGAGCTGGAAGAGCGCCAGCGTGATCGACGGCAGGATCAGCGATTTGAGGCCCGAGACCGTGAGGAAGCCGGTCTGCCAGAAGCCGAGGTCGACGAGGTCGCCGCGCCCGGAGGACGGCAGCCAGCGCAGGTTGACGGCGAAGACGAGGATCAGGAGCAGCCCGGTGACGAAGGTGGGCATGGAGATGCCGACGAGCGTCGTCGCCTGGGTGAGCCGCGCGAAGACGGAATTCGGCTTCAGCGCGCAGAGCACGCCGAGCGGGATGCCGACGGCGAGCGCCAATACGGTGGCGACGATCACCAGTTCCAGCGTGGCGGGAAGGCGGCTCATCAGCAGGCCGGCGACCGGCTGCTGGTATCGGAAGCTCGTGCCGAAGTCGCCCGTCAGCACCTGGCCGACGAAGGTGACGAACTGCGTGAGGATCGGCTTGTCGAGCCCGAGCGCCACGCGCAATGCATCCTTTTCCGCCTGCGTCGCGCCCTCGCGCACCATGGTGGCGACGGGATCGCCGACGAAGCGGAACATGACGAAGGCGATGGCCGTCACCGCGATCATCACGAGGATGGCCTGGAGCAGCCGCACCGAGAGAAGTCTGAGCATCGCAATAGTCCTTGCAAGGGAGCGTCCAGGGACGTCCACGCCTTGAGGGCGGAAAACCGGGCCGCTCGCTCCGCCCTTCCCACGCCGTCGGCTGGGGTCGGCCGGATCGCGGACGGTCCCGGACGGCTTTCGCCGGCCGGGACCATGCCTCGGGAGAAACCCGTTACTTCTTGACCTGGGCGAACCAGGGACGGACATATTCGTCCGGGAACTGCGGAATGTCGACCTTGTCGCTCATCGCCCAGGCAACCGGCTGCTGGTGCAGCGGGATGAACAGCGCCTCGTCATGGGTGATGCGGAAGGCTTCCTTCAGCATGTCGATGCGCTTGGCCTCGTCCAGCTCGACCGAGGCCGAGCGGGTGAGCGCATCGATGCGCGGATCGGAAAGGCCGTTCGGGTTGGAGCCGCCATAGGTGCCGTCATTGGTGGTGAGCAGCGCCTGCAGCACGCTGTAGCCGTCCATCGCCGGAAGCGACGCCCAGCCGAGCATGTAGACGTCGAGCTCGCCGTTGTCCATGCGCGGGAAGTAGGTCGTCTTGCTCTCGACGCTGAGATCGACCTGCACGCCGATCTTCGCCCACATGGAGGAGATCGCAAGGCAGATCTGCTCGTCGGCGATGTAGCGGTCGTTCGAGCAGGAAAGGCCCGTCTTGAAGCCGTCGGGATAGCCGGCCTCGGCAAGCAGCGCCTTCGCCTTGTCGACATCGTAGGCCAGCGGCACGTCGATCGCGTCGTCATGGCCGGTGACGGCGGGCGCGACGAGCATGCCGGCGGTGCGCGACTTGCCGCGCATCAGCCGCTTCTGGATCGTGTCGAGGTCGATGGCGTGCCAGAGCGCCTGGCGCACCTTGACGTTCAGCATCGGATTGGCGACGCCCGGCGCGGCGTGCAGCTCCTTCTTGAAGTTGAGCGCCAGCGAGATGGTGCGCAGCGACGGGTTCTCGACGACCTTCAGCCCCTCGGTGGCGGCGATGCGGTCGACGTCCTGCAGCGGCACCGGCACGACCATGTCGACCTCGCCGGACAGCAGCGCCGCGACGCGGGTGGCGTCGGAGGCGATCGGGCGGAACTCGACCTCGGTCAGGTTATGCTCCGGCTTGTCCCACCAGTCCTTGTTGACCTCGAAGACCGAGCGGGAATCCGGCTCGTAGCTCTTCAGCTTGAAGGGGCCGGTGCCGTTGGCGTGGCTGCTGGCATAGGTGACGACGCCGGTCGCCGTGTTGCCCGGCTTCAGCGCGTCGTGCTCCTCCATCCACGGCTTGCTCATGATGTAGATGGCGGCCAGATCGTTGAGCAGCAGCGGATAGGGGCCGCGCAGGATGAGGTCGACCGTGTAGTCATCGACCTTCTCGACGCCCGTGACGGCGGAAAGGTTCTCGCGGTTGCGCGCGCCGGGGTCGATCTGGCGCTGGATCGTCGCCACCACGTCGTCGGCGTTGAAGGGCTGGCCCTCATGGAACTTGACGCCCTCGCGCAGCTTGAAGCGCCAGCGGGTCGGCTCGACGACCTCCCAGGAGGTGGCGAGCGCCGGCTCGAGCTTCAGCTCCTTGTTGCGGCGGACCAGCGGATCGAACACCATATGGTGCACGCTCTGGGTGAAGCTGTCGACCTGCGCATTGGGGTCGTAGGAAATGACGTCGCCGGAAGCCGACCAGCGCAGCGTCTCGGCAAGCGAGGGGGTGGACAGCGGCGCCAGGATGGCAAGCCCCGCCAGAAGGGTCTTCATATAGGTCTTCACGATGTTCTCCCGATTTTGTATGCGTGTTCCCACAATTTTGCGTACGATTATTTCAATATGACTGTACATAATATGAGCAAAATATCAAGCTATCAGAATCAGAATCCGCACGCATTGTAATGTACCGCATGTATGCGATCAAAACGGGAGACATCGGATGGCGAACAGCTTGCTGATCGAGAACGGCACCGTCCTCACCATGGATGCCGGCCGCCGCATCCTCAAGGGCGGCCATGTGCTCGTCGAGGACGGCCGCATCGCCGCCCTCGGCGAGGGCACGCCGGAGGCGCCGCCCGGGGCCGAGCGCATCGACGCGGCGGGCATGGTGGTGATGCCGGGGCTGATCGACACCCACGCCCATGCCGGCCACATGCTGACCAAGGGGCTGGGCGGCGATTCCGACGAATGGATGACGATCACCGGCCGGATCTACGCCGAGGCGACCGACCCGGAATTCTGGGCGGCGGAAGCGGCCCTCTCGGCGGCCGAGCGCATCCGCTGCGGCACGACCACCGCCGCGCTGCTGTTCGGCGGCGGGCCCGACATCATGCGCACGGAAGCGCCCGACGCGGCGCAGGCCCACCTTGCCGCCATCGCCGAGATGGGCGTGCGCGAGGTGCTCGCCGTCGGCCCCAACCGGCCCTCGACCGGCGGCGTCTACCGCGTCCATGACGGCGGATCGTACAGCGAGATCGCCGTCTCGCCGCAGGCGCAACTGGCCGTCAGCGCCGCGCTGATCGACGCCTGGGCCGGCCGCGACGACCGGCTGCGCCTCGCCGTCTCCCTTCCCGTCTTCGATGCCGCCGAGCTGGAGGACGGTAAGGTCGCCGCGCTCTGCCGCGCCGCGCGGGACCTGGCGCGGGAAAAGGGCGTGCTGCTGGTGCAGGACGGCCACCGCGACGGCTCCATCGCCGCAAACGACGCCGTGCTCGACCTTTTCGACGGCCGCTCGCTGCTCGCCCATTGCGTCGATCTCACCGAGGCCGACCGGGCCGTACTGAAGCGCACCGGCGCCAAGGTGGCGTACAATCCGAGCGCGCTGATGTCGGTCTTCGCCCGCTGCCCCGCGCCGGAGCTGATGGCCGAGGGCGTCACCGTCTCGCTCGGCACCGACGCGGCGGCGCCCGACCGCTCCTTCGACATGTTCCGCAACATGTTCCAGGCGCACCGCTACCACGCCCGCCATTTCCGCGACGACGCCGTGCTGTCGCCGCAGCGGCTGCTCGAAATGGCGACGATCGAGGGCGCCCGCGCGCTATCCATGGAAAGCGAGATCGGCTCGCTGGAGGCCGGCAAGCGCGCCGATATCCTTCTCGTCAATATGCGCCAGCCGCATCTGTGGCCGCCGGTCGATCCCATGCAGCGTCTCGCGCGCTTCGCCAATGGCGCGGACGTGGACACGACCATCGTCGGCGGCCGCGTGCTGATGCGCGGGCGCAAGCTGACCGGGCAGGACGAGGACGCCATCCTCGACCGCGCCGCAGACGCCTTCCGGCTGGCGATGCGCCGCGCCGGGCTCGCCTCATAAGGAGTAAGGGACATGAACGCAGACATCCTCATCCGCAACGTCCGGCCGATGGGCGCGGAGCCGATGGACCTCCTCATCCGCGACGGCCGCTTCGCCCCGCCCGGCGGCGAACGGCCGGCGCTGGAGATCGACGGCACGGGCCACGTCGCGCTGCCCGGCCTCGTCGAGGCGCATACCCATCTCGACAAGACGCTGATCGGCATGGACTGGTTCGAGAACCGCGTCGGCCCGACGCGCAACCACCGCATCCTCGCCGACCGCAAGGCCAAGCGCGAGCTCGGCATCGACGCGCGCCGGCAATCGGCCCGGCAGATCGCCCAGACGCTCGCCTACGGCGTGCTGCATATCCGCAGCCATGTCGATGTCGACACCGAGATCGGCCTCGCCAATATCGAGGGCGTGCTCGAGACGCGCGAGGCGCTGCGCGACCTTGCCGACGTGCAGATCGTCGCCTTCCCGCAGAGCGGCATGCTGCCGCGCGAGGGCACGCTGGAACTGATGGACGCCGCGCTGCGGGAAGGCGCGGATATCGTCGGCGGCATCGACCCGGCGACGATCGAGCGCGACCCGGTGCGCCACCTCGACGCCATCTTCGCGCTCGCCGAGCGCCATGGAAAGCCCGTCGACATCCACCTGCACGAGCTCGGCGAGCTCGGCGCCTTCTGCCTGGAACTCATCGTCGAGCGCACCCGCGCCCTCGCCATGCAGGACAAGGTGATGGTCAGCCACGCCTATTGCCTCGGCATGCTGGAGCCCGACCGGCAGAAGGGTCTGATCGAGGCGCTGGCGGCCGAGCGCATCGCCGTCATGACGGTGGCGAGCCCCGGCGCCCCGGCCCTGCCGCTGCGCCTGATGCGGCAATGCGGGCTGACGGTGGCCTCCGGCAACGACGGCATCCAGAACACCTGGGAGCCCTGGGGCAACGGCGACATGCTGGAGCGCGCGAAATACCTCGCCCAGCGCAACGGCATGACCAACGACGCCGACATCGACGAGGTCGCCCGCGTCTGCACCTTCGGCAGCGCCGAGGCCATCGGCCTTGCCGGCTACGGCCTGTCGCAGGGCGATGTCGGCGATCTCGTCCTCGTGCCGGCCCGCACGCTGGCCGAGGCGGTCGCGCTGACGCCGCAAAAACGCACCGTGATCCGCCGCGGCCGCATCCTCGTGCGCGACGGGATACCCGCATATCCGGAAGCGATCAGCATACGATAGTCGTATGCAATAAAGCGGCCGCCAATCGCCTCAGGTCTCGCCGGGTGTCCGGATCGAATAGGGCACCGTGCGGCGCATGTTGTGCTCGATCACCAGCCGTCCCTTCAGCGGAGGGACGGCCCGGCTGGCGCATTGCGCGCGCTCGCAGATGCGGCAGGAAATGCCGATCGGATCGTAGGCCGCGGCATTGCCGAGGTCCATGTCGTCGGCATAGACGAAGCTCTCCGCATGGGAGACCTCGCAGCCGAGCGCCAGCGCATAATGCTGCTGCGGCTGGCGGAAGCCGCGCCCGCCGCGCGAGACCTGCATGGAAAGACAGAGATAGCGCACCCCGTCCGGCGTCTCGGCGAGCTGGCGGGCGATCCTTCCGGGATTCTCGAAGGCCTGGTGGGCGTTCCACAAGGGACAGGCCGCGCCGAAGCGGGCGAATTGCAGGCGCGTGGCGCTGTGCCGCTTGGTGATGTTGCCGGCCCGGTCGATGCGGGCGAAGAAGATCGGCACGCCCTTCTGCCCCGGCCGTTGCAGCGTCGACAGGCGATGGCAGACCTGCTCGAGGCTGGCCCCGAAGCGGGCGGAGAGCAGATCGAGATCGTGCCGCACCTGGCGCGCCGCGTCCATGAACTTGCGATAGGGCATCAGCAGCGCCCCGGCGAAATAGTTGTGCAGGCCGATGCGGCAGATCTCGGCGGCCTCCGCCGTGCGGAAGCCCGCCCCGCCGGCAACGCTCTCGACAACGGCCTGCGCATGGAGCTGCGCGATCTGGAGCGCGACCTGGAAATTCCGCGTCGGGGCGGGAAGATAGGAATTCAGCGTCAGCAGCCGCGCCTCGGCATCGTAGGCGCGCACGAGGTCGCCGTTCTGCGCCGTGCGGACGATCCGCACGCCGTATCGCCCTTCGAGATAGGCGGAAAGGAGCGGGCCGGGATCGGCCTCGCCGATGCCGATCTCGCCGGCCAGCCTTTCGGCCAGCAGATCGAGCTCGCCGATATAGTTGTCGACGAAATGGAAGAAGTCGCGCACCTCCTCGTAGGGCGTCGCCTCGATGGCCGCGAGGCTGCGGCCGAGCGTGTCGTTGATGCTGGCAAGCTGCTCGGAAGTGTGGCGATAGGCGCGGTGCGCGGCGATCAGCGCATGGGCGAAGCCCGGCGCGTTCTGCGTGACGAGCTTCAACTCCTGGAGGCTCGGCGTATAGCCGTCGAACAGCGTGTCCGTCAGCGTCTCCGACAGCGCCGAGACCAGCCGGTCGCCCTCCCCGCCCGAAAGCTCGGCGAGATCGATGCGGAATTTCTCCGCCAGCGCCAGCAGCACGCCGGCCGAGACGGGGCGCTGGTTGTTCTCGATCTGGTTGAGATAGGAGACCGAGATGCCGAGGCGTTCGGCGAACTGCGCTTGCGTCGCGCGGTTCGCCTGCCTGAGGTCGCGCACCCTGCGACCGATATAGAGTTTTCCAGCAGCCATGTTTGCAACTTTGCAAATTGAATTTGCAAAACGTGTAACGCTTGCATGTCCACCCGATCAAGTGTTCATTTCAGGGACGGTCCGCACTAAGCAGGATCGATACCCGCGCACAACGGACGGACACCATGCACGCCATTCTCGAACAACTCGAAGCCCGCCGGCAGGCGGCGCGCCTCGGCGGCGGCCAGCGCCGCATCGACGCCCAGCACGCCAAGGGCAAGCTGACCGCCCGCGAGCGCCTCGACGTGCTGCTCGACGAAGGCTCCTTCGAGGAATACGACACCTACGTCACCCACCGCGCGACGGAATTCGGCATGGCCGAACAGAAGGTCGCCGGCGACGGCGTCGTCACCGGCTGGGGGACGATCAACGGGAGGCAGGTCTATGTCTTCTCGCAGGACTTCACCGTCCTCGGCGGCTCGCTCTCCGAGACCCATGCGAAGAAGATCTGCAAGATCATGGACATGGCCGTGCGCAACGGCGCGCCGGTGATCGGCCTCAATGACAGCGGCGGCGCGCGCATCCAGGAGGGCGTCGATTCGCTCGCCGGCTATGCCGAGGTGTTCCGCCGCAATGCCGAGGCCTCCGGCGTCGTGCCGCAGATTTCCGTCATCATGGGCCCCTGCGCGGGCGGCGCGGTCTATTCGCCGGCCATGACCGACTTCATCTTCATGGTGCGCGACAGTTCCTACATGTTCGTCACCGGCCCGGACGTGGTGAAGACCGTCACCAACGAGATCGTCACGGCCGAGGAGCTGGGCGGCGCGCGCACCCATACGCAGAAATCCTCCGTCGCCGACGGCGCTTACGAGAACGACATCGAGGCGCTGGAGCAGGTGCGCGCGCTCTTCGATTTCCTGCCGCTCAACAACCGCCAGAAGCCGCCGCTGCGCCCCTTCCACGACGATCCGGCGCGGGTCGAGGACCGGCTCGACACGCTGATCCCCGACAGCTCCAACAAGCCCTACGACATGAAGGAGCTGATCGCGGCGATCGCCGACGAGGGCGATTTCTTCGAGCTTCAGGAGGCTTTCGCGAAGAACATCGTCACCGGCTTCGTGCGCATCGAGGGCGAGACGGTCGGCGTCGTCGCCAACCAGCCGATGGTGCTGGCCGGCTGCCTCGACATCGACAGCTCGCGCAAGGCCGCCCGCTTCGTGCGCTTCTGCGACGCCTTCAACATCCCGATCCTCACGCTGGTCGATGTGCCGGGCTTCCTGCCGGGAACGGCGCAGGAATATGGCGGCGTCATCAAGCACGGCGCGAAGCTGCTCTTCGCCTACAGCCAGGCCACCGTGCCGATGGTGACGCTGATCACGCGGAAAGCCTATGGCGGGGCCTATGACGTGATGGCCTCCAAGCATATCGGTGCGGACATCAACTACGCCTGGCCAACCGCCGAGATCGCCGTGATGGGCGCGAAGGGCGCAGCGGAGATTCTTTACCGCTCCGAACTCGGCGACGCCGAGAAGATCGCCGCGCGCACGAAGGAATACGAGGAGCGCTTCGCCAATCCCTTCGTCGCCGCCGAGCGCGGCTTCATCGACGAGGTGATCATGCCGCATTCCTCGCGCCGCCGCATCGCCCGCGCCTTCGCCTCGCTGCGCGGCAAAGAGGTCGATGCGCGCTGGAGGAAGCACGACACGATACCGCTATGAGGAGGATGGAGAAGCCGGAACTGACGCCCGAGGAGGCGCGCAAGGACCATTGGCGCATGCTGCGCTTCATGATGCTCCATGCGCTGATCGGCAGCCTGATCGGCGCGGCGACCGCCGCCGCCGTCATCCTCCTCGATGTCGGCGGCATCGGCACGCGCATCGCGCGGGCGGCGAACCCGATCATGCCGGTGCTGCTGCTCGTCGTTCCCTTCGCCTCGCTGTTCGGCGGGGCCGCGACCGCCTCTGCCATCCTGCTGATGCCCTACGAGACGAGATACAAAGACAGACCGGGACCGGAAGACACCTGATGTTCAAGAAAATCCTGATTGCCAATCGCGGCGAGATCGCCTGCCGCGTCATCAAGACCGCCCGCCGGCTCGGCATCCCCACCGTCGCCGTCTATTCCGACGCGGACCGCGGCGCGCTGCACGTTTCCATGACCGACGAGGCGGTGCATATCGGCCCCGCGCCCTCCGCGCAGTCCTATATCGTCATCGACAGGATTATCGAGGCGATCCGCAAGACGGGCGCGGACGCGGTGCATCCCGGCTACGGCTTCCTCTCGGAGAACGCCGCCTTCGCCGAGGCGCTGGAGAAGGAAGGCGTCGCCTTCATCGGCCCGCCGGTCGGCGCCATCCAGGCGATGGGCGACAAGATCACCTCCAAGAAGCTCGCGGCCGAGGCCGGCGTTTCCACCGTCCCCGGCCATATGGGCCTGATCGAGGACGCCGACGAGGCGGTGAAGATCGCCGCCGCCATCGGCTATCCCGTGATGATCAAGGCCTCGGCCGGCGGCGGCGGCAAGGGCATGCGCATCGCCTGGAACGACGCGGAGGCCCGTGAGGGCTTCCAATCCTCCAAGAACGAGGCGAAGAGCTCCTTCGGCGACGACCGCATCTTCATCGAGAAATTTGTCACCCAGCCGCGCCACATCGAGATCCAGGTGCTCGGCGACAGGCATGGCACGACGCTCTATCTCGGCGAGCGCGAATGCTCCATCCAGCGCCGCAACCAGAAGGTCGTGGAGGAAGCCCCCTCGCCCTTCCTCGACCCCGAGACGCGTAAGGCCATGGGCGAGCAGGCCGTCGCGCTGGCGAAAGCCGTCGGCTACCATTCCGCCGGCACCGTGGAATTCATCGTCGACGGGAATCGCAATTTCTACTTCCTCGAGATGAACACCCGCCTTCAGGTCGAGCATCCGGTGACGGAGCTGATCACCGGCATCGACCTCGTCGAGCAGATGATCCGCGTGGCGGCCGGCGAGAAACTGGCCTTCGGGCAGGACGATGTGACGCTGAACGGCTGGGCCATCGAGAGCCGCCTCTATGCGGAAGACCCCTACCGCAACTTCCTGCCCTCCATCGGCCGCCTGACGCGCTACCGCCCCCCGGCGGAAGGCGAGCAGGCGGACGGCACGATCGTGCGCAACGACACCGGCGTCTTCGAGGGCGGCGAGATTTCGATGTATTACGACCCGATGGTCGCCAAGCTCTGCACCTGGGCACCCACCCGTCTCGACGCCATCGACGCCATGGCGAGCGCGCTCGACGATTTCGAGGTGGAAGGCATCGGCCACAACCTGCCCTTCCTTTCCGCCGTCATGGGCAACGAGCGTTTCCGCGCCGGCCGCCTCACCACCGCCTTCATCGCCGAGGAGTTCCCGGACGGTTTTCATGGCGTCGCCCCGGATGATGCGGCGAGCCGCAAGCTCGCCGCCATCGCCGCCTTCATCCAGCAGGCCGTGCAGCAGCGCGCCGCCGCCGTCTCCGGCACCATCGGCAACCACCGGCGCGTCGTCGGCAGCGACTGGGTCGCCAGCCTTGCCGGCGGCGAGCACGCGCTGACGCTGGAAGACGGCAAGGCCGCGCGCTTTGCGGACGGCGAGACCCTCGGCATCGCAAGCGACTGGACGCCCGGCCGCCGCCACGCGGTCTTCACCGTGGCGGGGACGCGCATGGGCGTGAAGGTCGATCTCGTCGGCCCGGCGATCCGCCTGCGCTGGCGCGGCATGGATGTGACGGTACATGTGCGCAGCCCGCGCGTCGCCGCGCTCGCCCGGCTGATGCCGAAGAAGCTGCCGCCCGACACGTCGAAGCTGCTGCTCTGCCCCATGCCGGGCGTCGCCACCGCCATCCTCGTTGCCGAAGGCGACGTGGTGGAGGCCGGCCAGCCGCTCGCCACCATCGAGGCGATGAAGATGGAGAATGTGATGAAGGCGGAGCGCCGCGGCACCGTCAAGCGCGTCGCCGTCAAGGTCGGGCAGAGCCTTGCCGTGGACGAAACGATCCTGGAGTTCGAATGATGGCCGACAAGACGCTGCAAGACTGGAAGGCGCTGGCGGAGAAGGAGCTGCGCGCTTCCCCCGAAACGCTCGACTGGCACACGCCGGAAGGCATCGAGGTCAAGCCCGTCTACACGGCCGACGACCTCGCCGGCATCGACCACCTCGGCTCGCTGCCGGGCTTCTCGCCCTTCCTGCGCGGCCCGCGCGCCACCATGTATGCCGGCCGCCCCTGGACGATCCGCCAATATGCCGGCTTCTCCACGGCCGAGGCCTCCAACGCCTTCTACCGCAAGGCGCTCGCCGCCGGCCAGCAGGGCGTCTCCGTCGCCTTCGACCTCGCCACCCATCGCGGCTATGACAGCGACCATCCGCGCGTCGTCGGCGATGTCGGCAAGGCGGGGGTCGCCATCGACAGCGTCGAGGACATGAAGATCCTCTTTTCCAGCATCCCGCTGGAGAAGATCTCCGTCTCCATGACGATGAACGGCGCGGTCATCCCGATCCTCGCCAGCTTCATCGTCGCCGGCGAGGAGCAGGGCGTGCCGCGCGCCGCCCTCTCCGGGACCATCCAGAACGACATCCTCAAGGAGTTCATGGTCCGCAACACCTATATCTACCCGCCCGAGCCCTCGATGCGGATCGTCGCCGACATCATCGATTACACGGCGCGCGAGATGCCAAAGTTCAACTCCATCTCGATCTCCGGCTACCACATGCAGGAGGCCGGCGCGACGCTGGTGCAGGAGCTCGCCTTCACCATCGCCGACGGGCGCGAATATGTCCGCGCCGCCATAAACAAGGGGCTGAACGTCGACGATTTCGCCGGCCGCCTCTCCTTCTTCTTCGCCATCGGCATGAATTTCTTCATGGAGGCGGCGAAGCTGCGCGCCGCGCGCCTGTTGTGGGACCGCGTGATGGACGAATTCCAGCCGAAGAAGGCCTCCTCGCGCATGCTGCGCACCCATTGTCAGACCTCGGGCGTCTCGCTTCAGGAGCAGGATCCCTACAACAACATCGTGCGCACCGCCTTCGAGGCCATGTCGGCGGCGCTCGGCGGCACGCAGTCGCTGCACACCAATTCCTTCGACGAGGCCATCGCGCTGCCGACGGAATTCTCCGCCCGCATCGCCCGCAACACCCAGCTCATCCTCCAGCACGAGACGGGCGTGACGAAGGTGGTCGACCCCCTCGCCGGCTCCTACTATGTCGAAAGCCTCACCCATGAGCTGGCCGAAAAGGCCTGGGCGCTCATTACGGAGGTCGAGGCGATGGGCGGCATGACCAAGGCCGTCATCGAGGGCCTGCCCAAGCGGCTGATCGAGGAGGCCGCCACCCGCCGGCAGGCCGCCGTGGACCGGGGCGACGAGGTGATCGTCGGCGTCAACCGGTATCGGCTGGAGGACGAGCAGCCGATCGACATCCTGGAGATCGACAACAGCGCCGTGCGCGCCTCGCAGATCAAACGTCTTGAGGATATCCGCCGCCGCCGCGACGGCAAGGCGGTGACTGACGCGCTCGGCGCGCTGGAGACGGTCGCAAGAACCGGCGAGGGCAACCTGCTCGAAGCCGCCGTTGCGGCGGCGCGGGCGCGCGCGACGGTGGGCGAGATTTCCGACGCCATGCGCCGCGTCTTCGGCGACCATGCCGCCGTGCCGGACGTGGTGGGCGATATCTACGGCCCCGCCTATGGCGAGGACCCGGAATACAGGACGCTTTCCGGCCGCATCGCCGCGCGCAAGGTCAAGCCGAGGATCATGGTCGCCAAGCTCGGGCAGGACGGCCACGACCGGGGCGCCAAGGTGATCGCCTCGGCCTTCGGCGACCTCGGCTTCGAGGTGCTGGTCGGCCCGCTCTTCCAGACGCCGGAGGAGGCGGCGGACCTTGCCGTCGCCGAGAAGGTGCAGGTCGTCGGCATGTCCTCGCTCGCCGCCGGCCACAAGACGCTGGCCCCGGCGCTGGTCGCGGCGCTGCGCGAACGGGGGGCGGAGGATATCGTGGTGGTCGTCGGCGGCGTCATCCCCCGGCAGGACTACGATTTCCTGCTGGAGAACGGCGTCGCAGCCGTCTTCGGCCCCGGCACCAACGTGCTCGACGCGGCCAATGCCGTGCTCGACCTCGTCGAGGGCCGGATCAGGAATCAGTAGGAGAAGACCATGCTCGGAGCGCTCAACCACGTCGCCATCGCCGTGCCGGACCTTGCCGCCGCCGCCGACCGCTACGCCACGCTCGGCGCGAAGGTCTCGGCCCCGCAGGACCTGCCGGAGCACGGCGTCACCGTCGTCTTCGTGGAGCTGCCCAACACCAAGATCGAGCTGCTCCACCCGCTCGGCGAGGCCTCGCCCATCGCCGGCTTCCTCGAAAAGAACCCGGCCGGCGGCATCCACCACCTCTGTTTCGAGGTGGCCGACATCATGGCCGCCGCCGACGCCGTCCGCGCCACGGGCGCGCGCATCCTCGGCGACGGCGCGCCGAGGATCGGCGCGCACGGCAAGCCGGTGCTCTTCGCCCATCCGAAGGATTTCCACGGCGCGCTGGTGGAATTCGAGCAGGCGTAGCGAGGCCGTCTCAGAAGGTCGGCGGCGTGCAGGCGCTGATCACCTCGCAGGGCACCGGGCCGACGCAGCGGAAGCGATGCGGGCGACGGCTCTCGAAATAATAGGCGTCGCCGGGGCCGAGGATGCGGCGCTCGTCGTCGACGGTCACTTCCAGGCGGCCGGACAGCACGATGCCGCCCTCCTCGCCGTCGTGGACCAGCGGCACCTTTCCCGTATCGGCGCCGGGCTGGTAGCATTCCTTCAATATCTGCAGGCTGCGGCCGAAGGTGTTCTCGCCGATCTGGCGGAAGGAGATCGGCCCCTTGCCGATCTCCACCAGCTCGTCCGCCCGGTAGAAGGCCTTGCGCGGCCGGTCGGGCTCGAAGGCGAAGAATTCGGCAAGGCCGATCGGGATGCCGTCGAGGATGCGTTTCAGCGCGCCGACCGACGGGTTCGAGGCATTCGATTCGATCAGCGAGATCGTCGAATTGGTGACGCCGGCCCGCTTGGCGAGCTCGCGCTGGGAGAGATTGTGGGCCATGCGCAGATGGCGCAGCCGGCCTCCGATGTCGACGGACATGCCGCCCCCTGTTTCAGATGTTCGGAATAGCGAAAACCGCCCTATCCTCATCCTTTATTTTCAATGGCTTCACGTCAACCAGAAAAGGACTTGTTTGGCTTCGCAAATCATGGCGTCTATCGCGGCAATCAAAGGAGATCTGCCATGAACGCCCACAGCAAGCCCAACGCGCCGGTGCTCGACAGCTACTGGATGCCCTTCACCGCCAACCGCCAGTTCAAGGCCGCGCCGCGCCTGCTCGCCAGCGCCGAGGGCATGTACTACACCAGCACCGACGGCCGCACGGTGCTCGACGGCACCGCGGGCCTGTGGTGCGTCAATGCCGGCCACGGCCGCCGGCAGATCGCCTCCGCCGTCGAGCGCCAGCTCACGCAGATGGATTTCGCGCCCTCCTTCCAGATGGGCCATCCGATCGCCTTCGACTTCGCCGAGCGTCTGGCGGAGATCGCCCCCGGCCCCGAGGGCGCCAAGCTCGACCGCGTGTTCTACACCGGCTCCGGCTCCGAATCGGTCGACACGGCGCTGAAGATCGCCATCGCCTACCAGCGCGCCGTCGGCCAGGGCACGCGCACGCGCCTGATCGGCCGCGAGCGCGGCTATCACGGCGTCGGCTTCGGCGGCATCTCGGTCGGCGGCATTCTCAACAACCGCCGCGTCTTCCCGCAGCTCAACGGCTCCGACCACCTGCGCCACACCCATGACCTTGCGAAGAACGCCTATGTGAAGGGCCAGCCGGAGCACGGCGCGGACCTCGCCGACGATCTGGAACGGCTCGTCGCCCTGCACGGCGCGGAGACCATCGCGGCCTGCATCGTCGAGCCGGTCGCCGGCTCCACCGGCGTCCTCATCCCGCCGAAGGGCTATCTCGAGAAGCTGCGGGCGATCTGCGACAAGCACGGCATCCTGCTGATCTTCGACGAGGTGATCACCGGCTTCGGCCGCCTCGGCGCCGCCTTCGCCACCGACTATTTCGGCGTGACGCCGGACCTCGTGACCGCCGCCAAGGGCCTCACCAACGGCGCGATCCCGATGGGCGCGGTCTTCGCCAGCCGCAAGGTGCACGATGCGCTGATGCACGGGCCGGAAAACGCCATCGAGCTCTTCCACGGCTATACCTATTCCGGCCATCCGGTGGCCTGCGCGGCGGGCATCGCGACGCTCGACATCTACCGCGACGAGGGCCTCCTGACCCGCGCCGCCGAGCTGCAGGACGACTGGCACGCGGCGATGCATTCGCTGAAGGGCCTACCGCATGTCATCGACATCCGCACGATCGGCCTCATCGCCGGCATCGAGCTGGCCTCGCGCGACGGCGCGCCGGGCGCCCGCGCCTATGACGTCTTCGTCGATTGCTTCGAAAAGGGCCTCCTGATCCGCGTCACCGGCGACATCATCGCCTTCTCGCCGCCGCTGATCGCCGAGAAGAAGCATTTCGAGGACATCGTCTCGATCCTCGGCGATGCGCTGAAGCGCGCCGCCTGACCTTCCCTCGGCGGCAAACGCTGTTATATCTGGGCCCGTATCATTACGGGCCCAGTTCATGTCAGCATCCAGCAAGACCGCACCCAAGCTCATCTTCCGCCTGCAATTCGAGCCGGAAGGCCGGATCGGGCGCGGCAAGATCCAGCTTCTCTCGCATATCAAGGAAACCGGCTCGATCTCCGCGGGCGGGCGGGCGATGGACATGTCCTACAGGCGGGCATGGCTGCTGGTCGACGAGATGAACCGGCTGTTCCGCCAGCCCGTCGTCGAATCGCAGCGCGGCGGCAAGCAGGGCGGCGGGGCGGTCCTGACCCCGTTCGGCGAGGCGCTGGTCGCCCATTACCATGCGATGGAGGAGAAGGCCCGCGCGGCGCTGGCCGACGATATCGGCTGGATCGTCGCAAACCTTACGGATTGACGCCTATTCCAGCGCCACCGTCTTGATGACCGCATGCACCGGCAGCCCCGGCGCAAGGCCGAGGCGCTCGACCGACAGGGCCGTGATGCGGGCGCGCACGTGATCGCCGCCGCAGGCGATGCTGAGGCTCGCCATGCCCTCCCCGTCCGGCTCCACCGCTTCCACCACCCCTTCGAGGATATTCAGCGCGCTCAGCCCCTCGGGCCGCACCGTGGCGATCATCACGTCGCGGGCGGGGATGCGCAGGCGCACAGCCTCGCCGGGCGAGACGGCGGCGGGCACGAGGACCGCCGCGCCGCCGTCGAGGCGGATCGTGGCGAGGCCATGGGCGGCGTCGCGCGCCTCCACCCGGCCGGACAGCACGCTGCCGGCCTCGCGGCGGTCGATAGCGGAGGCGAAGCGCGAGCCGCCGAGCACGTCGGAAGCCGGGCCGACCGTCTCGACGCGGCCGTCCGCCATCAGCACCACCTTGTCGGCAAGGCGCGCCACCTCGGCGACGGAATGGCTGACATAGACGATGGGAATGCCGAACTCGTCGCGCAGCCGCTCCAGATAGGGCAGGATCTCCGCCTTGCGCTCGTCGTCCAGCGCGGCCAGCGGCTCGTCCATCAGCAGCAGGCGCGGCGCGGCGAGCAGCGCGCGGCCGATGGCGACACGCTGCTTCTCGCCGCCGGAGAGATTGGCCGGCTGACGGTCGAGCAGGCCGGAAATGCCGAGCAGATCGACGACGCGGTCCGGGCTTTCCGCCCGCTCCCCCTTCGGCGCGAACCAGCGGCCGTAATTGAGGTTCTGCCGGACCGTCAGGTGCGGGAAGAGGCGCGCCTCCTGGAAGACATAGCCGAAGCGGCGGCGATGCGGCGGGCGGAAGATGCCGCGGGCGGTATCGACCAGCACGTCGCCGTCCAGCACGACGCGGCCCTCCGTCGGGCGCGTCAGGCCGGCGATGATGCGCACGAGCGAGGTTTTTCCGGAGCCGGATCGGCCGAACAGCGCCGTCACGCCGCCCTCGGAGGTGAAGGCGGCGTCGAGCGCGAAATCGCCCAGCCGGTGCCTTGCTTCGACGACGAGGCTCATTCGAGATGCACCTTGCGGCCGATGCGCTGGGCGAGGATTTCCGAGGCGAGCAGCGCGACCATGGAGATGACGATGGCGACGAGGGTGAGCCGCATCGCCCCGGCATCGCCGCCGGGCACCTGGGTGAAGGTGTAGATGGCCGCCGAAAGCGTCTGCGTCTCGCCGGGAATGTTGGAGACGAAGGTGATGGTCGCGCCGAACTCGCCCATGGCTTTGGCGAAGGCGAGGATCATGCCGGCGAGCACGCCGGGGATGATCAGCGGCAGGGTGACGGTGAGGAAGACCCAGAGCGGGCTTGCGCCGAGCGTGCCGGCCGCCTCCTCCAGCTTGCGGTCCACCGCCTCGATGGACAGGCGGATCGAGCGCACCATCAGCGGAAAGCCCATGACGCCGCAGGCGAGCGCCGCGCCGGTCCAGCGGAAGGAGAGCACGATGCCGAACCACTGGTCGAGCACCGCGCCGATCGGGCCGCGCCGGCCGAACAGGATGAGCAGCAGGAAGCCGGTGACGACGGGCGGCAGGATGAGCGGCAGGTGGACGACGCCGTTCAGCAGCGACTTGCCCCAGAACCGGCCGCGCGCCAGCGCCAGCGCGACGAGGACGCCGAGCGGCAGGCTGACGACGACGGCGACCGACGCGACCCGAAGGCTCAGCCGGATCGCCGTCCATTCCTCATCGCTCAGGGCAAGCCAGTCCACGCCTTCTCCTTGCTTTGCCGCTTCTCAGGGTGGCGCGCCCCTCAACCGGCCTGCCGGCCACCTCTCCCCGCGGGCGGAAAGAAGGAAATATGCCGCGCCGGTTTCCTGACGCAATGCCCCTTGCGAGATACGCCCGGTCTTATTTCAGGATGGTGAAGCCCTGCTCGGTGAAGAAC
Organism: Shinella sp.; assembly: GCA_039812945.1. GTDB lineage: Bacteria > Pseudomonadota > Alphaproteobacteria > Rhizobiales > Rhizobiaceae > Shinella. The sequence goes on from JBDHSZ010000012.1 coordinate 23,736, forward strand.
GGCGCGGCCTTGTCGGACTTCAGGAAGTCGAGATAGGCGCCGGCAGCCGGGCTCTGCGATTCCGTCAGGATCGCCACCGGGTAGATGATCGGCGGATGGCTGTCCTCCGGGAAGGTGCCGACGATGGCGACGCCCGGATCGGCAGCGGCGTCCGTCTGGTAGACGATGCCGTAGGGCGCTTCGCCGCGCGAGACGAGGGCGAGCGCCGCCCGCACGCTTTCCGCCCCGGCGACCTTGCCCTCGACGGAAGACCAGGCGCCGAGCTTCTCGAGCGCCGCCTTGCCGTATTTGCCGGCCGGCACGCTGTCCACCGCGCCCATGGCGAGCTTGCCGTCGCCGACGAGGCCGGCAAGGTCGAAGCCTTCCTTGATCTCGACCGGCGCAGCCTTGTCCTTCGGCGCGACGAGCACGATGCGGTTGCCGAGCAGGTTGGAGCGGGTGTCGTCCTTGATCAGCTTCTTCTCGGCGACATAGTCCATCCAGGCAAGGTCGGCCGAGATGAAGAGATCGGCGGGCGCGGCCGCCTCGATCTGCTTGGCGAGCGCCGAGCTCGCGGCATAGGAGACCGCCGTCTCGTTGCCGGTTTCCTGCTGCCAGGCGGCGTTCGCCGCATCGAGCGCGTTCTTGAGGCTGGCGGCGGCGAAAACGGTGACCTTGTCCGCGGCGACAGCCGGCAGGGCAAGCGGCATCGCCGCGACGGCGGCGACGACGAGTTTGAGAAGCAGGCGACGGTTCATTGCGGTTCTCCCTTTTCCTGCCTTTCCGGCAGCGTGGTATCTCCTTGGATATATCGACGCTTTCGGCTTTGCCAGCGATATATTTTCAAAAGCACAATGAAACTGACTCACGCGGATCGCCCGAAGCGGCCGGCCCGTTGCGATGCCTATATTGTCCTGGAGAGAGGTCCTGAAATGGAAAAGCCTGCCGCGGGAGGAGGTGCGGCAGGCTTTCCGATAGAACCGAATGGCGACTGGGAGGAGGAGTGTCGCCATTCCCGCAGTCGGCCCTGGGAGGAGGAGTAGGCCTTCTGCATCCATCGAAGCTTCGTGGGAGGAGGTACGTTGCTTCGATAAATATGACTATATTCGATTCCTGGTCATTTCATAGGCATCGTTTTGCAAGGCTGCTATGCGTCATGCGCGTAACGTATATCTCAATTCCGTTGAATTAATCGCTGGCAGGCGATTCGTTCGCACATGCAAAAACGCCCGCCGAAGGGCGGGCGTCTCTTGGATTCCACCGTTTCCGGCGCGTCGGTCAGAAGCCGACGGCGGCGCGGGCGACGGCCTTGATCTGCGAACGCTCGATGCCGAGGTCGCTCAGCTCGCGGGCGCTCATGCGATCCAGCTCGACGATGGTCTGACGGTACTTGCGCCAATTGCTGAAGGAACGTGCCATGTTCATGATGATCCCCTTTCTAGGGTTCTCTGTTCGGCACCGGTCCGTGGCGCCGCGTCTTTCGATGACCGTCTTATAGCGCTATGCTGCAATGCGGAACAGCGCGAAGTGGACAGATCACTTATGCAGTAGGCGCATGGGTAGCTAACGCCCCGTTAACCAAGGGGTTTCCGGCCCGCATTGACCGGCCTTGCCGGGTGGGGCAGCCTGCGGCGGGCCCGCCCCTTCCGGCGACTGTCGGAACTGGTCGCGGACGAGTCGCAGACAGGCTGCAACGGCGCCGGGCGAGGCCCTAAAATCAGGCGCAATTTCTCATCGGGGTCCAGCAAATGGCAGAGTTTCCGCAACAGGCGAAGGTCGTCATCATCGGTTTGGGTGGCATCGTGGGCGCATCGATCGCCCATCATCTCATCGAGCGCGGATGGGACGATATCGTGGGCATCGACAAGTCGGGCATCCCGACCGACATCGGTTCGACGGCGCATGCCTCGGACTTCTGCTACACGACCAGCCACGACTATCTCTCGGTCTGGACCACGCAATATTCCATCGATTTCTACGAGAAGATGGGCCACTACGCCCGCATCGGCGGCCTCGAGGTCGCCCGCGCCGGCGACGACGCCTGGATGGAGGAGATCAAGCGCAAGCTGTCCTCCGCCAGGGCCTTCGGCACCCGCGCGCATTATGTCTCGCCGTCCGAGATCAAGCAGATGTTCCCGCTGATCGAGGAAGACCAGGTGCAGGGCGGCCTGTTCGACCCGGATGCCGGCCTCGTCATCCCGCGCTCGCAGACGGTCGCCGGCAAGCTGGTCGATGCCGCGGAGAAATCCGGCAAGCTGCAGGTCTACGGCAACACGCCGGCGACCGCGCTGATCGTCGAGAAGGGCCGCATCAAGGGCGTCGTCACCCATCGCGGCACGATCATGGCCGATCACGTCATCGTCTGCGCCGGCATCTGGGGCCGCCTGATCGCCGAGATGGTCGGCGAGGACCTGCCCGTCATGCCGGTCGACCATCCGCTGACCTTCTTCGGCCCGTACAACGAATTCGAGGGCACCGGCAAGGAGATCGGCTTCCCGCTTTTGCGCGACCAGGGCAACTCCGCCTATATGCGCGACACGGGCGACCCGAAGACCACCGAGGGCGGCCAGATCGAGTGGGGCTATTACGAGACCACCAATCCGCGCCTCTGCCATCCGCGCGACATCCTCGAAAAGCACGAGGCGCGCCTTTCGCCCTCGCAGCGCGACCTCGACATGGAGCAGATCCTCGAGCCGCTGGAGAAGGCCATGGAGCTGACGCCGATCCTCGGCGAGCTCGGCTATAACGAGGGCCATTCCTTCAACGGCCTGCTGCAGGTCTCCGCCGCCGGCGGCGCGTCCTGCGGCGAGAGCCAGAAGGTGCGCGGCCTGTGGTACTGCGTCGCCATCTGGGTCAAGGACGGCCCCGGCTACGGCAAGCTCATCGCCGACTGGATGACGGACGGCCGCACCGAGATCGACCACAACTCGGTCGACTATGCCCGCTTCTACCCGCACCAGCTCGAGGAGAAGTTCATCGAGGGCCGCACCTACGAGGCCGCCCAGAAGATCTACTTCCCGGCCGTGCACAACCGCGAGCCCTATGCCTCGGGCCGCGGCGTCAAGCGCTCGCCGTTCTACGAGCGCGAGGTCGAGCTCGGCGGCTACTTCATGGAGCTCGGCGGCTGGGAGCGCGCGCATGGCTACAAGGCCAACGAGCACCTGCTGGAGAAATACGGCGACCGCGTTCCGGTGCGCGAGAACGAGTGGGACAGCCGCCACTTCTGGCGCGTCTCCAATGCCGAGCACCTGGCGCTGAGCGAGGATTGCGGCATCATCAACCTGTCGCATTTCCACATGGTCGACATCGAAGGCCCCGATCACGTAGAGCTGCTCGAATGGCTCTGCGCGGCAAAGATCGGCGGCGACGGCAATATCGGCAAGGGCATCTATACCCACTTCCTCGACGACGAGGGCATGGTGCGCGCCGACTTCACCGTCTTCCGCATGGCCGACCGCTGCCGTCTGGTGAACGGCGCCGACGCCGGCCCGCGCGACTTCCACTACATGAAGCGCGTCGCCGAGGACCGCGGCCTCGACGTCACCATCACCGACACGTCGGAAAAGTACATCACCATCGGCATCTGGGGCCCGAACGCCCGCGAGAACCTGAAGAAGGTGGTCGCCGATCCCGACGGCCTGAATGTCGAGAACTTCCCCTTCGCCGCGATCAAGCAGATCGAGATCGCCGGCAAGAACGTCACCGCCTTCCGCATCTCCTATGTCGGCGAGCAGGGCTGGGAACTGCACATGAAATACGAGGACGGCCTTGCCGTCTGGGATGCGCTGCGCTCCACCGGCGTCATGGCGGTCGGCGTCGAGACCTACGCCAATTCGCGCCGCATGGAGAAGAGCCTGCGCCTGCAGAACGCCGACCTTCTCACCCAGTACAACCTCATCGAGGCGGACCTCGCCCGCCCGAAGGTCAAGGAGGCCGATTTCCGCGGCAAGGCGAAGCATCTGGAATACAAGGCGCGCGACCACCAGCCCGCCATGCTCTGCACGCTCGTCATGACGGAGAACACCGACCGGAACGGCGTGAAGCGCTACCCGCTCGGCAACCTGCCGGTCATGGACCCGGAGACCGGCGAGGTGCTGATCGACGACCTCGGCCGCCGCTCCTACACGACCTCGATCGCCTTCGGCCCGACCATCGGCAAGAACATCGCGCTGGCCTACCTGCCGCACGCCTATTGCCAGGAAGGCCGCAAGCTCAACATCGAGTATTTCGCCGAGACCTATCCGGTCGAGGTGGTCGGCATCGGCTACAAGCCGCTCTACGACCCGGAAAACCTCAAGCCGCGCACGTAAGCGGCTTTGGAGACAAAAAGGGCGTGTCGCTGGCACGCCCTTTTTTGTCTGCTCAGCGAACCAGCGCGCCGTTCTCGGCGACCAGCCGGCCTGCCTTGAACACGCGGCGCGGCTTCGGCACCGCGACCACCGCCTCCGGCACATGCGCGGCGGAAAGCGTCACGAAATCGGCCTTGGCGCCCACGGCGATGCCGTAGCCTTCGAGGCCGAGCGCCCTTGCGCCGGCGGCGGTCACCACGTCGAAGGCGGCGGCCAGTTCCTCGTCCGTGTAGAAGCCGGAGCGGTAGCCGATCATCATGGCCCGGCCCAGCATGTCGCCGTCGCCGTAGGGCCACCAGGAATCGCGGATATTGTCGCTGCCGGCAAAGACGTCGACGCCCTCCGCGCGCAGGAGCGCGACGGGCGGGAAGGCGTGGTTGCCGGGCGCGTTGGTCATGATCGAGACGCCGCTGGCGGCGATCTTCGCGCCGATGCGGCGGGCGGCGTCCGCGTCGAGATCGCCGAGGCCGTAGGCGTGGCTGATCGCCACCTTGCCCTGCATGCCGAGCGCCGCCGTGCGGGCGCAGATCTCCTCGACGGTGAAGGCGCCGAGCGAGCCGAAGTCGTGCAGATGGATATCGACGCCGACGCCGCGCCTCTCCGCCACGCCGAAGACGACGTCGAGATGGCCCTTGACGTCGCGGTCGAAGCTCGCCGGATCGAGGCCGCCGACGAGATCGGCGCCCATGGCGACGGCCTCGTCCAGAAGCTCCGGCGTGCCGGGGCTCGTCAGGATGCCGCTCTGCGGGAAGGCGACGAGCTGGATGTCGATGATGTCGCGATAGTCCTCGCGCACCTTCAGGATCGTCTCCAGCGATTTCAGCCCGACCGAGCCATCCACCATGACATGGCTGCGCATCTGCAGCGAGCCGTTGGCGACGCAGAGCTCGAGCTGCCGGCGGGCGCGCTCGTCCATCGGCGCGGCCCCGGCCATGTTCTCGGCCTGGAAGGCGACGCGCTCGTGCACGTCGAAGCCGTTGGTGCACGGCTTGTGCGGGATCCACTCGTCGCCGTAGAAGCTGGTGTCGAGATGGATATGGCCCTCGACGAAGGCCGGCACGAGCAGCGCGCCGGCGATGTCGACCCTGCGCGCCGCATCCGCCGGCCCGCCGGCCGGCGCGATGGAAACGATGCGGCCGCCGGCGACGGTGATGTCGCTCAGCGCGCCGTCCGCCAGCATCGCGTTGGTGAAGAGAATCTCGGTCATTGCGGGCCTCCATGAGTGCGGGTTCGATCCGCCGGGGAGCGGATCGATTGCACGCAATAACGCCCGAAAATCGTATGCGGTCAATAGGCAGCAGCGACAGTCGCCGCGCCGAGCACCAGGATGGGCGTGCCGCTCTGCACACGGGCGTGGAGATCGATCACGTCCTGGTTCAGCATGCGCACGCAGCCGGACGACACGGACTTGCCGATCGTCCACCATTCCGGCGAGCCGTGGATGCGGTAGAGCGTGTCTTCCTTGTTCTGGAAGATGTAGAGCGCGCGGGCGCCGAGCGGGTTCTTCAGGCCCGGCTCCATGCCGCCGTTGCGGATGCTGTAGGGCTCCAGCTCGGGCTGGCGGGCGACCATCTCATCCGGCGGCGTCCAGCGCGGCCATTCGCGCTTGTACTGGATGACGCCGCGGCCGGCCCATTCGAAGCCGGCGCGGCCGAGGCCGACGCCGTAGCGCATCGCCTGCCCGTCCTCGTAGGTGAGGTAGAGGAAGTGGTTCGCCGTATCGACGACGATCACGCCGGCGCGCTCGCCCGTCGGGTTCGGCACCATCTGGCGGTAGAAGCGCGGATCGATCTTCTGGTAGGGGATGGCCGGCAGCGGGAACCGCTCCTCCGGCCTGGGCCCGTACATGGCGGCGTAGATGCTGGTATCGACCGGTTCGGGCTCGATCATCGCGGCCCGTTGGCGTACCGGCGTGGTGCAGCCGGCCAGGATCGTGGTCGCCAATCCTGCGCTGCCGAGCAGGAAGGTGCGGCGGGTTACGCTTTCACCAATCAAACTATGTCCTCACACATCAATTGTCATAGGGGTCGGCGAGCGCGGCCTCGGGCCGGCTGACCGGATATTTCGTCCGCGAGATACGGGCCGCCATGCCCTTCGCCCCCTGCTGCTTGAGCAGCGTGCGGAAGCTCGGATGCATGCCGCCGTCGGCATAGGCGAAGCTGGAAACCGGCGCCGCGCCTGCGAAAGCCGCATCCAGTTTCTTTTGTTCCGCGCCGATCTTCGCCATCAGCTCGCTGTCGGCCCCCTCGACGGTGGCCGGGCATTGCGCCAGCGGATCGCCCGGCTCGCCGGACGCGAATTCCTTGTTGAAGACGTAGCGGCCGCCGCAGACGGAAACCTTCGGCTGGCGCTTCGTGAAGGCGAAGGCGTCGTAGCCCTCCTTCAGCGTGCGCCAGAAGGGCATGTTCGGATCGTCCTTGTGCCGGGCCATGTTCTGCGTCGTCATGCGGAAGGGATAGGCCTGCACCTGGAAGCGCTCCTGCCCGCCGTCCAGCGCCTTCTGCACGATGGCGTAGATCTCGCCGACGCCCTGGTCGGTCATGGCGTAGCAGCCCGAGGAGGAGCAGGCGCCATGCACCATCAGCGCCTCGCCGGTATAGCCGAGCGCCGATTCCAGCCGGTTCGGATAGCCGAGGTTGAACGAGACGTAATATTGCGAGTTGGGATTCAGCATGCCCTTGGAGACATGGTAGAACCCCTCCGGCGCCTGGCGGTCGCCGATCTTCGTCTTGGGGCCGAGCTTGCCGGACCAGCGGCACATCGGATAGGTCTTGAACAGCGCATATCTGCCGCCAGCATCGACCTTCCAGACCTCAAGCTCGCTTTCCTGCTTGAAGATGCGCACCAGCACGGGGCTTTCCGGCCGCATCTTCTTGCTCGCCATCTCGGCCTTCACCTTGCTGGAAAGCTGCGGCGCCTCGGCGAGCGAGGCGACGTCCATGGCCATGCAGCCGGCGAGCAGGCCGCCCGCGACGGTCGCGGCGGCAAGCCGCGCGAGAAGCGGAAGGCGCAGGCGGGCGGCCTGAAGGGAAAGACGGTGGCGAAGCGCAGACATGGGTCGTTTTCGGTTTCCGGGGTCCGTGGCCGCCGCGGGTCCCGCGACGCAGCCTTTGCCGCAAGAGTCCAGGCGATTGCTTAGAACTTCGTTAATCCTGTGGTGGCCGCAGCTTAAACCCGCAAGCCGCCTGGCGTTCAAGACCAGCTTTGCGGCTTTCTTTCGTCCGTCGATCACGCTGCGGACAAAATATCGTCAGAGACTTGCCCGGAACCGTCGCGCCCGGCACAGTCCGGGCACGGCTGAAGCAAGAGGACGGGCGATGCTGACGATTGGCGATCTTTCCAGGCAGACGGGCGTCAAGGTCCCCACCATCCGCTATTACGAGCAGATGGGGCTGCTCTCCCATGCCGAGCGCTCGGAGGGCAACCAGCGGCGCTATTCCCGGGAGGAGCGCGACCGCCTCGCCTTCATCCGCCACGCCCGCGACCTCGGCCTCACCATCGACGCGATCCGCGCGCTGATCGAGCTCAGCCAGCATCCCGAGCATCCCTGCCGCGACGCCGACCGCATCGCCGCCGAGCAGCTTGCCGCCGTGCGGCGCAAGATCGCCCGGCTGCGCAAGCTGGAGGCCGAGCTGGAGCGCATCACCAGCCAGTGCCACGGCGACCAGATCAGCGACTGCTACGTCATCCAGTCGCTCGCCAACCACGACCTGTGCGCCGACGACCACGACGACTGAGCCCCCTACCGGATCGGCCTCAGCAGGCGCAGCGCGTTCAGCGTGACGAGCACGGTGGCGCCGGTATCGGCGAGGATCGCCGGCCAGAGCCCGGTGATGCCGGCGATGGTCGTCACCAGGAAGACGCCCTTGAGGCCGAGCGAGATGACGATGTTCTCGACGATGTTGCGCATGGTGCGCCTCGACAGGTCCCGCATCAGCGCGACGTCGCCGATGCGGCCGTGCAGGATGGCGGCGTCCGCCGTCTCCAGCGCCACGTCGGTGCCGCCGCCCATGGCGATGCCGATATCGGCGGCGGCGAGCGCCGGCGCGTCGTTGATGCCGTCGCCGATCTTGCCGACGACAAAACCCTCGCGCCGCAATTCGCCGACGATCCGCTGCTTGTCCTCGGGCATCAGCTCGGCGCGCACCTCGATGCCGAGCTCGGCGCCGACGGCCTTCGCCGTGCGGGCATTGTCGCCCGTCAGCATGATCGTCCTTATGCCGGCGTCGCCGAGCGTCCTGAGGCCGGCGGCGGCATCGGCGCGCGGCTCGTCGCGCATGGCGATGGCCCCGGCCAGCACGCCGTCGACGATCAGCAGGGAGACGGTCTTGCCGTCGTCGTTGAACGCCGTGGTGACGGCCTGCGCCTCCTCGCCGAGCGCGGCCCGCTCGGCGGCGGCCCTCGGCGAGCCGAGGAAGATATCCCTGCCCTCGACCGTGGCGGCGACACCCTTGCCGCCCAGCGCGCGCGAACCGCTGGCGGCCGGCGGGACGATGCCGTCATCGGCCGCCTTGCCGAGAATGGCGAGCGCCAGCGGATGGCTGGAGCCGGTCTCCAGCGCGGCGGCGAGGCGCAGCACCTCCTCGGCGGGCTGCGCGAAGGCGACGACGTCGGTGACGACGGGCTTGCCCTCGGTCAGCGTGCCGGTCTTGTCGAAGGCGATGGCGGTGAGCTTTCCAAGCCCCTCCAGCACCGCGCCGCCCTTCATGAGCAGCCCGCGGCGCGCGCCGGCCGAAAGCGCGGCGGCGATGGCGGCCGGCGTCGAGATGACCAGCGCGCAGGGGCAGCCGATCAGCAGGACGGCGAGCCCCTTGTAGACCCATTCGCTCCAAACGCCGCCGAGGAACAGCGGCGGGACGAGCGCGACGAGTGCGGCGACGACGACCACGCCGGGCGTGTAATATCTGGAGAAGCGGTCGATGAAGCGCTCGGTCGGCGCCTTGGATTCCTGCGCCTCCTCGACCAGCTTGACGACGCGGGCGATGGTGTTGTCGGCGGCGGCGGCCGTGACGCGGATGCGCAGGGCCGCATCGCCGTTCACCGTGCCGGCGAAGACCGTGTCGCCGGCCTCCTTGCGCACGGGCGTGCTCTCGCCGGTGACGGGAGCCTCGTCGACGGCGCTCTCGCCCTCGATGATCGTGCCGTCGGCCGAGATGCGGTCTCCCGGACGCACGAGGATGACGGCGCCGACGGCCAGTTCCTCGGCCGGCACTTCCCTGGTGCTGCCCTCCTCCTGAAGAAGCGCCGTCTTCGGCACGAGGGCGGAGAGCGAGCGGATGCTGTCGCGCGCCTTGCCGGCGGCGACGCCCTCCAGCAGCTCGCCGACGAGGAACAGGAAGACGACGGCCGCCGCCTCCTCCGCCGCGTTGATGACGACCGCGCCGACGGCGGCGATGGTCATCAGCATCTCGATGGAGAAGGGCGTGCCGGCGAGCGCGGCCATCACGGCGCGGCGGGCGATCGGCACCAGGCCGACCGCCATGGCGACGACGAAGGCATAGGTTGCAACGGCCGGGAAGAGATGGCCGATACCGTAAGCGACGACCAGCGCCGCCCCGGCAAGGATGGTGAGGCGGCCCTTCCTGCCCTTCCACCACGGCCCTTCCGAGGGACCGTGATCGTGGCCGTGCAGGCCTTCGACGGCGGCGGCCTTCGGCGCGTGGTCGTGCCCGTCGTGATCGTGGTCATGGTCGTGGCTGCAGGCGGGGCCGTGCGCGTGCGTCTCCGCCGCGCCCGCGCCCGGCGTCACCGTATAGCCGAGGCCGGAGACCTTGCGGCGGATCGCCTCCAGGTCGCTCGTCGCCTCGTGCTGCACGCGCATCGTGCCGGCGGTCACGGACACGGAGACGTCCGCGACCCCCGCCATGCGCCGCACGGCCGTATCGATCTTGCTGGCGCAGGAGGCGCAATCCATGCCCTCCACCCGGAACCGCGTCTCTTTCACATCGCTCATCGCATCGTCCTCTTTCGTCTCGTGAGGATGTTGTACGACCTCTAGCGACTAGAGGTGCAAGGGCCGATCGCAAAAATTCCTCCGAAGAGTCGCATTGAAATCTGCCGCCCGCCTATGCTAGAGAGCCCGACTTATTGCAGGTTTCATCTGCTGGTTGGGGAGGACGCCATGTCTTGCGACGCCCTCTTCCAATCGGGGATGGGCTCGGTAGACGCCCCCCGAACGGAAGAACGCTTTCCGATGCGCGCCATCGCGGCACGCTCCGGCTCTCATGCCGTCAGGCCCGCCGGTCCCGCGCGGCCGGTGAAGACACCGCGCCTGCCCGTCCTCCTTTTCACGCGATATCTCGACAGGGCGAACAGCGCCAAGGCGCTGTCACATCGCCGTGTCCGCACGACGATACCGTAACGGACGGTTCCGTCCCTGAACCATGCGAAGCGGGAGGCCCGGGCCTCCGGCTTGCCGCGATGCGTTTCCACCCGCAAGAAGACAGGTCCCCATGTCCCTCACCACGCCCTATTACCTGATCGACAAGTCGAAGCTTCTCGCCAACATGGAGAAGATCGCGCTGCTGCGCGAGATTTCCGGCGCCAAGGCGCTCCTGGCGCTGAAATGCTTCGCCACCTGGTCGGTCTTCGATTTCATGCGGGACTACATGGACGGCACGACCTCCTCCTCGCTCAACGAGGTGCGCCTCGGCCACGAGCGCTTCGGCAAGGAGACGCACGCCTATTCCGTCGCCTATGCCGATTACGAGATCGACGAGGTGATCAGCCATGCCGACAAGATCATCTTCAACTCCATCGGTCAGCTCGACCGCTTTGCTGACAAGGCCGCCGGCATCGTCAGGGGCCTGCGCCTCAATCCCGGCATCTCCTCCTCCAGCTTCGACCTCGCCGATCCGGCCCGCCCCTTCTCGCGCCTCGGCGAATGGGACGTGAAGAAGGTCGAGCCGGTGATGGACCGGGTCTCCGGCTTCATGATCCACAACAATTGCGAGAACGCCGATTTCGGCCTGTTCGACCGCATGCTCGGCACCATCGAGGAGAGGTTCGCCCCCCTCCTCAGGAAGGCCGAATGGGTCAGCCTCGGCGGCGGCATCCACTTCACCGGCCCGGACTATCCGCTGGAGCAATTCGCCGAGCGGCTGAAGCGCTTTGCCGGCGAATATGGCGTAGAGGTCTATCTGGAGCCCGGCGAGGCCTCGATCACCAAGTCGACGTCCTTGGAAGTGACCGTGCTCGACACGCTGAACAACGGCAAGGACCTCGCCATCGTGGACAGTTCCATCGAGGCGCACATGCTGGACCTTTTGATCTACCGCGAGAGCGCCAAGCTCTCCCCGAATACCGGGCCGCACCGCTACATGGTGTGCGGAAAATCCTGCCTTGCCGGTGACATCTTCGGCGAGTTCAATTTCGAGCAGGAGCTGAAGGTCGGCGACCGCATCTCCATCCAGGACGCCGCCGGCTACACCATGGTCAAGAAGAACTGGTTCAACGGCGTGAAAATGCCGGCCATCGCCATCCGCGAGCTGGACGGCAGCATCCGCACCGTCCGCGAATTCGACTACGCGGACTACGAGAAAAGCCTTTCCTGATTTCCCTCATCAACCCCAGAAGGAGCTATTCCGGGACATGAAGAAGAACGTGCTCATCATCGGCGCCGGCGGCGTTGCACAGGTCGTCGCGCACAAATGCGCCCAGAACAACGACGTGCTCGGCGACATCCACATCGCCTCGCGCACCAAGGCGAAGTGCGACAGGATCATCGCGTCCGTTCATGAGAAGAAGGCGATGAGAGAGCCGGGCGTGCTCGAAGGCCACGCCCTCGACGCGCTCGACATCGAGGCCACCAAGGCGCTCATCACTTCGACGAAATCCGAGATCGTCATCAATGTCGGCACCGCCTTCCTCAACATGTCGGTGCTGCGCGCCTGCATGGACACCGGCGTCGCCTATATCGACACCGCGATCCACGAAGAGCCGGGCAAGATCTGCGAGACGCCGCCGTGGTACGGAAACTACGAGTGGAAGCGCGCCGCCGAATGCGAGGAGAAGGGCATCACCGCCATCCTCGGCGCCGGCTTCGACCCGGGCGTGGTCAATGCCTATGCCAAGCTCGCCAAGGACGAGTATCTCGACAAGGTGACGGACGTCGACATCGTCGACATCAATGCCGGCAGCCACGGCAAGTACTTCGCCACGAACTTCGACCCGGAGATCAATTTCCGCGAATTCACCGGCGTCGTCTATTCCTGGCAGAACGGCGAATGGCAGACCAACAAGATGTTCGAGATCGGCAAGGACTACGACCTGCCGGTCGTCGGCACGCGCCGCGCCTATCTCTGTGGCCACGACGAGGTGCATTCGCTCGCCAAGAACATGGACGGCGCGAATGTCCGCTTCTGGATGGGTTTTGGCGATCACTACATCAACGTCTTCACCGTCCTGAAGAATCTCGGCCTGCTCTCCGAGCAGCCCGTCAAGACCGCCGAGGGCCAGGAAGTCGTTCCGCTCAAGGTCGTCAAGGCCGTGCTGCCCGATCCGGCGTCGCTCGCCCCCGGCTACGAGGGCAAGACCTGCATCGGCGACTACGTGAAGGGCCTGAAGGACGGCAAGGAAAAGACCGTCTTCATCTACAACGTGGCCGACCACAAGGAAGCCTATGAGGAAGTCGGCTCGCAGGGCATCTCCTACACCGCGGGCGTGCCGCCGGTCGCCGCCGCCATGCTCGTCGCCACCGGCGAATGGGACGTGAAGAAGATGGCGAATGTGGAAGAACTGCCGCCGAAGCCCTTCATCAACCTGCTGAACCGCATCGGCCTGCCGACCCGCATCAAGGACGAGGACGGCGACCGCGCGGTCAGCTTCTAAAGCCTCGAAATTGCCGGCCGCGCCCCTCGCGCGGCCGGCAGCCCCTTGGAAGGCCCTTGCGCATTCTCTACAACAAGCCGATGCCATCGCCGATGGCCCAACCGGCAGCGGAAGAATGAATCGCTTTCCCATGTTCAGCCCGCAGCTTTTCATCAGCTTCGTGGCCGTCTGCGAGACCAGCAGCTTCACCCGCGCTGCCGACCGCGTCTCGCTCTCGCAATCCACCGTCAGCCAGCAGGTGCGCCGGCTCGAGGAGCTGATCGGCAAGGCGCTGTTCGAGCGCAGCTCGCATGAGGTGCGGCTGACCGAGGAGGGCATCAAGCTGCTGAGCTACGCCCGCCGCATCATCACCCTCAACGAGGAGGCGCATGACGCCCTGACGGGGCCGTGGCGCGACGGCGTGCTCAAGCTCGGCATGCCGGAGGATTTCACCGTGCCGACGGTCGATCTCCTCGCCGCCTTCAAGCGCGAGCATCCCGGTCTCCGGCTCGACGTCACCAGCGGCCTCAGCCCCGACCTCTACCAGTCCTATGTCCAGGAAGAGCTCGATCTCGTGCTCGTCAAGCAGCGCCGCGTGCACCTGCCGCGCGCCGCGCGGCCGGAGCCGCTGCTCTGGCTCGACAGCAGGGAGCATCCCGCCATCGAGCAATCGCCCGTGCCGATCGCCGTCTTCCCGGTGAACGGGCTCTACCGCGAGGAACTGTGCGGGGCGCTCGACGGCCTCGGCCGGCAATGGCGCGTCAGCTACAGCGGCGGCGGGCTGGCGGCGGTGGCGGCGGCCTCCGCGGCCGGGCTCGGCGTCAGCCTGCTGCCGGCGGGATGCCGCCTGCCGGGCCATCGCGTGCTCGGCGAAGCCGAGGGCCTGCCGCCGGTGGAGGATTTCGAGCTCGCCTTGTTCCACCGCGACACCGCCCCGGCGATCGCGCTCGACCTTGCCGAGCGGCTTATCCAGTTTTACGGGCTTATACGGTAGGAGCATTGGCATTTCGAATAGCCAGCATTGCCAAATGTCGCTGCCACGCCGCCCTGCCCTTTCCTAGAATGCGCGCCGTCGCGGGCCTGGCCGGCCGCTGGCGACAGCAATACCAGGGAGGACGCCACCGTGACGACCGTCAAGGACAACCACTATCTGCTCGCCGACGTACGGCTCGAGGAAGGCTTCGAGAAGGACGGCGACATCGTCGTCGCCACCCGCACCGCGCTCTATACGCTGGAAATCAGGGACGGCAGGATCGCCGCGCTGCATGCCGCGGGCAGCACCCCGCCCGCCGGCCTGCCGACCTACCGGGCGAACGGCCAGCTCGCCCTGCCCACCATGCGCGACATGCACATCCATCTCGACAAGACCTTCTACGGTGGGCCGTGGCAGGCCCCGCGCCCGCGCCAGGGCAAGACGATCATGGACATGATCGCGCTGGAGGAGAAGCTGCTGCCGGAGCTGCTGCCGACCTCCGTCGAGCGCGCCGGGGACATCATCGCCCTCCTGCAATCCAAGGGCAGCACGGTCGCGCGCAGCCATTGCAACATCGATCCGGTCAGCGGCCTGAAGAGCCTGGAGCACCTGAAGCTGGCGCTGGAGAAGCATGAGGACGACTTCGTCTGCGAGATCGTCGCCTTCCCGCAGCACGGCCTGCTGCATTCCAAGGTCGACGGGCTGATGCGCGAAGCCATGCGGATGGGCGTGGATTTCGTCGGCGGCCTCGACCCGACCAATGTCGACGGCGCCATGGAGAAGTCGCTCGACGCCATGTTCCAGATCGCGCTCGACAGCGGCAAGGGCGTCGACATCCATCTGCACGAGACGAGCCCGGCGGGCGTCGCCGCCGTCGACTACATGATCGACACGGTGGAGAAGAACCCCGCCCTCAAGGGCAAGGTGACGCTCAGCCACGGCTTCGCGCTGACGACGCTCTCCCCGGAAAAGCTCGCGGAAACCGCCGCGCGCTTTGCCGCGAACGGCATCTCCGTCGCCTCGACCGTTCCGATCGGCGGGCTGATGATGCCCCTGCCGCAGCTTTCCGCGGCCGGCGTCTTCGTCATGCCCGGCACGGACAGCGTGATCGACCACTGGTCGCCCTTCGGCAGCGGCGACATGCTGGAAAAGGCCAATCTCTACGCCCAGCTCTATCGCGGCTCGGACGAATACCACCTCTCCCGCGCGCTCTCCATCTCCACCGGCGGCGTGCTGCCGCTCGACGATGACGGCAACCGCGCCTGGCCCAAGGCCGGCGACGAGGCCGGCTTCTCGCTGGCGCCGGCAAGCTGCACCGCCGAGGCCGTCGCCCGCCTGCCGGCCCGCACCGCCACCTTCCACAAGGGCCGCCTCGTTTCCGGCGGCGTCCAGAAGGACTGAAACAGAAAGGCCGGCGTCGAGCCGGCCTTTTTACATTGTCGCGGCCTGCCTCAGGCGATCTTCTCGATCTCCAGTTCCTGCGCGCCGACCGTCACCACGTCGCCGACGCCCTTGCCCATCAGGAGCCGCGCCACCGGCGAGACATAGGAGATCGATCCCGCCTTGGGATCGGCCTCGTCCTCGCCGACGATGCGGTAGGTCTGCACCCGCCCGTCGTCACGGTTGAACGTCACCGTGCTGCCGAAGGCGACGACGTCGCTGGACGCCGGCGGGGGAATGAGCTGGGCGGTGCGCAGGCGTTCCGCGAAATAGCGCAGGTCCCGGGCGGGGCCGGCGGCCTGGCGGCGGCGCTCGTTGACGTCCTCTATGCCGTTGGCGGCCTCGAAGGCCTCGCGGGCCTCCTGGAGACGCTGCTCCAGCGCCCGCAGCCCGGCCTCGGTGACGAGATTGGGATGGGGGGAGACGGGGCGGTCCGGCAATTGGGTTTCCGCTGCCGTTTCCGCGCTTTCTTCCTTGACGAATGCGACGCTCACGCTCGAACTCCGTTTTCATGTCCGGGTTCGATATCTAGGAAATTTCGCACCCGATTGCTACCGCAACCAGATGGCGAGGTCCGCCGGCCGGCGGCCGCGCCGCTTCTGTACGCCGAGCTTCTCCCAGGCGAACTTCTTGGCGGCCGCCTCGGCGGCCTCGCGGTTCGGATAGGTGTCGGGCAGGACATAATCCTTGCCCTCGCACGATAGCAGCGCCCGACAACTGAGCACGTCGAAATGGAGCTGGATGTTGGTGGTCTCGTTCATGTCGCCCTCCCTTCAAGGCAAAGGGAGAAACCCGCGAAGCGAGCGGAAGTTCCAGCCCTGCCTGCTTTATGCGCCCCCGTGCCGGCGCGGCAAGCGACGGCTTTTCAGTCCGCGCCGAGCGCCACGGCCGGCTGCAGATGCGAGGCGTTGCGCGCCGGCAGGTAGCCGAAGACGAGGCCGGTCAGGAACGAGCAGGCGAAGGCCAGCGCGACCGGGCCGGCGGTGAAGCTGACCGGCATGCCGAAGGCCTTCGCCAGCGCGCCGACGGAAAGCCCCAGCACCACGCCGATGGCCCCGCCGATCGCCGAGACGACCAGCGCCTCAATGAGGAACTGCAGCAGGATATCCCGCCGCCGCGCGCCCGTCGCCATGCGCACGCCGATCTCGCGGGTGCGCTCGCGCACGCTGACCAGCATGATGTTCATCACCCCGATGCCGCCGACGAGCAGCGAGATGGCGGCGACCGAGCCGAGGAAGAGCTTCATCGTGTTCGACGTCTCGGTGAAGGCCTCGCGCACCGAGGACATGTTGGTGATCTGCGTGTCCTGCGCCTTGTGCCGCTCGTCGAGCAGCGCCTGGATGGCGCCCTGCGTCAGGTCGATGGCCGCGGCGTCCTCGACCTGCACCGTGATGGTGCGCACGTTGCGCTGGCCGAAGAGCCGCATGCTGCCGGTGGAGAGCGGCACCAGCATCACGTCGTCCTGGTCGTTGCCGCCGGCGCTCGCGCCCATCTCGGCCATCACGCCGATCACCTGGAAGGGGATCTTGTTGACCAGCACATATTGGCCGAGCGGATTGCCGCCGTCGGGGAAGAGGGTCCGCGCCACCGTGCGGCCGAGCACGACCACCGGCGCATAGCTGTCCATGTCGTCCTGGTTGATGAACTCGCCCGAGGCGACGGCCCAGGATTTGGCGCGCGGGAAGGCCGGCACCGTGCCGTTGGCGGTGGTCTGGTAGTCGATATTGCCGTAGCGCACGGTGACGGAGCTCGTCATCTCCGGCACGGCGAAGGCGACGTTCGGCACTTCCAGGATCGCGTCGGCATCCGAGGGGATGAGCGTGACGGGCGCGCTGCCCCCGCCGCGGAAATTCGCCATGCTCGGCCGCACGAGGAGGAGGTCCGAGCCCATCGAGGAGATGCGGTCGAGCACGGAATTCTGCGCGCCGGTGCCGATCGCCAGCATCGCCACCACCGAGCCGACGCCGATGACGATGCCGAGCAGCGTCAGCACCGTGCGGAAGAGATTGGCGCGCAGCGCCCGGAAGGCCATCTTGATCGCCTCGGAGACGTCGGCGATGGCCGCCGAGCCTTCCTTGACGGCCTTGCGCAGGCCGGCGGCGGCGTCAGGGGACGGGCGCGTCTTGCGGGCGCGGTCGGCGATGATCTCGCCGTCGCGGATCTCGATCAGCCGGTCGGCGGCCTCCGCCACCTCGCGCGAATGGGTGATGAGGATGATCGTATGGCCGTCCTCGTGCATCCGGCGCAGGAGCGCCATCACCTCCTCGCCGCTCTGGCTGTCGAGCGCGCCGGTCGGCTCGTCGGCGAGGATGACGCGGCCGCCGTTCATCAGCGCGCGGGCGATGGAGACGCGCTGCTGCTGGCCGCCGGAAAGCTGGCTCGGCCGGTGGTCGAGCCGGTCGGCGAGCTTCAGCGAGCCGAGCAGCTCCTCCGCCCGCTCCTGCCGCTCGCGCGCCGGAAGGCCGGCATAGATCGCCGGCACCTCGACATTCTCGCGGGCGCTGGCCGTGGGGATGAGGTTATAGCTCTGGAACACGAAGCCGAAGGTGCGGCGGCGCAGCGCCGCAAGCTCGTCGCTCTCGAAATCGGCGACCGGCTCGCCGTCGATGAGATAGTCGCCGGAGGTCGGCTGGTCGAGGCAGCCGAGGATGTTCATCAGCGTCGACTTGCCCGAGCCGGACTGGCCGATGATCGCCACGAATTCCCCCGCCTCGATATCGAGCGAGATGCCGTGCAGGACCTCCACGGCGAAGTCGCCGTTGTAGAAGGTCTTGGTGACGTCCCTGAGCGAGATGAGCGCCGTCATGGCCGATCCTCAGAACATCGGCGGCATGCGCAGGCCGCGTCCCGAATTCCGGCCGCCGCCCGGCGCATTGCCGCCGCCGGCGGTGACGACGACCGTGTCGCCCTCGCCAAGGCCGCTCTTCACCTCGACGCTGACGCGGTTGCGGATGCCGGTCTCGACCTCGCGCACTTCCTGCGCGCCCGAGGCGGTGACGACCGTCACCTCTGCTTTGGGCTTGCCCTCGCCGCGCTTCATCGACACCGCGCCGGCCGGCACGATCAGCACGTCGCGCGCCGCCGCCTGCACGAAGAAGACCTGCGCGCTCATCGACATC
>JBDHSZ010000013.1:0-41805 GCA_039812945.1 Shinella sp.
GGCGACGGTCACCAGCGTGCCGGTCAGCATCGGGAAGGCGGTGGAGGTGTAGACATAGGTCGCGGCCTTGCGCAGCGTGTCGCCCGCCTCCAGCCGCGCCACCATCATCTCGACGGCGATCATCGCATCGTCCACCAGCAGGCCGAGCGCGATGATCAGCGCCCCGAGCGACACGCGCTGCAGCGATATGGCGTCGTAATACATGAAGACGAAGGTGATGCCGAGCGTCAGCGGGATGGAGAGCGCGACGACGAGGCCGGCGCGCAGGCCGAGGCTGACGAAGCTGACGATGAGGACGATGGCGACCGCCTCGAACAGCGCCCGGGTGAAGCCGGAAACGGCCTCCTCCACCACCTTCGGCTGGTCGGAGACGAGATGCACGTCGACGCCCACCGGCAGCTCGTGCGACAGCGTCTCGATCTTCTTCTCCACCGCCGCGCCGAATTCCAGGAGGTTCGAGCCCTGCTTCATGCCGATGGCAAGGCCGATGGCGGGCTCGCCGTCGAAGCGGAACAGCGCGGAGGGCGGATCCTGGTAGCCGCGCGTGATGGTGGCGATGTCGGCGAGGCGGAAGAAGCGGTTGTTGACGCGCAGGTTCACCTCGCGGAGGCTCTCCTCCGAGGTGAACTGCCCGCCGACGCGCACGCTGACGCGCTCGCCGCCGGCCTGCACCACGCCCGACGGCGCGATGGCGTTCTGCGCCTGCAGCGTGGCGACGACCTGCTGCGTGGAGATGCCGAGGGCGGCGAGCTGGCGCGTCGAAAATTCGAGATAGATCACCTCGTCCTGCGCGCCGATGAGGTCGACCTTGCCGATATTCGGCACGGTGAGGACGCGCGTGCGGGCATCCTCGACATAGTCGCGGAGCTGGCGCGGCGTCAGGCCGTCGGCGGTGAAGGCGTAGATATTGCCGAAGACGTCGCCGAAGCGGTCGTTGAAGGCGGGGCCGACGACGCCGGAGGGGAACTCGCCGCGGATGTCGTTGATCATGTTGCGCACGGTCTGCCAGGTCGGCGCGACGTCGCGGGCGCGGGTCGTCGGCTTCAGGTTGACGAAGACCAGCGTCTGGCCGGGCGTCGTCACGGAGCGGCTGAAATCGAGCGATTCCAGCTCCTCCAGCTTGCGCTCGATGCGCTCCGTCACCTGCCGCGTCGTCTCCTCGACGGAGGCGCCGGGCCAGGCCGCGCTGATCGTCATGGTCTTGATGACGAAGGACGGGTCCTCCTCGCGGCCGAGATTCTGGTAGGTGAAGAAGCCGAGCAGCGCGAAGACGATCATGAAGTACCAGACGAGCGATGCATGATCGAGCGCCCAGTCCGAAAGGTTGAACTTCTTCATAGGCTTGCCTCGTCCTCGATCTTGATCTTCTGGCCTTCCTCAAGGCTGTTGACCCCGGCGGTGACGACGCGGTCGCCCTGCTTGAGGCCGCTCGTCACCGGCAGGGAGCGGCCGATGGCGGCGCCCGTCTCGATCGGCGCGAGGTGGACTTCGCCCTTCGCCGCATCGACCAGCCAGACATGCGGCTTGCCGTCCTTCTGCAGCACGGCGACCTGCGGCACCATGATGGCGGTGAGATCGGGCCCTTCCAGCTCGGCGGTGATCGTCGTGCCGAGCCGCACGGTATCGGGCGGGTTCTCCAGCGCGATCTTGACGCGCCGCGTGCGGGTGGCGGCGTCCGCCGACGGCGCGACCTCGCGCACCACGCCCTTGACGGTGACGGCGGGGTTGATCTGCAGGGAGACGGTGAACCGGCTGCCGACCGCAATCGCCTCGGCCGTTTCGGGGATATCGACGACGGCGTCCCGCTCGTCCGGCTGCGCGACGGTGACGACCGTCTCGCCGGGCGAGACCGTCTGGCCGACTTCCGCGCCCGTCGCCACGACGACGCCGTCGAACTCCGCGAGGATGCGGGTGTAGGAAAGCTGCTCCTCGGCCTTGACCAAGGCCGTGCGCGCCCGGATGAGCCCGGCATCGGCCGCCTCGCGCGACTGTTCGGCGCTCTCGACGGCGGCCTTCGCGGCGGCGTTCGACTGGAGCAGCGTCTTCTGCCGCTCCTCGGTCGCAACGGTGCTGGCGAGCGTCGCCTCGGCGCTGGAGAGCTCGGCGCGCGCCGAGCGCACCGCCAGCTCATAGGCCGTGCCGTCGAGCACCGCGAGCACCTCGCCCTTCTTCACGAGATCGCCGACATGGACGCCGCGCGAGACGAGCCGGCCGGCAACGCGCGAGCCGAGCGCGGCCTGCACCTTCGCCTGCACGGTGCCGGCAAAGCGCGTGCCCGGCAGGGCGGTCGGCGCGACGACCATGGAGAGCACGGGGCGCGGCGGCGCTGCCGCCTCCTCTTCCTTCTTGCAGCCGGCAAGCGCCACGGCGGCGATGACGGCCAGGGTGAACGGGACGGAGATCCTCATTGCGCCGCTCCTTCGCTGGTGGTCACGCTCTGGCCGGGCCGGAGCAGCTTCGTGCCGTCGGCCACATAGGTCTCGCCCTCCTCGACGCCGCCGGCAACCAGCGCCGTGCCCGTCTCGAAGGACAGCACCTCGACCGGGCGCAGGCTGACCGTGCCGTTCGCCCTGTCGACGATCCACAGCGCCGGCTTGCCGTCGACGCCGGAAAGCGCCTGCCACGGCACCACCGCGACCCGGCGCGGCGCCAGCGCGCCGACGCCGACCACGGAGGCCCCGAGCGTCATTTCCGGCGGCGTCCTGTCCATGGCGACCTTGACCCGCACCGTGCCGGTCTGGCTGTCGATGGTCGGCGAGACCTCGCGCACATGGCCCGTCGCGCGCACCTTGTCGTCGCTGAGCAGCGTGACGACGACGCCGTCCTTGGCCGGCTGGGCGAAGAACAGCGATTCATAGACGTTGAACACCGCATCGCGCGGGCCGTTGTCGGCGATGGTGAACATGGTCTGCGCCGCCTGCGCCACCTGGCCTGCTTCCGCCAGGCGCGCCGTGACGATGCCGTCGGCCGGGGCGCGCAGCTCCGTATAGGAAAGCACCTCCCGGGCCGTGTCGCGCTGGGCGATGGCCGCCTCGCGGGCGCTTTCGGCGGTGCGCAGCGCGGTTTCCGCGTCGTCATAGTCGCGCCGCGTGCTGATGCCGTCGTTGAGCAGCGATTTCTGGCGGTCGAAATTGGCGCGGGCGAGCTTGAGCTGGGCATCCGCCGCGCGCACGCCCGCTTCCGCCGCCTCGACATCCGCCTTCTGCTCCTCCGGGTCGAGCCGCGCCAGCACCTGGCCTTCCTTCACCCCGTCGCCGACATCGACGAACCAGCCGGTGATGCGCCCGCCGACGCGGAAGGAAAGGTCCGTCTCCACCCGCGCGACGACCTCGCCGGTGATGGTGATCGTCTGCTCGCGTTCCTCGAAATGCACCGGCGCGACGCGCACCGGGCGCACCACGCCGTCGGCAAGCGCCGGCACGGCGGCGGCGGACAGGAGGAGCGCCGCCAGCATCATTCTCCCCGATCGGGTCATTGTCGTCTCCACTGTTGCAGAAACCCCATTTAATATGGGGCCTCATTATATTGCGAAGAGCAGACTGGCAAGCCTCCACGCCATCCTGCGTTGAACATGCCGGGGGCGAGTGTGGCGGAGTCCTTGAGAAAAGCCAATCGGCAAGGCTTTCGCGGAGGAAATATTGATAAATCATACTTTCCAAGGACATATGCGGCGGGCGCGGGAAACAGGAAAGCCGCCGGCGGCCGGAACCCCTTGCGGGGTCTTGCGGCTGCGCGGCGGCTTGCCCGGAGCGTCATTCGTTGGACGCTTCTTCCGGTCCCCTCTGGACCTCTCCTGCAAAAGCAGGAACCGTGCCAAATCCGGATCATCCCGGATTCGTGAACGAAATCATTCTTCTAAAGCATGGACTCATATGCATATGCCCGGCTCGGTGAGCCCACCTGAGCAAATAGCAGGCAGAACGGGACACCCTGCCCTTCTCCTGAGCGGCAAAGGGCGGCCCGTTGCCGGACCGCCCCTCCCCCAGCCCCAAACGGCCTCAGAATTCTTCCCAGTCCTGCGCGGCGGCACTCGCCGCCGCCTGCCCGCCGCCGAAGGCGCGGGCGAGCTTGCTGCCGAGCGCACGCGCACCGGACGCCGCCGGGCGATGCTCGGCCGCAGCGGCGGAGGCCGTCGCCGGGCGGGCGGCGGCAGCGGCCATATCCAGCCGGAACTGCGCGATGAGCGTGTTCAGCGCGGTCGCCTCGGTGGCGAGCGCGTGGCTCGCCGCCGTCTGCTCCTCCACCATGGCGGCATTCTTCTGCGTGCCCTGGTCGATGGAGTTCACCGCCGCGCTAATCTCGTTGAGGCCGGTCGACTGCTCGCGCGCCGAGCGCACGATGGCGGCGACGTTCTGGTCGATCTCCTGCACCTGGTCGACGATCTCCGTCAGCGCCGAGCCGGTCTCGGCAACCAGCGTGACGCCGAGATGCACCTGCTGGCCCGACTTGGTGATCAGCGCCTTGATCTCCTTGGCCGCGTTGGCCGAGCGCTGGGCGAGCTCGCGCACCTCTTGCGCGACGACCGCGAACCCTTTGCCGGCCTCGCCCGCACGGGCCGCCTCGACGCCGGCATTGAGCGCTAAAAGATTGGTCTGGAAGGCGATCTCGTCGATCACGCCGATGATGTTGGAGATCTCGCGCGAGGAACTCTCGATGCCGCTCATCGCATCGACCGCCCGCCGCACGACCTCGCCGGATTTCTCCGCGCCGATGCGGGTGCGCTCGACGAGCTGGCCGGCATCCTCGGCCCGCCGGGTGGCGTCCTTGAGCGAGGTGGTGATCTCCTCCAGCGCCGCCGCGGTCTCCTCGACGGAGGCGGCCTGCTGCTCGGTGCGCTTGGCGAGATCGTCGGAGGCGGAGCGGATTTCCGCCGATCCCGCCTGGATGGCGTTGGCGTTGCGGCCGACCGAGCGCAGCGCCGTTTGCAGCTTCTCGACCGAGGCGTTGAAATCGCGGCGGACCTCGTCGAGCGAGCCGGCGAAGGCCTCGTCTATCCGGTGCGTCATGTCGCCGTCGGAAAGCTTCTGCAGCCCGTCGGCCAGCGCCTCGACGGCGATGCGGGTCTGGCGCTCGCGCTCAGCGGCCTCCTCGGCGCGCTGGCGGCGCTCCTCTTCCGAAAGGGCGCGGTTCTGCTCCGCCTCCCCTTCCAGGCGCACCTTGGCCAGCGTGGCGTCACGCAGCACGGCGAGCGAGCGGGCCATCTCGCCGATCTCGTCCTGGCGCTCCGATTCCGAAAGGTCGACATCGGTGCGGCCGCGGGCGATCTCGCTGGTCGCGACGATGACCTTGCCGAGCCGCTTGCGGAAGCGCGCCGCCAGCAGCCAGCCGATGGAGATCATCATCCCCGCCGCCGCCGCAATGACGACGATCGACGTGACGGCGAGCGTCGAGAGGCTGGCGAAGAGCACCGATTTCGGCACTGAGGCCACGGTGTACCAGGTGGTGCCCGGCGCCAGCGGAACCGGCACGGCGACCGCGATGGAGGAAACGCCGCCGGCATCGGTGATCTCCACCGCCTTTTCCGGATCCGCGATCATCGCCTGCCAGGCCGCCGCGTCGAGGCCGGACTCGGCGAGCGTCTTGCCGAGCGCGGCCTGGTCGGGATGGCTGATGATGCTGCCGCCCTGGCTGAGCAGCGCCACATAGCCCTCGCCGAGCGGCTTCAGCCGCGCCATGTCGGCGGCGAGCGCGCCGAGCTCGATGTCGACCCCGGTCTCGCCCTGGAACGTGCCGTCGAAGAGCAGCGGCACCATGAAGGAGGTCATCAGCACGTTCTTGCCGCCGATGACATAGCTGTAGGGCTCGGTCAGGAAGTCCTTCCCCGTCGCCTTGGGCACCTGATAGTAGTCGCCGGGGCCGGGCTTGTCGTAGTCGACCAGCGCCTCCATGCCCACCTTGCCCTCGCTGCGGACGAAATAGGGAATGTAGCGGCCGGTGGCGTCGTGGCCCGGCCGGTTCGCATAGTCGGCGTCCCTGCCGTCGAAGGCGTTCGGCTCCCAGCCGGTGCTGACGCCGAGCGCGAAGGGATTGTCCGCCATCAGCCGGTCGAAGATGCCGTTCATCGTCTCGCGGCTCGGCGCGCCGGTCGCCTTCATGGCATAGAGCGTGGAGCGCATGTTCCAGCTCAGCGCCTTGACCTGCGCGAAATAGGTCTCGACCTTGCCGGCGCTCGCCTCGGCGGCGTTGACCATCTCGGAGATCGACCGTTCCTCCACCGCCCGGTAGGACAGCCACATCAGCACGCCCGCCGTCGCGACGGTGGTGGTGACGCCGGCCGCCACGATGGCGAGCATGTTTCGGGCAGTCGCGGTCTTCGGCAGCATGAACGTCTCCTCGCGTCCGGGGGCGAAAGCCCGCACCGGCAATCATTGGAAATGGCGGAACATGCCGGCGACGCGGCGAAACAGGGACGAAGTCATTTCGCAGGATGGAGCCTAAGGGAGAGCTGGTTTACGAAACGATAAAATTCGAACGGTCTGAATTTTGACCCGATGCCGGGGGAAGCCGCCTCTGCGTTCAGGAAAAGTGAACGATCCGTTCGCCGCCGCCGATCTTCCGGCAGCCCGGCCGAGGGGCGATATTCGCTGCAAAGCAAGGCCCCGACGGCGGGGCGCGCGCCGGACGTTTCCGGAGAGGAGATCATCATGACCCTGCAGCTCACCGGCATCCATCACCTGACGGCGATCACCGCGAACGCGGCGGAGAACCTGCGCTTCTACACGCAGACCCTCGGCCTGCGCCTCGTCAAGAAGACCGTCAACCAGGACGACACCACCGCCTACCACCTGTTCTACGCCGACGGGCTCGCCTCGCCGGGCACGGACCTGACCTTCTTCGACTGGCCGGTCGGCCATGAGCGGCGCGGCACGCACAGCGTCTCGCGCACGGGCCTGCGCGTCGGCAAACTTAAGACACTGGAATGGTGGAAGGCCCGCTTCGCCGAGCTCAAGGTCAAGGCCGGCGAGATCCGCGACGTCGGCGGCCGCGCCACGCTCGATTTCGAGGACGGCGAGGGCCAGCGCTTCCGCCTGACCGTCGACGATGCCGGCGCGCCGGCCAATCCCTGGGAAAGGAGCCCGGTTCCGGCCGAGCACCAGATCAAGGGCCTCGGCCCGATCACGCTCAGCGTGCCGGATATCCGCAACACGGAAACCGTGCTCGTCCATGTCATGAACATGAAGCAGACCGCGACCTATCCCAACCCGCACGGCGCGGGCGAGGTGCATGTCTTCTCGATGGGCGACGGCGGCCCGGCGGCCGAGCTGCATGTCGCCGTCGAGCCGGACCTGCCGGCCGCCCACCAGGGCGCGGGCGCCGTGCACCACGTCGCCTTCCGCGCCCCGGACATCGAGGCGCTGCATGCCTGGACGGAGCGCCTGCGCGGCTTCCGCCTGCCCTCCAGCGGCGAGGTCGAGCGCTTCTACTTCCGCTCGCTCTATTTCCGCGAGCCGAACGGCATCCTCTTCGAGATCGCCACGGACGGCCCCGGCTTCGCCGTGGACGAGCCGCTCGAGACCCTCGGCGAGAGCCTGTCGCTGCCGCCCTTCCTCGAGCCGCGCCGCGCGCAGATCGAGGCCCGGCTGAAGCCGCTCGCCTGACCCGAACGACGCCTCGGCGCGACGAACCGTCCGCCCGGGTTTTCATGTCCATCGACGGAGAGACGAGATGACGAGACTGGTGGCGATTTCGGGAAGCCTCAGAAAAGGCTCCTTCAACACGGCGCTGCTGCGCGCCGCCCTGACCATGGCGCCGCAGGGCGTCGAGATCGTGGAGGGCTCGATCCGCGGCATCCCGCTCTATGACGGCGACGCGGAGGCCGCGGACGGCATCCCGGAGGCCGTCACGACGCTGAAGGAGCGCGTCGCGGCGGCGGACGGCGTGATCCTCTTCACGCCGGAATACAACAGCGGCATCCCGGGCGTCTTCAAGAACGCCATCGACTGGATGAGCCGCCCCTCGACCGACATCGCCCGCGTCTTCGGCGCAAAGCCCTTCGCCATCACCGGGGCCTCGCCCGGCAATTTCGGCACGCTGCTCTCGCAGGAAGCCTGGCTGCCGGTCATGCGCACGCTCGGCACCGTGCCGTGGTTCGGCGCGAAACTGATGGTCTCGCGCGCCGGCACCGTCATCCAGGACGGCCGGATCGCCGACGAGGCGACCGCGAAAAAGCTTAGCGATTTCATCGCCGGCTTCTCCACCTTCGTCACCGACTACGGGCGATGATGCACGGAAAGGGCGCGTCCCACGACACGCCCTCATACTGCTAAAAACCCCGCCCCCGTCATCCTCGGCCTTGTGCCGAGGATCTGCCGGCGCACCAAAAAATCGCAACGTTGCGGATGCCCGGGACAGGCCCGAGCATGACGCAGGAGAGGCAGGTCCGCCCTTTTCGTCCCGCCACCGGCCTCAGCCGATGACGCGCTCCCTGTAGGCCCTGGCCAGCTCCAGATCGGCCATGCCGATATCGTGGCCGGCGGCGAGCAGCGTGTTCTCCACCGTCGCGCCGGCAGCCTTCAGCGCGGCCTCGAGCTCACCCGCATAGCGCCCGTAGGGATCGGACCCGCCGGTCACCATCAGCACGTTCGCCCCCGAAAGATCGGCCTCCGGCACGGTCTCCAGCACGTTCATGCCGCGCAGCAGAACGGCGTTGCGGATGAGGCCCGGATGCAGCAGCATGATCGCGCCGATCATGTTCGCCCCGTTCGAATAACCGACGAACAGCGTCTTCTCCGGGTCGAGCCCATAGGCCGCCTTCGCCCCTTCCATGAAGGCCGCGAAGGCTTCCGCCTCCTGCAAAATGTCCTTCTGGTCGAAGGTCACGGCCGTCAGGCGGCGGAAGAAGCGCGGATAGCCTTCGTCGCTGCTGCGCCCGCGCGGGCTCAGCAGCACGGCACGGGGCGCGAGCCGCGCACCGAAGGGCAGAAGGCTGGTCTCGTTGCCGCCGGTTCCGTGCAGCAGCACGACGGCGGTGCCGTCTGGGTTTTCCGGGCGGTGGACCCGGTGGATGAAGGGCAGGTCGCGTTCGGTCATTCTTTCCTCTCCCGGCAGGGAAAATTGCGGAAGCCGGGCCCGGACGTCGTCCGGGTCGGCGCGGAAATGGGCGGGGACGAACAGCCTCTCGCCCAGCGTCTCCAGCGGCTCGTCGACCGTCATGCCCGGCCCGTCCGTCGCATATTCGACGAGCGAACCGCCCGGCTCGCGCACATAGAGCGAGTGGAAATAGGTGCGGTCGTGCATGTTGACGTCGCCCGCATCCTCGGCGGCGAGCCGGCCGGCGAGCGCCTCCACCGCGGCCCTGTCCGCCGCGCGCAATGCGATGTGGTCGATCGTGCCCGTGCCGGGCGCCGACGTCCAGAAGCCGCCGGCGTCGCGGATGTCGAGCACGTCGCCCGCCTCCCCGGCAAGCCGGGTGACGCCGTTCGCCTCGGCCACGGCGCGAAAGCCGAAATGGCCGCCGATGAAGGCCGCCGTTTCCGCCGGCGTGCCGGAGAAGATCGTCGCGCCGCGGATGCGCTGGATGGCGTCCGCCGCCGCGATCTCCGTCGTGACATGCGGCGCGGGACCTTCCACGCCCGCCTGCCCGACCAGCTTGACGATGATGCCGTCGGGGTCCTTCAGCCGCAGCACGGGCTCGCCGAATTCCGGCGCGGGCCCGCTCATGGCGACGTTCCGCGTCAGCGCGCGCGTCAGCCAGAAGCCGATCGCCTCCGGCCGGATGGCGAAGGCGATCTCCGCCGGCTGGCCGAGGCCGACCCGGCCGGGAGAGCCGTCCTCCCAGGCGAGGAACGTCACCAGCGAGCCGGGGCTCGCCGCCGCATCGCCATAGAAGAGATGGAGCTGGTCGGCGTCCTCGTAGCCCGCCGTGCGCTTGACAAGGCGCAGGCCGAGAAAGCCCGCGTAGAAATCGACATTCGCCTGGATCTTCCGGGTGATGGCGGTGATGTGGTGGATGCCGCTTGTCATGGGGCCCTCCTTTCGCCAGCACCCAATCAGGATTTGCCCCGCCCCGCCAGCCGGCGCGGGGTGAATGCAGCGTTCACAAAACGAAACCGGCCCCGCTGCAGGGCGAGGCCGGTGGCGGACGGCGGCAAGGCGCCGTCTGGTTGGAGATTTGGCTCAGGCGGCCGCAATATTGGCCGGGGGCATCGCCCGCTGGGCAGCGGACGGATCGCTGAGGAGACGGCGGATCGCCACGCGCACCTCGTCCGCCGAGGAAAAGCGCTGGGAATCCAGGTCCCACACGGAATATTTCACGGCCACGAACTTCAGCCGATCCTCATCCGGAACGACGACGCCGACGGCCTCACCACCGATTT
Source organism: Shinella sp. (assembly GCA_039812945.1). Taxonomy (GTDB): domain Bacteria; phylum Pseudomonadota; class Alphaproteobacteria; order Rhizobiales; family Rhizobiaceae; genus Shinella. The sequence continues at coordinate 10,317 of JBDHSZ010000013.1, forward strand.
CGATAACCTGCTTTTGCATAACAACTCCTGCCGCGCCGAAGGCACAGCCAATTCAAACTTGCGCTAAACTCGATGAGGGGAAATCAGATCACATTCGGCGGAGGGCCGTATGCGCTTTCCCTGTAATCGTTTCACGACAGGAGGACGCCACACGCACGGAGGCGATGCAGTTGATATGGTACATGGCACACTCCCTCTGGCTGGCGCTGACGCGGGATAAAGAGCGCGTCAGGAAAGGACCGAAACAAAACGCATGCGGCCCTCATGCGATGCTCCAACACATAGTCGGCTCTCCTTTCTTTGTCAATGGAATCCATAGAATTTTGGAATAAATTACTGTTGAATTCGTGTGACAATTGCGAATCGCAAAATTCTTTTCGCGCATGCAGCATTTCTCAGGAAAATATGTCGTGAAGACGAACATTCCGGGGTATTGCCGTGGCGCAACCCCTCGGCGCAAACGCGGCGGCCCCGACTTTCGTTCCGCGCGCATGCAGAAGGCCGATCGCGTTGCACGGCGGTCACACCGCCCTACGAACAGGGGGAAAAACGATGTGGGACCATTGTTTTTTGCACAGCAGGCTCGCCCTCGACGCGAAACATAAATAAAGAGTGAATCAGAGATTTCTTGCGTTAAGCACCGCCCAACGCCGATCGGATAGACACATGAATTTCACCAGGACGCTTTTTCCGCTGAGCATGCTTCTTTTGTCAGGCTGCGTCGTCGGCCCCGACTATCAGAAGCCCGAGGCCGCGCTTCCGGCCAAATTCACCGAGAGCAAGGCGGCCAGCGCCGACAATGTGACGCTCAATCCCTGGTGGGAGTCCTTCCGTGACAAGCGCCTCAACGCGCTCGTCCACCAGGGCCTTGGCGAGAACCTTTCCGTCCAGCAGGCGATGGAGCGCATCATCGCCGCCGAGGCGAACGTGATCGTCGCCGGCGCCGGCGCGCTGCCGAGCATCGGCGCGGCCGCCGACGGCAGCGTCAGCGGCCAGGACGGCAGCTATCTGCGCCGCACCACCGGACGCGACCATTCCGAATCGAAATCCATCTCGGCGGGCGCGAGCGCCTCCTGGCTGCTCGACTTCTTCGGCCAGTACCGCCGCTCGAAGGAAGCCGCGAACGCCTCGCTCGACGCCGCCTATGACGACGTCAACGTCGCGCGCCTCGCCTATCTCTCCGACCTCGTGTCGAGCTACGTGAACGCCCGCTACTACCAGGAAGCGCTGGCGCTGAGCCGCAAGAACCTGGAATCGCGCCGCGAGACGCTCAAGCTGACCAACGAGATCAAGGAGGCGGGCGCCGCCTCCAGCCTCGACGTGCTGCAGACCGAGGGCCTCGTCAACCAGACGCTGGCCGACCTGCCGGCGCTGGAGACCGGCTTCCACCAGGCGGCGAACCATATCGCCACCCTGCTCGGCGTTCCGGCCGGCAGCGTCACGTCCAGCCTCATCAAGGGCGCGGCGCAGCCGATGCCGCGCTACTCGACGCGCACCGGCATCCCGGCCGACCTCATCCGCAACCGTCCCGATATCCGCGCCGCCGAGCGCCGCCTGCAGGCGGCGACGGCGCAGATCGGCATCGCCGAGGCGCAGCTCTATCCGAGCATCGAGCTCGGCGGCTCCATCGGCGTCGCGCGCAACTTCAACGCCGTGACCGGCAGCCTGTCGAACTGGTCCTTCGGCCCGAGCCTGACCCTGCCGATCTTCAACGGCGGCGCGCTGAAGGCCCAGGTGAAGATCGCCCGCTCGCAGGCCGAGCAGCAATACCTGACCTGGAAGTCCACCGTGCTGAACGCGGTCGAGGAAGTCGAGAACGCGCAGACCGCGCTGATCCGCGACGGCCAGACGGTCGCCGCCCTGCGCAAGGTCGTGAACTCCTACGAGCAGACGCTGAACCTTGCCCGCGAGAGCTATCGCGGCGGCGCCAGCACGATCCTCGACGTGCTCGACGCCGAGCGCAACGTCGCCTCGGCCCGCCTGTCGCTCGCCTCGGCGATCCGCCAGTTGGCCCGCGACTATGTCGCGCTCAACGTCGCCATCGGCGGCGGCGCGGAAGTCGGCGCATCGACGGCGATCGCCAGCAAGTAAGCGGCGAAGGCAGGAAATTGCGAGCGGCGGCCCGGCTTCGGCTGGGCCGCCGTTCCCGTTTTGGAAAGGCGCTTCGGGCCGGGGCCGTCCGGCGACGATGCGCGGCAGGCTTCATTGACTCGATGCGACTGCGGACGGAAGCTGCGCGCGACAGGAATCGGCATAGACGGAGGACATCATGAAACTTGTGCGCTTTGGCGCGGCGGGCGCGGAAAAGCCCGGGCTGATCGACGCGGAGGGCAAGCTGCGCGACCTTTCGGGCGTGGTGCCGGACATAGCCGGCGCAGCGCTTGGCCGCGACAGCCTCGCGCGCCTGCGCGCCATCGATCCCGCCAGCCTGCCGCGCGCCCCCGAGGGCAGCCGGCTCGGCGCCTGCGTCGGCCGGGTCGGCAATTTCATCGCGGTCGGCCTCAACTATGCCGACCACGCCGCCGAAAGCGGCATGGCGGTGCCCTCCGAGCCCGTGCTGTTCAACAAGGCCCCCTCCTCGATCGTCGGCCCCGACGACACGATCCTCATTCCGCGCGGCTCGGAGAAGACCGACTGGGAAGTCGAGCTCGCCGTCGTCATCGGCGAGCGCGCCTCCTACGTCTCGCAGGCCGAGGCGCTCGACCATGTCGCCGGCTACTGCATCTGCAACGACATTTCCGAACGTGCCTTCCAGATCGAGCGCGGCGGCCAGTGGACCAAGGGCAAGGGCTGCCCGACCTTCGGGCCGATCGGCCCCTGGCTGGTGACGACGGACGAAATAGAGACCGGCGACCTCGCCATGAAGCTCTCCGTCAACGGCGAAACGATGCAGGACGGCTCGTCGAGCACCATGGTCTTCAAGGTGCCCTTCCTCGTCCACTACATCTCGCAGTTCATGATCCTCGAGCCCGGCGACGTCATCACCACGGGCACCCCGCCCGGCGTCGGCATGGGCATGAAGCCGCCGCGCTACCTCAAGCCCGGCGACCGCATGGAGGTCTCCATCACCGGCCTCGGCGTGCAGCGGCAGGCCGTGGCGGCGGGCTGAGCCGGAAAAAGCGAGAGGGGCCGCAAGGGCCCCTCTTTCGTTCAGCGGTCGGCGGGGCCCCGGCGCGGCATTCGCCCGCGCGGGCGTATCGCTTCAATGCACCGTTGCCGAGAAGTCTTCGCCTTCGAGGATGCGGAAGGCTTCGTCCAGCGCGGCCACCAGGATGTCCGTCAGCTCGTCCGCATCGTTGTCGAGGAGATAAAGGGCGACCGTTGCATTGTCCGGATCGCTGTAGCGCTCGAGGTCGTTCGACATGTCATTGTCCCTTTCCAGCCGGCACCATCCCGGTTGAAGGAAAGCATAGGGCCGCAGGCTTGCGTCTGGCTTGTGCCGGAAAGACACAGCATGCGCAAGGCTAAACCATGCGCTAGTTTCTTGTTTTCTCCGCATTATCCGACGCCGAAGCGACGTCGCTTCGGCTGGAAATGCTCTAGCCGCACCAGGATTGATGCCGCCCGGTCCATGGCCTCGCAAGGCCCTCGCGCACCAGCCGCTGGCCGATCGACCGGCCGTCGCGCAGGATAAGATGCGGCGCCGCCCCGGCCTTGCCGGACGAACCGCCCTTCGCCGCGACAAGCGTGACGTCCCCCTCGTTGAGGATCTCGCGCAGCCGCAGCTTGGCGTCGCCCCCGCGCGAGCGCTCCGCATCGCAGCGCGCACCGGCGATATCGGGCGCATCGATATCGGCGAGCCGCACCTTGCGGCCGGCATAGAGGACGGTGCTGCCGTCGAGCACGCAATAGTCGGTCTGGGTGGTGCAGATGAACCATTTGCCGGAAAAGGCCGGCAGCTTCTCCGGCTCGGCAAGCTGCCGCTCCACCCGCTCGGCCGGCTTCGGCAGCGCCAGCGCGACGCGCTCGGCCGTCTTCTCCTTGCGCGCATCCTTGCGCTCGATGGAGGCCGTGCGGATGCCCGTCGCCCCGCTTTCCGGCCCCGGCGGCCGGTTGTCCATATAGAGGACGCCGCCGATGACGGCCGCGCCCAGCACATACCAGTGCGCCATGCCGCCCCTCCCTGCCCCGGAGCGTTTCGCAGGGGTCTTCTTCCGTCTCGCCGTCTTCTTCGCCATCACCGTCTCCTGCGCGAGACAGTGCCGCGATCTCTTGAAGATATGGTTACCGAACCATGGCGAGCGCCCGCCTCCCTGCCGCATCCGCCTTTGCGGGCGGCAAGGAGATGATCGCGTGAATTCCAGGTAGGCCGTCAGAGATCCTTGGCGAGGCGCAGCGCATCGTAGATCGCCGCATGCGTGTTGCGCGAGGCGACCGCATCGCCGATCCGGAAGAGCTGGTAAGCGCCGTCGGGATTGCGCGTCACGGCCTGCGGCGCGCCGGACAGCAGGTCGTCATAGGAGACCTCGCCGAGATTCCGCGATCCGGGCTTCAGCTCGAAATAGAGATCGTCGAGCGGGACGGTGCCGTGGTTGACGACGATCTGGTCGACTTCCCTCTGCTTGGAGACACCACCATAATCGCTGCCGACCTGGGCGACGATCCGGTTGCCGCTCTTCTCCGCCGCCTCCAGCCGGTAGGTCACCGTGAAGGTCGCGTCGAGCTTCTGCAGCGCGCGCATATAGGGCACGAGGTTCATCGCCATCACCTCGGGCGCGAAGGAGCGGTCCGGCGTCATGATCTCGACCTTGCCGCCGGCCTTGGCGATGACCTCCGCCGCCTGCAGGCCGGCATGGTCGCCCGCGTCGTCGTAGACGAGCACGTTCGCGCCCGGCTTCACGTCGCCGGAGATGATGTCCCAGGACGAGACGACCAGCTCGTTGCCCCGGCTCAGCACCTCGGTATGCGGCAGGCCGCCCGTCGCGACGATCACGACGTCGGGCTTTTCCGCAAGGACCGTGCCGGCCTCGGCCCAGGTGTTGAAATGGAAGGTGACGCCGCGCTTCTCGCACTGGCTCATGCGCCAGTCGACAATGCCGATCATCTCGCGCCGGCGCTCGCTCTGCGCCGTCAGGCGGATCTGCCCGCCCGGATCGTTCGCCGCCTCGAAGACGACGACCTCGTGGCCGCGCTCGGCCGAGACGCGCGCCGCCTCCAGCCCCGCCGGGCCGGCCCCGACGATCACCACCTTCCGCCGCGCATCCGCCTTCGCGACCTCGTGCGGCATCGTCTCCTCGCGGCCCGTCGCCGCATTGTGGATGCAGAAGGCAAGGCCGCCCTGGTAGATGCGGTCGAGACAGTAGTTCGCGCCGACGCAGGGGCGGATGTCGTCCTCGCGCTTCTCGATGATCTTGCGCAGGATATGCGGGTCGGTCATGTGCGCGCGCGTCATGCCGATCATGTCGACCTTGCCGGCCGCGATGGCGTGGCGGGCGGTGGCGACGTCCTGGATCTTCGCCGCATGGAAGGTCGGGAAGCGGGTGGCGGCGCGCACCTCGCCCGCGAAATCCAGATGCGGCGCGCTCGCCATGCCCTGGATCGGGATGACGTCCGTCAGGCCGGGATCGGTGTCGATATGGCCGCGGATGACGTTCAGATAGTCGATGAGGCCGCTGTCCTTGAGGCGGCGGGAGATTTCCAGGCCCTCGGCCTTTCCGGTCCCGCCGGGAAGACATTCGTCGGCCGTGTAGCGCACGCCGAGGATGAAATCGTCGCCGACCCGCGCGCGCATCGCCCGGAACACGTCGAGACAGAAGCGCATGCGGTTGTCGAGCGAGCCGCCATAGGGACCGTCGAGCTCGTTGGTCAGCGGCGAGACGAACTGGTCGATGAGGTGGCCGTAGGCTTCGAGCTCGACGCCGTCCATGCCGCCCGCCTTCATGCGCTCCGCCGCATCGGCGAAGTCCTTGACGATGCGCTCGATATCCCAGTCTTCCAGCTTCTTGGGGAAGGCGCGGTGCGCCGCCTCGCGATGGTGCGACGGCGCGACGACCGGCAGCCAGTCGCCCTTGTCCCAGCGCGTGCGGCGGCCGAGATGGGTGAGCTGGATCATGATCGCCGCCCCCGTCTCGTGCACCGCATCGGTCATCTCGCGGATCCACGGCACGATCTCGTCCTTGTAGGCGAGCAGGTTGTTGAAGACCGGCGGGCTGTCCTTCGAGACGGCGGCGGAGCCGGCCGTCATGGTCAGCGCCACCCCGCCCCTCGCCCGCTCCACCGTATAGGCGCGATACCGCCCCTTCGGCATGCCGTCCTCCGGATAGGCCGGCTCGTGCGAGGTGACGATAATGCGGTTGCGCAGCGTCAGGTGCTTCAGCTTGAAGGGTTGAAGCAGGGGATCGTTCGACATGCGCCGGGCTCCGTTGCGAGGGATTTGCGCAACGCTAAAGCGGAATGTACATATGTGTCAAGAACGGAAAACAAAGCAGTCCCGAATATTGACATTCCTGTACATTTCGCCTGTAAGGAAGGGAGGATTCACCGGGAGGCGACATGGCACAGGCGACGGGTGACAGCGGCTGGCGCGGCTCGCAGGAGGCATGGCTCGAGGCCGCCTACGACGCCCTCATCGAATCCGGCGTCGATTCGGTGAAGATCCTGCCGCTCGCCAAGCGGCTCGACCTCTCCCGGACCAGCTTCTACTGGTTCTTCAAGGACCGGGAGGAATTGCTGGCCGCCCTCATTTCGCGCTGGCGGGAAAAGAACACGGGCAACCTCGTCAAGCGGTCCGAGGCCTATGCGGAAACGCTCGCCGAGGCGATGCTGAACGTCTTCGACTGCTGGCTGGACAAGACGCTGTTCGATTCCCAGTTCGAATTCGCCGTGCGAAGCTGGGCGCTGCAATCGCCGGAGATCCTGGCGCAGGTGCAGGCCGCCGACCAGACTCGGATGGAAGCGATCGGCCGCATGTTCATGCGCTTCGGCCACGACGAGGCCGCGGCGGACGTCCGCGCGCGAACGACCTACCTTGTCCAGATCGGCTATATCTCGATGCAATCGCGGGAGGATATCGCCCTGCGCATGAAGCGCATCCCCGAATATATCGCGATCTATACCGGCGAGGCGCCCCGGCAGCGGGAGCTCGACCGCTTCTACGCGCGGCATGGATACAGGCCGCAATGACGGCCGGCCGGCCTTGAGAGCCGGATCGAGGCCTCAAGCCCCGATGACACCGCGCGGCCTGCCTCGTCCGATCAGACGAAGATCATCACGGCGGCACAGCCCAGGCAGATCAGGACGAGCCCCACGACCAGCATCGGGATGAGGCTGCTGCCATTGTTGTCCCTGCCGCTGACCTGCTCGCCGGAAAACACCAGAGGCTTCTGCGCTTGTTTCGTATCCATGTGGCCTTCTCCTCAATGTGGTAAATCATATACCACATTAAGGGAGAGGAACCAGCGTGACAAAATAGCGCCGCCGGGATTTCCACACGGCCGCGCCTCTGCCTCACGTCACCACGCTGACCTGCCAGGGAACGAACTCGTCCTGTCCGTAGCCGAAGAGCTCGCTCTTGGACGGCTTGCCGGAGGCACAGTCGAGGATCATCCGGAAGATTTCCGCGCCGAGGCCCTCGATGGTCGCGGTGCCGTCGATGATCGTGCCGCAGTTGATGTCCATGTCCTCTTCCTGCCGGTTCCAGGTCGCCGTGTTGGTGGCGAGCTTGAGCGAGGGGGACGGCATGCAGCCGAAGGCGGACCCGCGGCCGGTGGTGAAGCAGATGATGTTCGCGCCGGAGGCCACCTGGCCGGTCGCCGAGATCGGATCGAAGCCGGGCGAATCCATGAAGACGAAGCCCTTTTCCGTGACGGGCTCGGCATATTGATAGACGCCGTTGAGCGGCGTCGTACCGCCCTTGGCGACGGCGCCGAGCGATTTTTCGAGGATCGTCGTCAGGCCGCCGGCCTTGTTGCCGGCCGAGGGGTTGTTGTTCATCTCCGCGCCGTTGCGGGCGCAATATTCCTTCCACCACTCGATGCGGCCGATGAGCTTGCGCCCCACCTCCTCGCTGGAGGCGCGGCGCGTGAGGAGGTGTTCGGCGCCGTAGACCTCCGGCGTCTCGGAGAGGATGGCCGTACCGCCGTTCTTCACCAGAAGATCGACGGCGGCGCCCAGCGCCGGATTGGCGGTGATGCCGGAATAGCCGTCCGAGCCGCCGCATTGCAGGCCGACGACGATATGCGAGGCCGGCAGCGGCTCGCGCTTGACGTCGTTGATCGCCGGCAGCATCGCCTTGATCTGCTCGATGCCGTGCTGGATGGTCCTGGCCGTGCCGCCCTGCTCCTGGATGGTGAAGGTGCGCAGCGCCTCGCCGGCGGAAAGGTTCCGTTCGGCCAGGATGTCGGAGATCTGGTTGGCCTCGCAGCCGAGGCCGATCATCAGCACCGCGCCGAAATTCGGATGCAGGGCATAGCCGGCGAGCGTCCGGCGCACCATCGCCATGCCCTCGCTGCGCGTGTCGACGCCGCAGCCGATGCCGTGCGTCAGCGCGACGACGCCGTCGACATTGGGGAAGTCGGCCAGCGCCTCGGGGCGCAGGTCGCGGCGGAAATGGTCGGCGATGGCGCGCGCCACGCGGGCTGAACAGTTCACGCTGGTCAGGATGCCGATATAGTTGCGGGTGGCCACGCGGCCGTCGGCGCGGCGGATGCCCATGAAGGTCGCGGGCTCGGAAGCCATCTCGACCGGCCGGGCCGCGCTGCCGATGGCGAAATCGTGCTCCACCTCGGTCATGGCGAGGTTATGGACGTGGATATGCGCGCCGGCGGGAATATCCGCGCTCGCCGCCCCGATGACCTGGTTGTACTTGCGCACCGGCGTTCCGGCTTTCAGGTCACGCACGGCGACCTTGTGGCCCGCAGGAATATCCTGAAGCGTGGTGATGCCGAGATCGGGCAGGGCCGTCCCGGCGGCAATCGCCTTGGCGGCGATCACGACGTCGTCTTCGGGGCGCAGGCGGATGATGATCGAGCTGGACATGGGACTTTCCGGAAACGATGCGGGGAGTGGTGCCGGCCCCTGCGGGGCCGGCACGGGAGCGGTCAGTTGAACGAGGCCATGTCGTCGGGCAGCGCGACGTTGTGGTAGGTCTGGTAGATCTCGCGCAGCTTGCCGTTGGCGAGGTTGTCGGTGACCCACTGGTCGAGCCAGCCCTTGAATTCCGGCTCGTTCTTGCGCAGGCCGATGCCGAGCGGGAACGACTTGAGCGTGAGCTGCGGCTCGATCTGCTTGTCCGGATTGGCGGCGTTGACGGGCACCAGCAGCGAGGGCGCGACGATATAGACGTCCTGCTGGCCGGACACGACGGCGTTGGTGGCGGTCGCGTTGTCGTCGTAGCGCACGACGGTGACGTTCAGGCCCTCGTCCTCGACGGCCTTGGTGATGATCTGGTCGTTGGTCGAGCCGCGCGTGACGGCCACTTCCTTGCCGTCGAGATCCTTCAGCGCGGAGACCTTCAGGCCGCCCGTGGTGGCGACGGCCGACTGGATCACGGCATAGGGATTGGAGAAGTCGATGGTCTGCTTGCGCTCGTCGGTGATGGAGAAGCTGGCGATGACGGCGTCCACCTTTCTGGTCATCAGGTAGGGGATGCGGTTGGCCGGCGCGACGGAGACGATCTTCAGCTCGACGCCGAGGTCCTTGGCCAGGAGCTCGGCCGTGGCGACGTCGGAGCCGACCTGCTTCATCTCGCCGTCGACCATGCCGAAGGGCGCCTGGCCGAGGTCGACGCCGATGGTGATCGCGCCCGCCGCCTTGATGTCGGCGAGCTGGTCGGCGCTGGCCGGCGCGACGCTTGCGCCGAGCGCGACGGCTGCGATGAGGGACGTCATGTATTTTGCGATACCCATTTTTTCCTCCGGATTTCTGGGTGGTTGAAGACTGTTCGGCCGGTCTTTCTCAAAGACCGTTGCCGACGAATTGCGAAAGCTCGGGCGTCGAGGGGCTCTCCAGCATGGCGCCCGGCCCCTGCTCGTGGATGCGGCCCTTGTGCATGAAGATCACCGTGTCGGCGACGCGCCGCGCGAAGGACATCTCGTGGGTGACGAGCACCATGGTCATGCCCTCGCGGGCGAGCTGCTCCATGACGCGCAGCACCTCGCCGGTCAGTTCCGGGTCGAGCGCCGAGGTCACCTCGTCGAACAGCATCACCTTGGGCTGCATGGCGAGCGAGCGGGCGATCGCCACGCGCTGCTGCTGGCCGCCGGAAAGCTGCTCGGGATAGGAATCGAACTTCTCCGCCAGCCCGACGCGGGAGAGCACCTCCATGGCGCGCTCGCGCGCCTCGCCCCTCGCCGTCTTCTTCACCCAGCGCGGGGCGAGCATGATGTTCTGCCCGACGGTGAGGTGCGGAAAGAGGTTGTAGCTCTGGAACACCATGCCGACGTCGAGATGCAGTTCGCGCAGCAGGCGTTTTTCGACCGTCGTGCCGAGCCGGTGCGAACAGATATCGATCTCGCCGCTGTCGATGGTCTCCAGGCCGTTCATGCAGCGCAGCGCCGTGCTCTTGCCCGAGCCGCTGCGGCCGATCAGCGCCACGACGCTGCCGGGCTGCACGTCGAAGGAGATGCCGTCGAGGACCTGGAGGGCGCCGAAGGACTTGGAGACATTCGTGACTTTAACGATTGGAGACATTGAGGCGATCCTCCAGCTTGCGGCTCCACCAGGCGAGCGGGAAGCACATGACGAAGTAAAGGGCGGCGACGAGCACGAAGACCTGGAAGGGCTGGAACGTCGAGTTGTTGATGAGCTTGCTGGTATAGGTAAGGTCGGCGACGCCGATGACCGAGGCGAGCGAGGTGTTCTTGACCACCTGCACCATGAAGCCGACCGTCGGCGGCGTGGACAGGCGCAGCGCCTGCGGCACGATGATCAGCCAGAAGCGCTGCGCGTCGGAGAGCGCGAGACATTCGGCCGCCTCCCACTGGGTCTTCGGCACCGAGAGGATGCCGCCACGCCAGATCTCGCCGAAATAGGCGCTGGCATAGACGACGATCGCCAGGCAGGCGGCCGCGAAGGGCGGCAGGTCGTAGCCGAGCAGCGAGAGGCCGAAATAGGCCAGCATCATCTGGATGAGCAGCGGCGTGCCCTGCACGATCTGCACATAGAGGAAGGACAGGGAACGCACGATCCGGTGGCGCGAGACGCGCGTCACCGCGACGACGAGGCCGACGATGCCGCCGCCGGCGAAGGCGACGAGGGCGAGGCCGACGGTCCACAGCGCGCCGACGAAAAGAGCCTGGATCTGGAAGGTCGTGAGCATGGCGGTCTCCTCAGAGCGGCGTGCCGAGACGGCGAAGGCGCGGGAAGGCCAGCCGGGCGATGAGCCAGAAGGCGCCGCGCACGGCGACCGCCAGCAGGATGTAGAGCGCGGCCACGACGAAATAGATCTCGAAGGAGCGGAAGGTGATCGAGTCGATCCGCGCGGCGATGGAGGTCAGCTCCTCCGCCGAGATCTGCGAGACGACGCTGGTCGTCAGCATGATCAGGATGAACTGGCTGGTCAGCGCCGGATAGACCCGTTCCGTCGCCGGCGGCAGCACGATCATCGCCATGGTCTGCAGCGGCGACAGGCCGAGACAGCGCGCCGCCTCGAGTTGGCCCTTGCGGATCGATTCGATGCCCGCCCGCATGATCTCGCAGGTATAGGCGCTGATATTGATGACGATCGACAGGATGGCGCAGAAATTGGCGCTGAGCTTGAGGCCGAGCGAGGCGAGGCCGAAATAGATGAGGAACATCTGGATGAGGAGGGGCGTGTTGCGGATCACCTCCACATAGACGCCGCTGGCACGCCGCACCCAGCCGTTCGGCGACGTCCTGCCGATCGCCAGCAGCGTTCCGACGAGGAAACCGAGCGCGATCGTCAGGACCGACATCCTGATCGTCAGCCAGAGCCCCCGCAAAAGCTCGGGCCAATAGTCCGACAGGAAACTGAAATCGAATTCATAGGCCATCGACCGTTCGTCCTCCACATCTGCTCGAAGGCAGAAGGCTGTCCCGCGCCGCCATGCCGATGCATGGCCGCACCCTGCCCTCTCCTCCCGAGCGGTGGCGGGCTTATAGCATCGGCATCAGAATGTTGCAATATGCGAGATTGAATCCCATATTATGGGAAATTCGCAGAGGACGAAGTCATAACGGATTGATTTATCTCATATTATGGGTTAGCTCATCAAAACGAAGAGGGGGCAACGATGGAAAAGCCTGATGAAGTCGTGCAAGGCACGCAGTCTCTCGCGCGTGCGTTTTCGGTGCTGGACGCGGTGGCCGACGGCAATGGCGACCTGGCCTCGATCGGCCGGACCATGGGCACGAGCCGGAGCACGACGCACAGGCTCGTCTCGTTCCTCCAGCGGACCGGCTTCGTGCGGCATGTCGAAGGGCGGGGCTATGTGCTCGGCCCGCGATTGATCGAGCTCGGAACCACGGCCCTGGCGCAGATGCCGCTGACGACCGTGGCGCGCCCGCTGCTCGAGCGCCTGTCGCAGCAGACGGGCGACACCATTCATCTCAGCGTCCGCGATGGCGACGAGATCATGTATGTCGACAAGATTTCGGGCAACAAGGGCCTCGAAATGCGCTCGCGCGTTGGATTGCGCAAGCCGATCGCCATCACCGGCACGGGCAAGGCCCAGATGCTCGATCTTCCCGAAAAGGAATGGGGGCGGCTCTACTCGCTGGCGCAGATGGTCGTCTTGTCCGAGGAGATGCGCCCGCCCGGCTTCCTTGCGTGGGAGGAATACCTTTCGTCCATGCGCGAATACCGCAGTCGCGGCTTCACGATGGAGATCGAGGAGAACGAGGCCTCCATCTGCTGCGTCGCCGCGCCCATTCGCGGCGCGCGCGGCGACATCGTCGCCGGCCTCAGTGTCGCGAGCACCCTTCCGTATATGACCCGACAGCGCCTGGAGGCCCTCGTCCCCTTCGTCGTGTCCTGCGCCGGGGACATTTCGCGCGAACTGGGATTCGCCACCCGGCGGTAGAGGCCGAGGCGCCGCGACCGATCCGGGGCCACCGGATCGGATCGGCCATCCTCCCCGGCCCCGGCGAGCGTGAGGCGATGGCGGAAACGATCCCTCTGCTTCCTTCCGTCGATAATTTTTCTGGCCCATCATGTCCGTCCGGGTCCATGATCCAAATTACGCCGCTTGTGCGTCTTAAAGCGGATATGGAAGGCAGGTGGATTGATGCGCCGACTGATCGACTTCGCTCCCGGCGCGCCCGGCATCCCCGCCCGGTGGACCTCCAGCGCCAAGAGCGGCGTGGGCACGGCGCTCTCATTGCAATCGCCCGTCTGGTTCACGCTCAGCCACGGCATTCTCAACGAGGTCTATTATCCGCGGGTCGACAGCGCCTGCACGCGCGACCTCGGCCTCGTCGTCACCGGCCCCTCGGGCTATTTCTCCGAGGAGAAGCGGGACTGCGCCGCGGTGACGACGCGGCAGACCGATGGCATCCCGGCCTTTCATGTGGTCAGCACCGCCCGCGACGGACGCTACAGCATCGAGAAGGATATCGTCAGCGATCCCGCCCGCCCCTGCGTGCTGCAGCGCATCACCTTCAAGCCGGCCATGGGCACGGTTGAGGATTACGGCGTCTTCGCGCTGCTGTCGCCGCATCTCACCAATGCCGGCATGCAGAATTCGGCCTGGCTCGCGGACTATTACGGCGCGCCGCTGCTGATGGCCTCCGGTCGCTCGCGCTATCTGGCGCTGGCCGCGTCCAGCCCGTGGAAGGCACGGTCCGCCGGCTATGTCGGCGCCTCCGACGGATACCGGCAATTGCGCCAGCACGGCGCGCTGGAGCCATGCTACCAGCGCGCCGACGAAGGCAATGTCGCGCTGACCGGCGAGATCGGCCTGACCGCCGAAAATCCGACCGTCGTCCTGGCGCTCGCCTTCGGCCAGTCGGAAACGGAAGCCGCGGCCGCCGCGCTCGAAAGCCTGCATTCCGGCTTCGACGCGGCGTGGGAGCGCTATCGGGAGAACTGGCTCCGCTGGCAGCAGGGCCTTGTCGGGCTGGACCGGCCGCATGCCGGAAAGGTCAATGCCTATCGCGTGTCCACCGCCGTGCTGGCCGCCCATCGCGCCGCCGACCGGGCGGGCGCCGTTGTCGCCAGCCTTTCCGTCCCGTGGGGCGACAACAAGGGCGACGACGATCTCGGCGGCTACCATCTGGTCTGGCCGCGCGATCTGGTCGAGACGGCGGGTGGCTTCCTGGCCGCCGGCGACAGCCGGGAGGCGCTCGCCATCCTCGACTATCTGCGCGAGGTCCAGCTCGCCTCCGGCCACTGGCCCCAGAACCTCTGGCTCGACGGGCGGCCCTACTGGCCCGGCGTGCAGATGGACGAATGCGCCTTTCCCATCCTGCTGGCCGACCTGCTCCACCGCCACCATCATCTCGCCGGGCGGCATCTCGACCGGTTCATGCCGATGATCCGCAAGGCGGCCGGCTACCTGATCGCCAACGGCCCGGCGACCATACAGGACCGCTGGGAAGAGGACGGCGGCTACAGCCCCTTCACGCTCGCCGTGGAGATCGCCGCCCTCCTCGCCGCCGCCGACCTGATCGAGGCCGAGGGCGACCCCGACGCCGCCGGGCACCTGCGCGAGACGGCCGACTGCTGGAACGAGCAGATCGAGAACTGGACCTTCGCCGCAAGGCCCGACATCTGCGAGGCGGCCGGCATCCGGGGCTATTATGTGCGCATCGCCGGGGCGGCCGCGACGGATGTCGCCGCCGCCGCGAACGGCCAGACCGCGATTCGCAACCAGGTCCCCGAAAAGGCCATGCTGCCGGCCTATGACGTGCTGAGCCCCGATGCGCTGGCGCTGGTGCGGTTCGGGCTGCGCAGGCCGGACGATCCGCGCATCCTCGACACGATCAAGGCGATCGACCACGCGCTCAAGGTGGACCTGCCCCAAGGCCCGCTCTGGTATCGCTATACCGGCGACGGTTATGGCGAGAAGCCGGACGGCAGCGCCTTCGACGGCATCGGACAGGGGCGCGCCTGGCCGCTTCTGGCCGGCGAGCGCGCCCATTACGAGCTGGCGGCCGGCCGGCGCGACCGGGCCGAGGCCCTGCTCGCGACGCTGGAGGCCTCCGCCGGGGCCGAGGGCCTGCTGCCCGAACAGAGCTGGGACGGCGCCGATG
The DNA here is from genome assembly GCA_039812945.1 of Shinella sp. Taxonomy (GTDB): domain Bacteria; phylum Pseudomonadota; class Alphaproteobacteria; order Rhizobiales; family Rhizobiaceae; genus Shinella. The sequence goes on from JBDHSZ010000013.1 coordinate 25,467, forward strand.
TCCCCGAACGCGAGCTGGTCTTCGGCCGGCCCTCGGGCAGCGCCATGCCGCTGGTCTGGGCCCATGCCGAGCATATCAAGCTTCTGCGCTCGCTCGCCGATGGCGCGGTCTTCGACATGCCGCCGCAAACGGTCGAGCGCTATATCCGGCGCGAGACCCCCGCCGCCCTGCGCATCTGGCGCCCCGACAACAGGATCGCGACCATCCCGCGCGGCAAGATCCTGCGGCTGGAACTGGACGCGCCGGCGCTGGTGCACTGGAGCCTCGACCGCTGGGAGACGACCAGCGACAGCCCGACGCGCGAAACCGCCTTCGGCACCCATGTGGCGGACCTGCCGACCGCCGGGCTCGCGGCCGGGCGGTCCATCCTGTTCACCCTGCTGTGGCTGGATCCGCCGCAGCGTTGGGAAAATGCCGACTACGAGATACGGATCCCGGACGAATGAACATCAGGAACGGAGCTGCCGATATGCAATTGGGAATGATCGGGCTGGGCCGCATGGGCGCGAACATGGTGCGGCGTCTGACGAAGGCCGGACATCGATGCGTCGTCTATGACGTCAATCCGCAAAGCGTGGCGGCGCTCGTCGCCGAGGGCGCGACGGGCGCCGAAAGCATGGACGACCTCGTCGCCAGACTGTCTCCGCCGCGCGCCGTCTGGCTCATGTTGCCGGCCGCCATCACCGGCGGCATCGCCCGTGAGCTGGCCGCCCGCATGGAGGCCGGCGACACGCTGATCGACGGCGGCAATTCCCATTACCGCGACGCGGTCGATCTGGCCGCCGAGTTCTCCGCAAGGGGCGTCTCCTTCGTCGATGTCGGCACCAGCGGCGGCGTCTGGGGGCTGGAGCGCGGCTACAGCCTGATGATCGGCGGCCCGGACGAGGCGGTCGCGCGCCTCGACCCGATCTTCGCGGCGCTGGCGCCGGGCGCGGACGGAACCGGCGGCAAGGCCGGCACCGCCGAGACGGCGGCTCAGGGCTATCTGCATTGCGGCCCGTCCGGCGCCGGCCATTTCGTCAAGATGGTGCATAACGGCATCGAATACGGCATGATGGCCGCCTATGCCGAGGGGCTGAACATCCTCAAGGCGGCCGATGCCGGCAATGCGGAACGCCCCGCCGACGCGGAAACCGCCCCCCTCGCCCAGCCGCAATATCACCGGTTCGACATCGACCTTGCCGCCGTCACCGAGGTGTGGCGTCACGGCAGCGTCATCGGCTCCTGGCTGCTCGACCTCACGGCCGGCGTCCTGAAGGACGATCCGACGCTTGCCGGCTTCGACGACCGCGTCTCCGATTCCGGCGAAGGACGCTGGACCCTGCAGGCGGCCGTGGAGACCGGCGTGCCCGCGCCGGTCCTCGCCTCGGCGCTCTTCGCCCGCTTCTCGTCGCGCGACAACGACGAATTCGCCAACAGGCTGCTCTCGGCCATGCGCCACGCCTTCGGCGGGCACGGCAAGGCAGGATAGATCGAACGGACGGAGGCGGCCATGAGCCAGGACAGATCGGACGCATTGGTGATCTTCGGCGCGAGCGGCGATCTCGCGCACAAGATGATCCTGCCCTCGCTGTACCAGATGGTGCGGCGCGGCCAACTGAGCGAGCCCGTCATCGGCGTCGCGCTCGACGACTGGGACAGCGACAGGCTGGCGGAGCGCGCCCGCGACGGCATCGTCAAGCAGTTCGGCTCGGTGGACGAGGCCGTCTTCGCAAGGTTCAGGAGCCTGCTGCGCTATGTCGGCGGCGACTACAGGGCCGCCGACACCTTCGAGAGGCTGCGCGCGACCCTCGGCGAAGCCGGCCGGCCGCTCTATTACCTCGCCATACCGCCCTCCCTGTTCGGCACGGTGATCGAGGCCCTCGAAGCGGCCGGCATCGCCGGTCATGCCCGCCTGATGGTGGAAAAGCCGTTCGGCCGGGATCTTGCCTCCGCGCAGGCGCTCAACAAGGAACTGCTGTCCGTCTTCGAGGAGCCGTCGGTCTTCCGCATCGACCATTATCTCGGCAAGGAGGCGATCCAGAACCTGCTCTATTTCCGCTTCGCCAACAGCTTCCTCGAGCCGGTCTGGAACCGCAACCATGTGGAAAGCGTGCAGATCACCATGGCCGAGGATTTCGGCGTCGCCGGCCGCGGCCGGTTCTACGACGAGGTGGGCTGCCTGCGCGACGTGATCCAGAACCATCTGGTCAACGTGCTGCTCCTGCTGGCCATGGAGCCGCCCGCCACCAGCGATTCCGACGATCTCACCGACGAGAAGGTCCAGGTGCTGAAGTCCATCCGCCCCTTGAGCCAAGAGGACCTGGTCCGCGGCCAGTTCGACGGCTACCGCGACGAGCCGGGCGTCGCCGCGGGGTCGCCCGTGGAGACCTTCGCCGCCGTGCGGCTCTTCGTCGACACCTGGCGCTGGAAGGACGTTCCCTTCTACATAAGGGCCGGCAAGAACCTGCCGGTGCGCGCCACCGAGGTCGTCCTGCGCTTCAAGCGGCCGCCGGTCGCGGTCTTCGACGACACCGACGCCGCCGATGCCAATTACGTGCGCTTTCGCGTCGGTCCCGAGGTGCTGATCGGCATCGGCGCGCGCCGCAAGGCCGCCGGCAGCGAGATGGTCGGCGAGGACGTGGAACTGGCCGCCGTCGACAGCACGGCGGACGACATGCTGCCCTACGAGCGGCTGATCGGCGACGCCATGAACGGCAAGCGGCAACTGTTCACCCGGCGGGATGCGTCGGAGCTTGCCTGGCGGGTCGTCGATCCGGTGCTGGACCTGAAAACCCCGCCCGCGCCCTATGCGCCGCACAGTTGGGGCCCCGGGGAGGCGATGAGCGGCTTCGCGCCCCCCGGCGGCTGGATCGACCCGCAGGCGTGACGGAGAAGGCCATGAACGAGGACAGCAAGCAGCCCGTCGTGCTTTCCGTCGATATCGGCGGCTCGCATGTCAAGATCCTCAGCAGCGCCGGCGGTCAGCCGCGCCGCGTCGCCTCGGGCCCGGGAATGGACGCCGCCGCGATGGCCGACGCCGTCGAGCGGCTTGCGCGGGACCTGCCGTTCGACGTCGTTTCGCTGGGCTATCCGGGGCCGGTGGTTCACGACAGGATCGTCGCCGAGCCGCACAATCTCGCGCACGGCTGGGTCGCCTATGATTTCGCCCGCCGCTTCGGCAAGCCGCTGAAGATCGTCAACGACGCGCTCATGCAGGCCATCGGCAGCTACGACGGCGGCCGCATGCTGTTCCTCGGGCTTGGAACCGGCCTCGGCGCGGCGATGATCGTCGACAACGTCGCCCAGCCGCTGGAAATCGCGCACCTGCCCTACAAGAAAGGGACATTCGAGGATTATCTCGGCAATGCGGGCCTCAAGAGGCGCGGCCGGAAAAAATGGGAAAGGCACGTCGGCGACGCCGTCGAGAAGCTGACGCAGGCGCTCGAGCCCGACTACGTCGTCATCGGCGGCGGCAACGTCGGCAAGCTGCGCACCCTTCCCGAAAAATCCCGCCGCGGCGACAACATGAACGCCTTCAAGGGCGGTTTCGCCCTCTGGCTCGATCATGACCTTCACGTGTAGCGAACCGCCCGGCATCGGAATTTCCCGGATATCCGCGACAGGCCCGATCCTCCCCCGCGCTCGCGGCCTATAGAACCGGCCCGACGATCGCCAGCCCGTTGTTCCAGAGTTTCCGCAGGGCGCTCCACCCTTCCACGTCCTGCCGAAGGACCGGGCGGCTTTTCGCGAGGAACGCCTCCTGCCGGGCGCGCAGGGCGGCGGTCACGCCCGCGTCCTCGACGAGGATGTTGTTCTCGTAGTTGAGGTCGAAGCTGCGCCGGTCCATGTTCGCCGAGCCGATCAGCGTGATCTCCCCGTCCATGGTCAGCGTCTTGGCGTGGAGCAGCCCGGCCTCGTATTCGAAGATCCTCACCCCCGCGTGAAGAAGGTCGGGATAGTAGCTGCGGCTCGCCGCCGCGACGGCGAAATCGTCGTTGCGCGCGGGAAAGACGATGGTGGTATCGACGCCCCGGTTGGCGCAGGCGCAGAGCGCCGCCTGGATCGCCGCGTCCGGCACGTAATAGGGCGTCGTGACGAACAGCGAGCGCTTCGCCGCATAGATGAGGACCTCGAACATTTCCGGCATGGCCGAGTTGCGGAAGGTGGGCCCGGTGGCGACCACCTGCGCGGTGAAGCCGGGCCCTGCCGGCGCCATCGGCCGGCGCAGGAGATCGCCGAGGTCGCCGCCGCCATTGCCCATCCAGTCGCTGGCGAAGAGATGCTGGTTCTGCCGCGCAACCGGCCCCTCGAAGCGCATCAGCACATCGACCCAGGGGGCGAATTTCGCCTTGGGCAGGAATTCGGGATCGGCGCAGTTCTGGCTGCCGCAATAGGTGATTCGGTTGTCGATGACGGCGATCTTGCGGTGGTTGCGCAGGTCGATGCGGCCGGTGAGCGCGCGCAGCAGCGGATTGCCGACCACCAGCGCCCGGCGCGCCTCCACGCCCGCCGCCGCCATGCCCCGCCAGAGCGGGCCGCGCACCAGGTCGCGCGAGCCGAGATCGTCGACGAGGACGCGGCAGGCGACCCCGCGCCGCGCCGCGCGCTGCACCGCCTCGGCGACCTTCGTGCCGTTGCGGTCGGCAAGCCAGATGTAGAACAGGAGATGGACATGGTCGCTCGCCGCGTCGATATCCGCGACCATGGCATCGATGGCCGCGTTCGAATTCTCCATCAGGCCGGCGCTGTTGCCGCCGGCAGGGACATAGGCGCTGATCGACCGGCCGACGGTGAAGAGCGCCTCATGCCTGTCCGGCACCTGCGGCGCGGCGGGCCAGCCGGGCGCCTCTTCCGGGCGGGGCAGGCCGTGGAAGGCGGCCTTCAGCCGCTCCACCCGCCTGCGCCCGACATTCGTCCGCCCGAGGAGAAGATAGGCCAGCGCGCCGAGATAGGGCAGCGTCAGGACGAGGACGAGCCAGGCGGCGCGCGACTCCGGCTGGCGATGCGGGCGCAGGAGGATATGCGCGCCGGCCACCGCCACGACGAGGAGATGCAGGGCCATCAACATCATATCGGGCCTCCGCCCATCGCGTTCCTGTCGCCGATCCCGTACCATCCCGGAAACCCTTGGGAAAGGCGGGACAGAACATGCGCGCATTGCGTCGTATCGTTGACGATATCCGGGCGGTGGTGCGCGCCAGCAGCATGCCGCATTCGCATCTGCGCGACAGGCTGGGCGCCGCCCTGGCGCTGACCCTCGTCGTCGACATCGTCGCCGGCAGCCTCCTCTTCCTTCTGGAGAGGGACCATCCGCAAACGGATATCCATACCCTCTGGGACGCGCTGTTCTTCACCACCTCGCAATTGACGACGCTCTCCTCGGCCATGGCAAACCCCGTCACCGTATCCGGAAGGGTGCTGTGCCTCCTGATCGACATCTATGCGATCACCGTGGTCGCGACCGTGGCCGGCATGTTCGGCGCCTTCTTCTCCCATCGCAGCGCCGACATCGCGCGGGGCGGGCAACAGAACGGAGCCGGCGAGCCGGACCGGACCGTCGCCGAGCGTCACGCGGCCGATCCGTAGAGGAGGTCGAGCGCGGCGAGCACAACCAGGAGATAGGTCCCGTTGCCTTCCACGTCCTCGTCCTCGGAAAGATCGAACCGCTTCCACGCATCGGCGCGGTCGCCCTCCTGGTATTCGCGGATCACCGCCTGCGCGACGGCGCGGATGGCCGGGAACCGCGCCGGATCGTAATGCAGCCCCTCGCCGTCGACGGCAAGGCCGTGCGCCCGCAGGAAATCGGCCATGGGCATCGATGTTCCGCTGAGATAGAAGAGGAGATCGTTCGCGCTCAACGGCTGGTCCCGCGATTGGGGAACGAGCCCGGCCTGCTCGACAAGCAGGCGCGCCGATGCCTGCATGTCCCTGGTGAGTTGCTCGGATGTCACGACGGCCATGAGGTTTCCTCGTCCCGGATTGCTTCAGAAGTCGATCGCGCCGATCCGGCGCAGCTCGGCCAGGAGGGGCATCATCGGCACGCCGGCGGCGGTGAATCCATCTCCCTCGATCTTCTCGACGAGCTGGATTCCCGCCCCGTCGATGCGGCAGACATTCGCATTTTGCAGGCCGTCCGCGCCGACCTCGGCCATGTAGCGGCCGATGAAGCCGGGATTGAGCTTCAGCAGGGTGATGTTCGCGACGCCGGCGTGACGCCAGAGCACCTGCCCGCCGCGCGCCAGCACGACGGCGGCGTTGACCTGGTGCGTCCTGCCCGACAGCAGAAGGAGGCGGCGCCTGGCTTCCTCCATGTCGGCCGGCAGATGCAGGACCTCGTCGTCCAGCGACCAGACCTGTTCGCAGCCGAGGAAAAGCAGGCCGGGATTTCGCCCGCTGACCTCCACCGCCTTGGCTTCGGCCAGAACGAGAGCGACGTCCTCGGGCGACGTGCCCGTCTCCTCGAGCGGCGCCTGCAGGGCCCGGTCGTCGAGGTCGGCGGCCATCACATCGACGGTGATGCGCGCATTGCCGAGCAACCTCCTGGCGGAGGGGTTTTCCGATGCGAGAAAAAACGGCTTGTTCATTTCCAGATCTCCCGGTTGATGCTCTTGGAACCGCTGCAGCTTCGCCTGTCGGCGAGGCATTCCGTTTTCGAATGTTCAGGCGTCGTCGAGCGCGCTCCCCTTCTCCCGCTCCGCCGCCGCCCCGGTGATCAGGCGGGCGCTGCGCTGGCCGGTCAAGTAGATCCACAGCCAGCTTAGGGCGACGGCGAGGCGATTGCGCAGGCCGATCAGGAAGTAGACATGGGCGATGCCCCAGGTCCACCAGGCAAGCCGGCCCTTGAGCCTGATCCAGCCGAGATCGACGATGGCGGCCCGCTTGCCGATGGTGGCGAGATTGCCGTCGTTGCGATAGGCGAAGGGTTTTGGCGCCGGCTTTCCCTCGCGGCGCGCGCGAATGACGCCGGCCACGTAGCGCCCCTCCTGCTTGGCGGCGGGCGCGATGCCCGGCACCGTCCTGCCCTCCTCCATCGCGACATGGGCCGTGTCGCCGATCGCGAAGATATCCGGGAAACCGGGAACGGACAGGTCGGGCGCGACGATGACGCGCCCCGCCCGGTCGGCCGGCACCTTCAGCCATTCGGCCGCCGGCGAGGCGGCGACGCCCGCCGCCCAGAGGATCGTCGCGGCCGGCAGAAACGCGCCGCCGAGATCGATGCCGCCGGCGCTGCATTGCGAGACCGCATGGCCCGTGCGCACCTCCACGCCGAGGCGGGCGAGCGCCCGCTCGGCATAGGCCGAAAGGTCTTCCGTGAAGGCCGAGAGGATGCGCGGCCCCGCCTCGACGAGCACCACCCGGGCCTCGCGCGTGTCGATATGACGGAAATCGCGGCGCAGCGTCTCGTGGGCGAGCTCGGCGATGGTGCCGGCAAGCTCCACGCCGGTCGGCCCCGCCCCGATGATGGCGAAGGTCAAGAGGCGGCGGCGCTCGTCCGCATCCGTCTGCCATTCCGCCCGTTCGAAGGCGGAGAGGATGCGTCGGCGGATCGTCGTCGCGTCCTCCAGCGTCTTGAGCCCCGGCGCATGGGGCTCCCATTCGTCGTGGCCGAAATAGGCATGGCGCGCGCCGGTGGCGAGGATCAGCGTGTCGTAGCAAACCCGCCGCCCGTCCGCGAGCAGCACGGCCTTTCCCGCCGCATCGACGCCGGTGGCCGCGCCCAGAAGCGTGGTCGCGTTACGGTAGCGGCTGAGGAGGGAGCGGATCGGCCAGGCGATTTCCGAAAGGGCGAGCGAGGCCGTCGCCGCCTGATAGAGCAACGGCTGGAACAGGTGGTGATTGCGGCGGTCGAGCACCGTGACGCGGAACGGGCCGGCCGCGAGGTGACGGGCCGCCTCCAGCCCGCCGAAGCCGCCGCCGACGATGACGACGTGATGATCGTCTCCTTCCGTCATGCGGGCCTCCTTTTGTCACTCGGGCGCAAGCGCCACGGCGGCCTCCGTCGTCAGGGTGCGGAAGGTGAAGCTCTCCTGCACGTAGAGATCGACGGCGGTCGCGGAATGGCCGAGATAGCCGACGGAGAAATCCTGCCCGACGGCCAGCTCGAAATCGCCGCCGCGCAGCGACAGGACCAGGCCGCCCTCGATGGCCGGCGCCCAGACGATGCCGCCGTCGACGATCCGCTCGACATGGTGGAAGACCGGATAGCCGTCGTCGCTGCCGCCGCTCGCCGCCATGTAGGCCTCGCCCCCGAGGACGAGCGCATAGGGGCCTTCGACGCCGGCAAGCCGAAGTTGGCCGACCGCCCGCGCCACCGCGTCCGGATAGCGCTTCACCCCGCGCGGCAGCATGATCGCCGGATTGCTCGCCGCCGCGCGGATGCCCTCGATGCCGGCGGCGGCATAGCCGTCGAACACGGCGCGGTCCTCGGCGAAGGCGATCCTGCGCACGGCCTCCTTGACGGGGGACCAGTCGCTGTCGAGCGCGCCGCGCTCCACGTCGTCGATGGCGCTGCGCGAGAGCTGGAAGGGCACGCGAAGCTCGACGAGCGCCCTGGCCTCGCGCTTCACCGACTGCACGCCCTCGTCCGGCGGCGCGATCGGCGTGACATGGCCCGTGCCGATCGCCGCAAGGCCGGGGCCGGACGGGCCGGCCATGTCGACGACGCGCCGGGCGGCGAGGTGGCGCTTCAGCGTGCGCGTCGCCTCTTCCTCGATCTGCGCCCAGGCGGCGTCGGAAATCGGCGCGAGGTCGCGATGCAGATTATTCATGGGAAGCCCCTTTCCTGAGAGAACCTATGCCGAGCGAGCCGTCGCCGCGCGGCGGCGGCTGCGGCGGCTGCTCATCCTCCGCCGGCGGCGGCGCATCGGGCGTCACCGCGTCGAGGAACGAGGCGGAGGGCACGAAGAACAGCGTGCCGGTGACGGCGCGGCTGAAATCGAGCAGCCGGTCGTAATTGCCGGGCGGCAGGCCGACGAACATGTTCTCCAGCATCGTCTCGATGCGCCGCGGCGAGCGCGCATAGCCGATGAAATAGGTGCCGAACTCGCCCTTGCCGATATCGCCGAAGGGCATGTTGTCGCGCAGGATCTCCAGCGGCTCGCCGTTCTCCTCGATGGAGGTGAGGACATTGTGCGCATAGCTCGGCTTGGCGGCATCGTCGAGCTCGATGTCGGAGAGTTTTTCCCGGCCGATGATCCGCTCCTGCTCGGCAACCGGCACGCGGTTCCAGGCGGCAAGGTCGTGCAGGTATTTCTGCACGATCACATAGCTGCCGCCGGCAAAGTCCGGGTCCTCCGCGCCGATGATCGTGGCGGCCACGGCGGCCGCGTCCACGGGGTTCTCCGTGCCGTCGACGAAGCCGATGAGGTCGCGGTCGTCGAAATAGCCAAAGCCGTGCACCTCGTCCTCGGTGGCGACGAGGCCGGCCAGCCGGCCCATGATCCGCGTCGCCAGCTCGAAGCAGAGATCCATGCGCGTGGCGCGGATATGGAACAGCAGATCGCCGGGCGTGGCGACGGCATGATGCTCCCCGCGGATTTCGCGGAAGGGATGCAGGTCCTTCGGCCGCGGGGCGCCGAAGAGGCGGTCCCAGGCATCCGAGCCGATGCCGAGCACGCAGGAAAGCCCGCCTTCGAGGTCGCGGAAACCGACCGCGCGCAGGAGGCCGGAAAGCTCGGCGCAGAGCTTGCGCACGGCGCTTTCGGCCTTACGGCCGGGTTCCAGCGTCACGACCAGGAAGATGGCCGCGCGCGACAGCCGCGCGGCGACCGGCTGCGGGACGACGGAAGGGAGGACTGCATCCATATGTGATCCATTCGGCAGGGGCAGGAAGGGGGACGCCGGCTCAATCCATCCGGCTCAATCCATGTCGCGGAAGGCGTGCCCGTCCGCCGCGATCGCCTTCACGATGTCGGAAGGTAGCGAGTCTTCCTCCACCGTGCCATCGAAAATCCAGTTCTTCGCAGCGGCGATGTCGGGCAGGCCCGCGCCGGCGCGCACATAGAGACCGATCGACGGCTTCGAGGGGTTCAGGTAGAGGTCGTAGTTTTCCATGGAGCACCTTGCGCTGGAGGAAAACGGGGCGGCCGGAGGAAGCCGCCCCTTAGCTGGTCAGAGGTTGACCGGACGGCCGGATTTTTCCTCTTCCAGCGTCACGGCGATATCGGCATTGGCCGACAGGCGCACCTTGTCGCCCTCGACACCGGCGACGAAGCCCATCTCGATATAGTGATGGTGGCCTTCGTGGCGGCCGAAGCTGTCGCTCTTCTTAAGCTTGATGCGGTCGCCTTCCACGCGGTCGACGGTGCCTACATGCACGCCGTCCGCGCCGATGACTTCCATGCCGTCCCTGACCTTGTCGCTCATGTCTTTCTCCCTTTGCGTTGAAGCTCTTCAGACCATGTCGAATTCGTCCTCATCGACGAATTCCGGTTTCCTGCCGTTGAAGGTGATATCGCCATCGGCGGCGGAGATGCGCACGGTCATGCCGTCGCGCACCTCGCCGGCGAGGATCATTTCCGCCAGCGGATCCTGTACATAGCGCTGGATCGCCCGTTTCAAGGGGCGGGCGCCATAGGCCGGATCCCAACCCTTCTCCGCCAGCCAGTCGCGGCCGGCCTCGTCGAGAACGACGTCGATCTTGCGCTCTTCCAGCATGCGGGCGAGGCGCGCGAACTGGATGTCGACGATCTTGCCCATGTCGTTCTTCTGCAGGCGGTGGAAGAGGATCACGGCGTCGATGCGGTTGAGGAATTCCGGCCGGAAATGCGCCCGGACCATCGTCATGACCTCCTCGCGCACCGCGCCGGTCTTCTCGCCCTCGGGCTGGTTGACGAGGAATTCCGCGCCGATATTGGAGGTCATGATGATGAGCGTGTTGCGGAAATCGACCGTCCGCCCCTGCCCGTCCGTCAGCCGGCCGTCGTCCAGCACCTGGAGCAGGATATTGAACGTGTCGGGATGGGCCTTCTCGATCTCGTCGAAGAGGATGACCTGGTAGGGGCGGCGGCGCACGGCCTCTGTCAGCACGCCGCCCTCGTCATAGCCGACATAGCCGGGCGGCGCGCCGATCAGCCTCGCGACGGAATGCTTCTCCATGAATTCCGACATGTCGATGCGCAGCATCGCGGTGTCGTCGTCGAACAGGAACGCGGCGAGCGCCTTGGCAAGCTCGGTCTTGCCGACGCCCGTCGGGCCGAGGAACATGAAGGAGCCGATCGGTCGGTTGGGGTCCTGCAGGCCGGCGCGCGAGCGGCGAACGGCGGTGGCGACGGCGCGCACGGCCTGCGCCTGGCCGACGACGCGCTTGCGCAGCGTCTCCTCCATGTGGAGCAGCTTCTCCTTCTCGCCCTCCAGCATCCTGTCGACGGGAACGCCCGTCCAGCGCGAGACGACCTCGGCGATATTGTCGGCGGTCACCGTCTCGCCGGCGGAGGGATGCGCGTTCTCCTCGATGGCCGCGAGCTTCCTCTCCAGCTCGGGGATGGTGCTGTAGGCAAGCTCGCCCGCCTTCTGGAACTCGCCCTTGCGCTGGGCGTTGGCAAGCTCCGTGCGCAGCCGCTCGAGCTCGCCCTTCAGCCGCTGGGCATCGGAAAGCTTGCCCTTCTCGGCCTGCCATTTCGAGGTGAGGTCGGCCGAGCGGCGCTCCATCTCCGCCAGCTCCGTGTCCAGCGTCCTCAGCCGGCTCTTCGAGCCCGCATCGTGCTCCTTCTTCAGGGCCTCCTGCTCGATCTTGCCGCGGATGATCTCGCGGTCGAGCGAATCCAGCTCGTCCGGCTTCGAATCGACCTGCATCTTCAGCCGCGCCGCCGCCTCGTCCATCAGGTCGATGGCCTTGTCCGGCAGGAAGCGGTCGGTGATGTAGCGGTTGGAGAGCGTGGCGGCGGCGACAAGGGCGGAATCGGCGATGCGCACGCCATGGTGCAGCTCGTATTTCTCCTTGAGGCCGCGCAGGATGGAGATCGTGTCCTCCACCGTCGGCTCGGGCACGAAGACCGGCTGGAAGCGGCGGGCGAGCGCGGGGTCCTTCTCCACATGCTTGCGGTATTCGTCGAGCGTCGTCGCCCCGACGCAATGCAGCTCGCCGCGCGCCAGCGCCGGCTTCAGGAGGTTGGAGGCGTCCATCGCGCCGTCCGTCTTGCCGGCGCCGATCAGCGTGTGCATCTCGTCGATGAACAGGATGATGCCCCCGGCGGCGGTGGTCACTTCCTGAAGGACGGCCTTCAGCCGCTCCTCAAATTCGCCGCGATATTTCGCCCCGGCGATCAAGGCGCCCATGTCGAGCGCCATCAGCGCCTTGTCCTTCAGGCTTTCCGGCACGTCGCCGTTGACGATGCGCAGCGCCAGACCTTCCACGATGGCGGTCTTGCCGACGCCCGGCTCGCCGATCAGCACCGGATTGTTCTTGGTGCGGCGGGAGAGGACCTGGATGGTGCGGCGAATCTCCTCGTCGCGGCCGATGACCGGGTCGAGCTTGCCGTCGCGGGCGGCGCGCGTCAGGTCGCGGGCGTATTTCTTCAAGGCGTCGTAGGCGTTCTCCGCCGAGGCGCTGTCGGCGGTGCGGCCCTTGCGCAGCTCGTCGATGGCGGCGGCCAGCAGCGCCGCGTCGAGCCCGCTGCGGGCGAGCACCTTGCCGGCATCGCTCTCCTTGTCCTCCAGCATGGCCTGGAACAGGCGCTCGACGGTGACGAAGCTGTCGCCGGCCTTCTGCGCCAGCTTTTCCGCCGCCGAAAGCAGCCGCGCCGCCTCGGAGGCGAGATAGACCTGGCCCGACCCGCCCGTGACCTTCGGCAGCTTCGCCAGCTCCGCTTCCGTCACCGAAAGAAGGGTGCGCGCGCTACCGCCGGCCCGTTCGACGAGGCCGGAGACCAGGCCCTCCTCATCGTCCAGCAGCACCTTGAGCAGATGCAGGCTGGTGAACTGCTGGTTGCCCTCGCGCGTCGCCAGCGCCTGAGCCGACTGGATGAAACCGCGCGCACGATCGGTAAATTTCTCGACGTCCATCGATCCACCTTTCTCGTGGGGCAGGCCCGGCGGCCGCCCTCCTCGGGAAAGGGAGAGCAACGCGCATGCCAGTCTCCATATCGAGAAAAATCAAGGGCTTGCATCGCAGACGGCGATCCTTCCGGACAGAGTGTCGAAAAGCCAGCGGACATTTTGTCCGGCCGTCCCGTCAGAAGTCGTCCTCCGCCGACGGCAGCCAGACCTTGAAGGTCGTCCCCTCGCCCGGCTGGCTGCGGGCCGTGATCCTGCCGCCATGCTGCGACATCAGCATCTGGCTGATCGAAAGGCCGAGGCCGGTGCCCTCGCGCGACTTGGTGGTGAAGAAGGGATCGAAGATCCGCGCCATCACCTCGGGCGTCATGCCCGCGCCGGTATCGCTCACCGCGATCTCCACGCCGTCCACGCCGTCAAGCGTGGCGTCGACGGTGCGCAGCCCGAGCCGCCCGCCCCGGGGCATGGCGTGGATGGCGTTGACGATCAGGTTGACGAGAACCTGCTGCAGCTCCGTCCGGTTCATCTGGATGAGGCGCAGCGCGCGATCTTCCCGCTCGACCGTGATCATCGTCTTCTTCAGGAGGTGCTGCACCAGCGGCAAGGTATCGGAGATGACGTCGGCGGGCGCATAGTCCTCGACGGAGCCGGCATATTCCCGCGGCTTGGCGAATTGCAGCAGCTTGGTGACGATCTCGGTGATGCGGTGCATCTGCTGATCGATCAGGCTGAATTCCGTCTTCGCCTCCTCGGCGCCCGGCCCCATCATGTCGCGGATGAGTTCGAGATTGCCCTGCATGACGGCGATCGGGTTGTTGATCTCGTGCGCGACGCCCGCCGTGATCTCGCCGATGGAGGCGAGCTTCTCCGACATGACGAGCTGGCGCGTCGTCGTCTCCAGGCGCGCGGCGGTATCGCGCAGTTCGAGCGCGCGCTGCTCCGCCCGCTGGCTGAGCTGGTCGTTCCACAGGCGCAGTTCCGCGTCCCGCGTCTGGATGCCGTCGAGGAGCCTGTCCAGCTCGTCCGCCACGAGGCCGATCTCGTCGCGGTTCTCGACCGGTCCGGTCCGCGCCGCAAGGTCCCCGTCCTCGACCTGGGCGATGGTCTCCTTCATGCGCTCGAGCGGCCTGAAGATGGTGCGTGCCCAGATGAGGAAGAGCGGCACGGTGGCAAGCACGGCAAGCAGGAAGGCGGCGCCCATCGTCAGCCATGTCTCGTATTTCACCCGCACGAACGGCGCCTCGACGAAGCCGGCATAGAGCATGCCCACCCGCCGGCCGTAGCTGTCCACGATCGGCTCGTAGGCCGAGACATACCGCTCGTTGACGACGAAGGCGCTGTCGAGCCACGTCCGGCCCTGGTCGAGGACGGCGGTGCGCACCTCCTCGGAAACGCGCGTGCCGATGGCGCGCCGGTCGCCGAACAGGCGGACATTCGTGCTGATGCGGATATCGTCGAGGAACAGCGTGGCGGTGCCATGCGTGCCCTCGGGCTGCATGGCGCCGGAATAGACGAGGTCGTTGATCGCGTCGACGAAGGCGAGGTTGCGATTGAGCAGGATGCCGCCGACCAGCGCCCCGCGCCGCCCGTCCGGCAGCGGCAGCGCGACGGCCGAATGGAGAACCAGCCCGCGCGTCTCGACGAGGCCGCCCGCCGCACCGTCGCGCGCCACGGGCACGATCTCGACGCGCGCCCTCTCCGCCATCTGCGGGGAAAGGGCCGAAAGCTCGGAACCGGCGAAGACGTCGATCGCCGTCTGTGACCGGCCGGCAAGCGCCGAGGCCACCACCGGCCAGTCCCAGCGCAGCTTCGCGGGCGTCGCCGCCCCGTCGCCGGCAAGGACCTCGCCGTCGTCGGCGACGACATAGAGGAAATCGAACCCGTCGCGCTGTGCGGCGGCCGCAAGATAGGCCGGAAACGCCGGCTCCTCCTTTGGCCCGGCACGCAGCAGCCGGAGGAAGCGCTCGGAATCGCCGATGGCGGCCAGCCTGCTCCCCGTATTATCCAGGATGCGGCAAAGGTACTGGCGCGCGATGGTCAGCTCGCCGTTCACCTTCGCGATCGTCAGCGCGTCGAAGCGCTCGTTCCACCGGTGGATGCCGATGGCGAGCAGCACCGGCAGAACGACCAGCATCGGCACGAGCGCGATCGCCAGCAGGCGATAGCGCACGGACCGCCGGAAGGAGCCCGGTCTGTCGTTGCCCTCAGTCATGCCAGCTTGCATATTTTCGATCGATGGTCTTGCGGGAAATGCCGAGGCGCCGCGCCGCCTCCTCCCGGTCGCCCCGCGCCTCGCGCAGCACGGCGAGGATATGCCGCCGCTCCATGTCGCCCAGATTGTCGCTTCGGGGGCGGTCCTCCTCCTGGCCGATGGGGCCGATGCTGGCGGGGAAGCCCTCCAGGATGACGGTGCGCTCGATCAGGTTGCGCAGCTCGCGAATATTGCCGGGCCAGTCGTAGCGCAGGAGAGCGGCCTGCGCCGCCTCGTCGATCGGGACGGCCGGCATGCCGAGCTGCTGGGCCAGTTCCCCCATGAACACGTCGGCCAGTTCCAGGACGTCCTCCTCCCGGTCACGCAGCCGCGGAAGATGGATCTGGATGACATTGATGCGGAAATAGAGGTCGGCCCGGAACAGCCCCGCCTCCACCCGCCTGGCAAGGTCCGCATTGGTGGCGAAGATGAAGCGCGCATCGAAGGGAACCTCGCGTTCCGAACCGACGGGCCGCACCCGCCGGTCCTCGAGGACGCGCAGCAGCTTCGTCTGCAACACCAGGGGCAGCTCCGCCACCTCGTCGAGGAACACCGTGCCGCCATGCGCATGCAGCATCAGGCCCTCGCGGCTGCGGCTCGCCCCGGTGAAGGCGCCCTTCAGGTGGCCGAACAGTTCGCTCTCGATCATGTCGGCGGGGATCGCGCCGCAATTGACCGGCACGAAGAGCTTGTCGGCCCGGTCGGACAGCATGTGCAGGGAGCGCGCCGCCACCTCCTTGCCGGTGCCCGACTGGCCGGTGAGCAGAACGGAGGTCGGCAGCGGCGCGACGCGGGCGATGGTCTCCCGGACATGCTGGATGGCCTTCGAGGTGCCGAGAAGCTTGTTGCGCAGGAGAAGCTGGTGCGACGGCGAGGTCAATTCGTGGCGCAGCACATCGTTCTCGCGCTGCAGCCGCTTGCGGTCGAGGCAGCGGGCGATGGCGTTGAGCAGTTGGTTGGAGCGGAAGGGCTTCAGGATGAAATCCACCACGCCGGCCCTGAGGGCATCGATCGCCGTATCGAGGTCGGCATAGGCGGTCATCAGGATGACATCTGCGAAGAAGCCGATCTTCCGCTGCTCGGCCAGCCATTCAAGGCCGGTCTGGCCGGGCA
>JBDHSZ010000014.1:0-40597 GCA_039812945.1 Shinella sp.
GGAACAGGCCATCGAGGCCATCGGCAAAAGGGAGGACGTCAGCGGCGCGCTGCTGCCGGCCGCCGCCGTTCCCGCCGACTGGCCGCGCCTGTGGCAGGTCGAGGCGCTGAACGACCGCGACAGGGCGAGCGGCATCACCTTCGCCGTCGTCGCCATCGTCATCGGCCTGCTCACCTTCGGCGGCTTCCTGCATCGCCGCCATCCGCTGTCGATCGGCTCGGAATTCGTCGTCGACACGATCCGCGGCATCCCCATGCTGGTCATCGTGCTCTATGTCGGCCTGCCGCTGTCGGGCGCGCTGAAGGATGCGACGGCCGGCGTCTTCGACCCGCCGAACCTGATGCGCGGCATCGCCGCCATGGCGCTCGCCTATTCTGCCTATCTCGCGGAGATCTTCCGCTCGGGCATCAATGCCATTCCCGCCGGCCAGATCGAGGCGGCGGGAAGCCTCGGGCTCAACCGCTGGCAGACGGCGCGGCTGGTCATCCTGCCGCAGGCCTTCCGCATCGTCATCCCGCCGCTCGGCAACGAGCTGATCGCCATCCTGAAGGACACCTCGCTGCTCTCCATCCTGTCGATCCGCGACATCACGCAGCGCATGCGCGAGTTCCAGTCGGCGAGCTTCCTGCCCTTTGCGCCCTACAATTCGGCGGCGATCCTCTACATCCTGCTGACGCTCGCGGCCGCCAGCCTGATCAGCCTCATCGAGAAGAAATATGACGTCAAGCACCGCTGACCGGGCGCCCGTCCTCATCACCGGCGCCTCGCGCGGCCTCGGCCGCGCGCTCGCCGGCCTCTATGCGGCGGCGGGCTGCGACGTCGTCGCCTGCACGCGGCAGGGGCCGGGCGAGAGGCTGGACGTCGCCGATCCCGCCTCCATCGCGGCGCTCGGCGAAAGGCTGGACGGCCGGCCCATCGACATCGTCGTCAACAATGCGGCGATCCGCGGCGATACCGGCGGCCTCGACACGCTGGAGACGGGCGATTTCCTCGAGGTCATGCGCGTCAATGCGCTCGCCCCGCTGCTCGTCGCCCGCGCGCTCCGGCCCAACCTGCTGGCCGGCCGGCGCAAGGTGCTCGTCAATATAAGCAGCCGCGCCGGTTCGCTCGCCGAAGGCACGATGGACGACGAGGACGGCGACTACGCCTATCGCTGCTCCAAGGCGGCGCTCAACATGGCGACGGTCAAGCTGGCGCAGGATTTCCGTCGCGACGGCATCGCCGTCGTCTCGCTGCATCCCGGCTGGGTGCGCACGGATATGGGCGGCGACGAGGCGGCCATCGGCGTGGCGGAAAGCGCCGCAGGCCTGAAGGCCTTGATCGACGGAACGACACTGGCCGACACTGGAACCTTCCGGGCCTATGACGGCCGCACGATAGCATGGTAGGGCGACGACGATGAGCGAGACCACGGAACGGCAGGCAATCGAGACGCTGCTGCGCGAGAGCTACGGCCTGGCCGGCGCGATCACGCCGCTGCCCGGCGAGCACGATCTCAACTACCGCATCGAGGCGGCGGACGGCGCGCTCTATCTCCTGAAGCTGCATGCCCCCGGCGATGCCGACGATCTCGCCATGCAGGTCGCCGTACTGGAGCATCTTGCCGCCGCCGCGCCGCATCTTCCCGTCTCGCGCGCCCTGCCGGCCCGCACCGGCGCGAAAACCGTCGCCACCGATATCCGCGGCCCGCGCACCGCGCGTCTCCTCACCTGGCTGCCCGGCGATATCTGGTCGCGCGCCGCCGCGCGCGGTGGAGAAAGCATCGCCACGCTCGGCCGGCTGCTCGGCGAGCTCGACCGCAACCTCGAGGACTTCGCCCATGCCGGGGCGCGCCGCGCCTATGCCTGGGATATCGGCCGCGCCGAGATGCATCTCGATACGCTCCGCTTCATCGAGGACGCGGAAAAGCGCGCGGCGGTGGAGGCCGTCCTGCAGCGCTTCGTCGCAAAAGTGCTGCCGCGGCTCGAAGCCTGCCCGCGCCAGGTCGTCCACAACGACGCCAACGACTACAACGTGCTGCTCGATGCCGGGGGGCGGGTCAGCGGCCTCCTCGATTTCGGCGACATGGTGGAGACCTTCCGCGTCGTCGAGATCGCCGTCGCCGGGGCCTATGCGTTGATCGGCGCGGCCGATCCGGTCGAGACCGTCGGCCGTCTCGCCGCCGCCTATCACGCCGTCAATCCGATCAGCGAGACGGAGGCGGAGCTGGTCTTCGATCTCGTCTGCACGCGCTATGCCGTCAGCATGTGCATGGCGGCGAAGCAGATCCGCGACAATCCCGAGAACACCTATCTCCTGGTCAGCCAGCAGGACGTCTGGCACGAGCTGCAGCGCCTGCGGCGGGAGAACCGCGCGCTGGCCGTCGCCCGCATCCGCGACGCCTGCGGCTTCGCGCCGATCCCCCACGCCGCCCGTGTCGAGCGCTGGCTGGAGAGGAACGCCCATGATTTCGCCCCGGTCATCCGCCCCGCGCTCGCAAGGCCGAAGGTGCTCGCCCTCGACCTCACGGCGGCGGGCCCGGACTGGTCCGCGCTGGACGCCGACGCCGCCGAACGGCTGATCGACGAAAAGGTGGCTGAGGCCGGCGCGGATTTCGCCATCGGCCTCTACGGCGAGGACCGCGCCGTCTACAAGGGCGACGCCTTCGAGACCGGCTCGGCCGGCGCGCGCCGCACAGTGCATCTCGGCATCGATCTCTTCGCCCCGGCGGGTGAGCCGGTGCATGCGCCCTTCGCCGGAACGGTCGCCTTCATCCACGACGATGCCGTCGCCTTCGGCTTCGGCCCGACGGTCCTTCTCGAACATCGCACCGACGAGGGCGATGTCTTCTGGACGCTGCATGGGCATCTCTCCCGCCGGAGCGTCCGGAAGCTTTCCCCGGGCCAGCCGGTCGCCAGGGGCGAGGCCTTCGCCGCCTTCGGCGAAGCCTCGGAGAACGGCAACTGGTCGCCGCACCTGCATTTCCAGATCGTCACCGACCATCTCGGCCTCGAAGGCCGCATGCACGGCGTCGGCGTGCGCGATCACTGGCAGGTCTGGCGCGCGGTGAGCCCGGACCCGAGCGTCGTCTTCGGCTTCTCGGTGCCCGCCTCCCTCACCGTCGCCCGCGACAAGGATTTTCTGGTGCGCGAGCGCCATCGCCGCATCGGCCGCTCGCTCTCCATCGCCTATTCCGCCGCGCCGCTGAAGATCGTCGGCGGCGAGGGGGCGCATCTCATCGACGAGGCGGGCAACCGCTGGCTCGACATGGTCAACAATGTCTGCCATGTCGGCCATTGCCACCCGCGCGTGGTGAAGGCGGCGCAGGCGCAGATGGGCCGGCTCAACACCAATTCGCGCTACCTGCACGATTCGCTGGTGGAATATTCCCGCCGTCTCGCCGCGCTCTTCCCCGATCCGCTGAACGTCTGCTTCTTCGTCAATTCGGGCAGCGAGGCGAACGATCTCGCCATCCGCCTGGCGCGCGCCTATACCGGCAACCGCGATATCGTCACGGTCGAGCACGCCTATCACGGCCACCTGTCGAGCCTCATCGACGTCAGCCCCTACAAGTTCGCCGGCAAGGGCGGCGAGGGCTGCCCGCCGCATGTGCGCGTCGCCGAGATGCCGGACCTCTATCGCGGCCGCTTCCGCTACGGCGATGCCGATGCGGGGAAAAAATATGCCGAGGACGTGCGCCGGCAGGTCGAGGCGCTCGCCGCCGAGGGGCGCCGCCCCGCTTTGTTCTTCAGCGAGGGCATCCTCGGCACCGGCGGCCAGCTCACCCTGCCGGAAAACTACCTGAAGGAGGCCTATGCCCATGTGCGGGCGGCGGGCGGCCTGTGCCTTGCCGACGAGGTGCAGGTCGGCTTCGGCCGCGTCGGCAGCCATATGTGGGCGCATGAGACGCAGGGCGTGGTGCCCGACATCGTCACCATGGGCAAGCCGATCGGCAACGGCCATCCCATGGCCGCCGTCGTCACCACCGAGGCCGTCGCCGCCGCCTTCGCCAACGGCATGGAATATTTCAACACCTTCGGCGGCAATCCCGTCTCCGCCGAGATCGGCCTCGCCGTGCTCGACGTCATCCGCGACGAGCGGCTGATGCACCATTGCAAGGTTATTGGCGACCGGCTGATGGACGGCGCGCGGGCGCTGGCCGGGCGCCACGAGATCATCGGCGACGTGCGCGGCCACGGCCTCTTCAACGGCATCGAGCTGGTGCGCGACCGCCGGACGCTGGAGCCCGCAGCGGCGGAGCTCGATTTCGTCATCGCCGAGATGAAGCGCAGGCACCGCATCCTGCTCTCCAGCGAGGGCCCGCATCACAATGTCCTGAAGGTGAAGCCCCCGGCACCCTTCGGCGCGGACGATTGCGACCGCTTCCTCGCCGCCCTCGACGAGACGCTGACGGACCTCCGATCGTAACGATGAATGACAAGGACGGAAAAGTGCATAAGCCGCTCGACCACCGGAACCGCTTCGACACCGGCCGCAAGGCGGCCGGCATGCTGGAGCTCGGCGTCTGCTATTACCCGGAACAGTGGCCGCGCGGGAAATGGCAGGAGGATGCCCGCCGCATGGTCGAGCTCGGCCTCGCCTGGGTGCGCATCGGCGAATTCTCCTGGTCGCATATCGAGCCGCGATCCGGCGTGTTCCAATGGGACCGGATGGACGAGGCGGTCGAGCTACTCGGCCGCGCCGGCCTCAAGGTCATCCTCGGCACGCCAACGGCCGCCCCGCCGAAATGGCTGGTCGACCGCCACCCGGATATCCTGCCCGTCGACGCGCGCGGCGTGGTGCGCAAGTTCGGCGCACGCCGCCACTATTGCTTCTCCAGCCGCCGCTACCGCGTCGAGGCCGCGCGGATCACGGAGGCCATGGCGCGCCGCTATGGTGAAAACCCCTTCGTGCACGCCTGGCAGACGGACAACGAATACGGCGACCACGACACGATCCACAGCTATTCCGACGAGGCGAAGCTCGCCTTCCGCGAATGGCTCGCCGCGCGCTACGGCGACATCGAGACGCTGAACGAGGCCTGGGGCACCCGGTTCTGGAGCATGCGCTACAACGGCTTCGAGGAGGTGGACCTGCCGAACAACCTCGTCGAGGAGCCGACGCCGACCCATCTGGTGGACTACTACCGCTTCTCCTCCGATCAGGTGAAGAGCTTCAACAAGGCGCAGGTGGAGATCATCCGCCGGCATTCGCCCGGCCGCCCGGTCACGCATAATTTCATGAACCAGAACACCGACTTCGACCATTACAAGGTCGGCGAGGACATCGATATCGCCTCCTGGGACGTCTATCCGATGGGCGGCCTCGTCAACGGCCGCCTCGACGAGGCGGAGAAGGCCCGCTACCTGCGCGTCGGCGATCCCGACCAGACGGCCTTCAACCACGATATCTACCGCGCCGTCGGCCGCGGCCGCGTCTGGGTCATGGAGCAGCAGCCGGGGCCGGTGAACTGGGCCGCCCACAACCAGTCGCCCGCCGACGGCATGGTGCGGCTGTGGACGTGGCTCGCCTATGCGCACGGCGTCGACATGGT
Organism: Shinella sp.; assembly: GCA_039812945.1. GTDB lineage: Bacteria > Pseudomonadota > Alphaproteobacteria > Rhizobiales > Rhizobiaceae > Shinella. The sequence continues at coordinate 5,534 of JBDHSZ010000014.1, forward strand.
CTCCTATTTCCGCTGGCGGCAGGCGCCCTTCGCGCAGGAGCAGTTCCATGCCGGCCTGCTGCTGCCGAACAGCGAGGCGGATCAAGGTTATCGCGAGGTCGCGCAGGTCACGGGGGAAATGGCGCGCCTTCCCGAAGGCGAGGTCCGCGAGAAGGCGGCGGTCGCCTTCGTGCTCGACTACGAATCGCGCTTCGCCACCCGCGCCCTGCCGCAGGGCAGGGGCTATGCCGCCTCCGCCATCGCGCTCGACTGGTATTCGGCCGTCTCCCGCCTAGGCGTGGATGTCGACGTCGTCGGCCAGCACTCCGACCTCGCGGGCTACAGTCTGGTGCTGGCGCCCGATCTCGTCATCCCCGACGCCGGTTTCGTCGCCCGGCTGAAGGCCTCCGGGGCGAAAGCGCTGTTCGGCCCGCGCAGCGGCAGCAAGACGCGCGATATGCACATTCCCGCCGACCTGCCGCCGGGCCCGCTCACCGACCTCCTCGATTTCCGCGTGACGCGGGTCGAATCCCTGCCGGATTTCCACGCGGAGCCCGTGCTCTACGGCAATAGCAGCCATACCGTGACCGGCTGGCGCGAGCAGATCCGCACCGGCGAGACGGTGCTCGCGACCTTCGAGGGCGCGCATGCGCCCGGTTCGCCGGCGGTGATCGGCAGCGAGCGGGCGCGCTATGTCGGCACGCTGCCGCGCGGCGAGTTCCTTCTCCGGCTGATCGGCGACACGCTCGGCTGGGCGGGTGTCGCGAGCCTGCCCGATCTCGGCGATCTCAGGCTCGCCCGCCGCGGCCGGCTGCGCTTCGCCTTCAACTACGGCAGCGCCCCGGCGGCGGTGCCGGCCTCCTCCGCCGCGACCTTCCTCGTCGGCGGCCGGGAGCTCGCCCCGGTGGACGTGGCGATCTGGACGGAGGACGGCGGCTGAGGAACGCCCGCCGCCCCTTCGCCCCGCGCCCTGGTCTGCGCGGGGCGGTGCGCCGTCTTGTTCCAGAAGAACGGGTTGCTGTGCAGCTCGAGCAGCGCGCGCCAGGCGGCCCGTGAGATCAGCAGCCAGTAGAGCGGCGTCAGCATCCAGCGCGGCCCCAGCGCCAGCCGCTCCTCCAGGGTCATGCCGGTGCGCCCGAGGGCGATGAACACCATGTAGCTGCCGGCGATATTGACGAGATCGAGGGTGAACAGCGTCAGGTCCAGCGCCCCGATGGCGGCCTGCTGCGCGAGGACGCGCCAGGCGATGAGGCCGAGATAGAACAGGATGAGCGGATGCGCCAGCGACGACAGGATGAGCCCGCCCACCAGCACCTGGAAGACGAGGCTGGGCCCGAAACCCATCTCCCGGACGAGCTGCCGCGGGTGGCGCATCAGCACCAGCCAGGTCTGCAGCCAGCCCTTGAACCAGCGGGTGCGCTGGCCGAGCCAGGCGCCGATCTCCGCCGGGGCCTCCTCGTAGGTCGGCCGGCTGAGGACGCCGCAGCGATAGCCGCGCCGGTAGAGCCGCAGGCCGAGATCGGCGTCCTCGGTGACGTTGAAGGGATCCCAGCCGCCGACCTCCTGCAGCACGCGCCTGCGGAAATGGTTCGACGTGCCGCCGAGCGGCATGGGCAGGCGCGCGGCGGCGAGCCGCGGCAGGAGGACGCGGAAGAGCCCGGCATATTCGACGGCGAAGAGGGCGCTCAGCCAGTTCTCCCTGATATTGGTGATGACCAGCGGCGCCTGGAGGCAGGCGATGTCCGGCGGCCCGGTCTCGAAGGCCCGCCAGGCCTCCTCCAGTTGCAGCGGGTCCATGCGGTCCTCGGCGTCGTAGATCACCAGATAGTCGCCGCGCGCCGCGCCGAGTGCGTAGCTCAGCGCCTTCGGCTTGGTGCGCGGCTCGCCGGGCGGAACCTTGACCACCTCGTATTGCGGGCCGAGGCCGATGGCGGCGAGGGCATCGAGCGTCGCCCGGTCGTCGGCCTCGCAGATCAGCTTGATGTCGAGGCAGGCCGCCGGCCATTCGATGCGGTCGAGGGCGGCGACGAGCTGCGGCACGACGGCCGCCTCGCGATAGAGCGCGACGAAGACGGAATAGACCGGCCGCCGGCCGACAGGGGCCGTGGGGCGCGCCCGCAAGGCCTCCCGCCATTTCGCCACCAGCGCATAGAGGCGGATCAGCACCGTGGCGAGGAAGAACAGGCCGAGCGTGATGTGCAGCAGAAGCAGGATCTGCGAGGGTATCGTCACCAGCAGCATGACGAGCAGGGTGAGCAGCGTTCCGAGGCCGAAGCCCTGCCGGCCCCAGAGGGTGATGCGGGCGCTCGCCTCGGGCGCGGCGCTGAAGAGCTGCTCGGTCGTCTCGCGCAGCCGGCGGGCGCGGCCGGCCTGCCAGAGCGCCGTCCGCAGCGCCGCCGGCGTGGTGGCGACCGTCATCGCGCGCACCGAGGGAGCGAAGTCGAGGCGCTCGCGAATCTCGTCCAGCCGCGCCGCGCCCGGCACGATCGCCGTCAGGGGCGCCCGGCCGCGCGGGCGGAGACGGACGGCCAGCGGCTCGACGAGCTGGGTGTCGGCGCCCGGAAGGTCCTCCACCTCCGCCGGATCGAGCGCCGCGACGAAGGGAAGGCCGAGCAGCTCCGCCAGCGCCTCGTAATAGATGTCGGGCGAGACCGCGCCGCTGGCCAGCAGCTCCGTCTCCAGCGTCGTGCCGTTCTTGCCGGCGCGCACCAGCATGGCGGAAATGAGCGGCTTGGAGAAGCCGAGCCGGCGGCAGAGCTGCGCCTCCTGCATCAGCCGGTCGGGAACCATGCCGTCTTTCGCCGGACTTGCGGGCCGCCTCGACGCCATGCCGATTGCGGTGGCGAAAGTCATGTCCTCGGGATATTCTGCCAGTCGCATGCAGCCCCGCCGCCGTGCTCACGGCAGCGCCCCCCGTTAAACCCCAAGTTGATTGTAATGCGGCAGAACAGAATTTCATCCTTTATTTTCCGCGCGGTCGTTCTTGCGCTCTGCCTGCCGGCAGCGGCGGGAAATCCGTCCCCCGTCCGCGCGCAGGATCGCGCGGCGGCGGTCGACCTGCCCATTCTGTTCGACACGCGCGAGCGTATCGCCAAGCCCGATCTTTCCGGCATCGTGCGGCTGCGCTTCCTGACGACGGTGGATTTCCCGCCCTTCAACTTCATCGACCAGACCGGCAAGCTCGCCGGCTTCCATGTCGACCTGGTGCGCGAGATCTGCCGCGACCTCGCCCTGACCGAGAAATGCCAGATCCAGGCCGTGACCTTCCCCGAACTGGAAAAGGCGCTCGCCGACGGCAATGGCGAGGCGCTCGTCGCCGGCATCGCCGTCACGCCGGAGCTGCGCAGGCGCTTCGCCTTCTCGCGCCCCTTCATGCGCCTGCCGGCCCGCTTCGCCGTGACGCGGAAGACGCCGCCGGCCGGCGAGACGGCGGCGGCGCTCGACGGCCGGCCGGTCGGCGTCGTGGCGGGCAGCACGCACGAGGCCATGCTGAAGGCCTTCTTCCCGAAGATACAGCCGCGGGCTTTCCCGGATCGGGCGGCGCTGCTGGCGGCGCTGAAGGACGGCACGGTGGAGGCGGCGTTCGGCGACGGCATGCAGCTCGCCTTCTGGACGAGCGGCTCGGAATCGGCCGGCTGCTGCCGGCTGTTCGACGGTCCCTATGTCTCGGAACGCTTCCTCGGCGAGGGGCTGACGATCATGCTGCGCAAGGAGGACGCGGCGCTGGCCGGCGCGATCGACCATGCGCTGCTGGCGCTCTCGCGCAACGGCCGCCTGCAGGAGATCTACCTGCGCTACTTCCCGGTCAATCTCTACGGCGGATGACGTAAGTAAATGCTTACTTACTGGCTTGCCCAGATGATACGGGCGATCCAGTCGATCTCGTCGATGTCGAAATTGCGGTTGGGATGCTCGGGATTGAGCGAGACGAGCTCGATCGCCCGCGGGCCCTGGCGGTGCAGCACCTTGGCCATCACCTCGCCCTCCCGCGTCTTGACGACGACCCGGTCGCCGCGGCGCACCTGCGCGCCCGGCTCGACGATCAGCACGTCGCCGTCGCGGTAGAGCGGCAGCATGCTGTCGCCCTGCACTTCCAGCGCATAGACGCCCGCCTTGCGGTCGGGCGGGGCGGGGAACTCCACCACGTCCCAGCCCTGGCCGGCCGGAAAGCCGCCGTCGTCGAAGAAGCCGCCGGCTCCCGCCTGGGCGAAGCCGAGCAGGGGGATCGTGTCCATCTGCGGCGGAAAGGCGCCCTGCGGCAGGCCGCTGTCGCGCGCCGGATCGGACAGGGTGAAGAACTCGTCGATGGAGGCGCCGGTCGCGTCGAGCACCTTGGCGATGGATTCCGTCGAGGGCCAGCGCTGGCGGCCGTCGGCGGCCTGCCGCTTTGACTTGTTGAAGGACGTCGGATCGAGCCCGGCGCGGCGGGCAAGGCCGGACGGAGAGAGCCGGTGGCGCTCCGCGAGCGCGTCTATCGCCGCCCAGATCCGGTCGTGGGAGAACATGTCGAAAAACCCTGCCAAGGCGACGGACCGGCCTTTGCCGGTCCGATTGACCGGAAGCATAGCGAAGCTCGCATCGCGAGTAAAGGAAAAAGGATTATATTCCTGTGACCTTCTCGCCGGCCCGTTCCCGCGCGCGCCGCCGCGCCACGACGCTTTCGCGCCAGATGGTGAAGATGCCGGCGCCGACGACGATCAGCGAGCCGACGACGGTGTTGAGGTTCAGCGTCTCGCCGAAGACGGTGACGCCGATGATCGCCGCCAGCACGACCTGCAGATAGGTGAGCGGCTGCACCGCCGCCGCATCGAGCAGGTCGTAGGCGCGGATCAGGAAATAGTGGCTCACCATGCCGGTGATGCAGAGCAGCCCCATCCACAGCCAGTCGCCGGGCGACAGCTCGGTCCAGAAGAACGGGCCGACGAGCGAGATCGCCGCGGCGCCGGCGACGCCGAGATAGAAGAAGCTCGTCGAGGCCGTGTCGTCATGGCTGACGAGGCGCGTCGTGACGACATAGACCGCGAACATCACGGCGCCGAGCAGCGGCAGCAGGAGATTGAGGTCGAAGACGCCGCCGGTCGGGTTGAGCACGATCAGCACGCCGCACAGGCCGATGCCGATCGCCGTCCAGCGCCGCCAGCCGACCCGCTCGCCGAGCAGCGGCATGGACAGGAGCGCGACGAAGATCGGCCCGGAGGACAGCACCGCCTGCGTATGGGCAAGGCCCACCCGGCTGAAGGCGGTGATGGTGACGACGATCTGGAAGGCGAGCAGCACGCCGCGCAGGATCTGCAGGAGGGGCCGCCTGGTCGCCGCCGCCGCCCGCAGGCCGCCCGGGCCGCGCGCGCCCAGCGCCATCGCGAAGGCGCCGAAGGCCCAGAAGCGCAGCATGGCGATGAGGACGGGCGGGTAGGCGCTGCCGAGATGCTTGGAAATGGCGTCCTGCAGGCTGAAGATCAGGATGGCGGAGAGGGTGAAGGCGTAGCCGAGTCGTTTCGAGTCCATGCCTTCGCGCATATACCCACCGTGTCGTCCTTGCACGCTGAAACTTGACGCTTCGCAGTCCCGCCGCGGAAGATTCCGCGACGGCGGCCGCGCGGGAGGAAAACTTTCCTTCGCCTCAGCGATTTCCAGCCACTTTCGCAAAGTCCGGGGGCGCGCTATCAAGGACATGGCGCGGCTTTCTTCGCGCGTTTCGGGGCTCCCTCGTGCAAAAGACCGTCTCTTCCGGCATTCTGCTGACGTCCTTCGCCTATTTCCTGTTCTCGCTGCAGGATGCGTCGGTCAAATGGCTCGTCGTGGCCCTGCCGGTCTGGCAGATCCTGTTCGTGCGCAGCGTGACGATCTTCGCGCTCTGTCTTGCCATCGGCGGGCGCCCGCTGGTGGGGGCCGCGCGCCGCTCGCCGGTGCTGAGGCCGCTCTTCCTGCGCAATCTCCTGCTGCTGGCCGCCTGGCTCTGCTACTACAATGCCGCGCGGAACCTCGGCCTCGCCGAGCTGACGACGCTCTACTATGCCTCGCCGGTCCTGATGACGATCCTCTCCGTGCCGATCCTCGGCGAGAAGGTGCCGGGCTATCGCTGGCTGGCCGTCGCGGTCGGCTTCCTCGGCGTCGTCATCGCCTGCGGCATCGCGGCGAAGGGCCTCACGCTGTCGCTGCCCGTCTATCTCGCGCTGCAGGCGGCCGTCTTCTGGGCCATCGCCACGGTGCTGCTGCGCAAGACGGCGCTGCACGAGCGCACCCAGGTGCAGATGCTCATCTCCAGCGGCTTCTTCCTGCTGTTCACGGCGCTTGCCATGCCCTTCGTCTGGCAGCCGGTCTCGGCGGCGGACCTCGCCCTCATGGCGGGGACGGGCGTCTTTGCCGGCATCGGCCAGTTCGCCCTGTTCGAGGGCATGCGCCGCGCGCCCGTCTCGGTGCTCGCGCCCTTCGAATATACCTCGCTCGTCTGGGCCTTCGCGCTCGGCTATCTCATCTGGAGCGACGTGCCGGGCTCGAACGTCTTTGCCGGCGCGGCGCTGATCTTCTCCGCCGGCATGATCATCATCGCCCGCGAGCGGCTCGGCGGGCGGTCCCGCCTGCGGGCCTGAGCGTCTGGCCTAGCGGCAGATGCGGACCTTCCGGACGACGAGGTCGCCGTAATAGTCGTAGGACGTGACCTTCTTGACGAAGCAGTGCTGCCGGTGGCCGTAGCCGTAATAGCCGGCCTGCGAGGGGGCGGCGAAGGAGACGGCGGCGATAAGGGCGATGGTGGCGGAAACGATGATCTTGCGCATGGGTCTCTCCTGATCTCTGAAGGATGAGCCTGTCTCATCCGGTGATCTGAAGGTCGCATGTCGCGCCGTGCCTTGCTGTTTCGCAGGGAACAGGAGGTTGACGGCCAGCCCCCGTGGCCTAGTTTGCTGGCTTTCCCATCAAGGAGGATTTCGGGAATGGAAACGCAGGAACTCCATCGCGGCCGGCTGATCGACCATATCCAGCTCGTCGTGCGCGACCTTCCGGCCAGCCGCCGCTTCTACGAGGCGGTCCTCGACGCGCTGAAAATCCCGATAAGCGGGACGGCCGAGGATTATTTCTGGGTGGACGAGCTGTTCGTCTCCAGCGCGGACAGCAAGGCGGCCCTCGGCAGGCTGACGGGACGCCATCACCTCGCCTTCCAGGCTGCGGATCACGATATGGTGAGGGCTTTCCACGAGGCGGGGCTTGCCGCCGGCGGCACGGACAATGGCGGGCCGGGCGAGCGGCCCTATCATCCCGGCTATTTCGCCGCCTTCCTGCTCGATCCCGACGGCAACAATATCGAGGCCGTCCACCACGGCGCGGCGGAACGCAGCGCACCGTCGGTGAGGATCACGTTCTAGCGGTCGCCGCGCGCTTGCGGCTCTTTACGGCGGGCGCGGCCGGGGCCTCGGCCTGCTGCTGCAGGCGCAGTTCGCGCAGCCGCGCGGTCTTCTTGTCCCGCGCGCTCGCCTCCGAGGCGATGATGGCGCGGGCGGTATGGTCCGTCGCCGCCGCCTTGTCATGGGCCGAGAGCTTGACGGGGTTGAAGAATTTTTCCTTGGTCGCGGTCATGATCTCTCCTTCCTGGAGATATCCGGCAGGGCGAGCCGGGCCGGGCGCCCGGCTGCGCAATCCTATCGGGTGCGGACGGCCTTCTTGGGAGCCGGCAGCAGGCCTTCGCGCTGCATTTTCTTGCGCGCCAGCTTGCGCTGGCGGCGAATGGCCTCGGCCTTCTCGCGGACCCGCTTTTCAGAAGGCTTCTCGAAAGCGCTGCGGGCCTTCATCTCGCGGAAAAGGCCTTCGCGCTGCATCTTCTTCTTCAGGACGCGGAGCGCCTGGTCGACATTGTTGTCTCTGACGAGAACCTGCAAGATATATCCTTTCTCTCGCGGCCGGGCCGCATTGGGGGGTGGACGATTTCCGCTCTCGCGTCACTTCGCGATGCGGATGCTCGACGGCTTCAGCCAGGGGCCGCCCTTGCGGGTGGCTTCCGCCGCCGCGCTCTTGCGCGCGGCGGGCGCGGCTTCGTCCGCGTCGATATCGCTGTGGACGATGCGCCGTTCGAAATTCTCGCCTTCGAGCCGTACGCGATACTGCGCCTCGCCGTGATCGGCGGGCAGGACCCCGACGATGCGGCACGTGCGCTCGCCCGTCGCCGTGCGGGACAGGCCGGCCCTCAGGACGACATGGTCGCCGACGGCATGGGTTTTACGGCTCATGGTCTTCTCCTTCGCGGGGATGCCCCGGGAAACAAAAAGGCCGGGGCGTTACCCCGACCTCTCCCGTCATTCGACGCTTCGCTGCCAGTACATCCGTGGTCAGCAAGGCGGAACGACAATCTTATGCGGCGCGAAGGTTGTCGGCCGAGCTCTTGCCGGACTTGCGGTCGCGGACGATCTCGTAGCTGACCTTCTGGCCTTCGTTCAGCGAGCCGAGGCCGGCGCGCTCGACAGCCGAGATATGCACGAACACATCGGTCGCGCCGTCGTCAGGCTGAATGAAGCCGAAGCCCTTGGTGCTGTTGAACCACTTTACGGTACCTGAATTCATAACGATATCCTTTCCATCGCTAGTGTAACCGGACGATATTTTGTCCGTTATTGATCGATCTTGAAAGGAAATCTGACAGAGCTTGATGGCTCGAAGACAAAGGTCGCAAGCAGTTTTCGATATGTTCTATATAAAGTTTATTTCGTAGAATGCAATGGTTGGCGGATATTTTTCTGAAAATGCCGTTCAGGGCGTCGGATGATATGAAATTTTTCCTGATTTGGATTTGCCGTTGAGGGGTTTCATCTTTCAGGGATTATCCGGCGAAAAGAACGGGCTAAACAGAAAGGGGCGGCATGGCGCCGCCCCTCGTTTCGCGATATCCGGCAGGGCCCGTCAGGCCGCCTGCTTCGCCTCCGGCGCGAAGCGGCCGTAGAAGGTCTCGCCCTTGGCGGCCATGTCCTTCAAGAGCGGCGTCGGCTGGAAGTGGCTGCCGTATTTCGCGGCGAGCGTCTCGCAGAGTTCCACGAAGGTCTTCACGCCCATGCCGTCGATATAGGAGAGCGTGCCGCCGGTATAGGGCGCGAAGCCGAAGCCGAGGATGGAGCCGACATCGGCCTCGCGCGGATCGGTGACGATGCCCTCTTCCATGGTGCGCGCGGCCTCCAGCGCGATGGTGACGAGCAGGCGCTGCTTGAGCACCTTGACGTCCACATCGTCCGCCTTCTGCTGTGGATAGAGGTCCTTCAGGCCCGGCCACAGCTTCTTCTTGGCCGGCTTCGGCGGGTAGTCGTAAAAGCCCTTGCCGGCCTTGCGGCCGAGGCGGCCTTCGCCTTCCACCAGCTTCGTGACCAGCTCCATATGGCGCGGATCGACGGCCTGGGGACCGAGATCGGCGATGGAGGCCTTGAAGATCTTGTAGGAGAGGTCGACGGCGACCTCGTCGTTGAGCGACAGCGGCCCGACCGGCATGCCGGCCATCTTGGCGGCGTTCTCGATCATCGCCGCCGGCACGCCCTCGATCAGCATGTCATAGGCCTCGCCGATATAGCGGAAGACGCAGCGGTTGACATAGAAGCCGCGCGTGTCGTTGACGACGATCGGCGTCTTCTTGATGGCGGCGACATAGTCGAGCGCCGTGGCGAGCGCCCTGTCGCCCGTCTCCTTGCCGAGGATGACCTCCACCAGCATCATCTTGTCGACCGGCGAGAAGAAGTGGATGCCGATGAACTGGCCCGGACGCCTGGAATTCTTCGCAAGGCCGGTGATCGGCAGGGTCGAGGTGTTGGAGGCGAAGATGGCGTCCTCGCGCAGCACGGCCTCGATCTTCTCCGTGACCTCCTTCTTGACGTTGCGGTCCTCGAAGACGGCCTCGATGACGAGGTCGGCGTCAGCGAGCGCCGCATAGTCCGGCGTCGGGCTGACGAGGGAGAGCAGCTTCTCGCCGTCCTCCTTGGACATGCGGCCCTTGCCGACGGCGCCGGCGACGAGGCCTTCCGAATGCGCCTTGCCCTTGTCGGCGGCTTCCTGGTCGCGGTCGATCAGGACCACGGGGATGCCGGCGGCGGCGGTGACATAGGCGATGGACGCGCCCATGAAGCCCGCGCCGACGACGGCGACCTTTTTGATCTCCGACTTCGGCACGCCGGCCGGGCGGCGCGCGCCCTTGCCCAGCTCCTGCATGGAGATGAACAGCGACCGGATCATCGAGAAGGCTTCGGTCGTCTGGAGGATATGGGTGAAGTAGCGCTGCTCGATCCTCAACCCCGTCTCGAACGGCACCTGGAGGCCCTCATAGACGCATTTCAGGATGGCGAGCGCGCCGGGATAGTTGCCGGCCGTCTCGCGGCGCAGGATCGCCGGGGCGGCGGGCCAGAGCTGGGCGGAGGCGGGTGTCCAGATGCCGCCGCCGGGGGCCTTGAAGCCCTTTTCGTCCCACGGCTGCACGGGCTTGAGCCCGTCCTTGATCATCTGCTTTGCGGCGGGGACGAGCTGGTCCGGCTCGACCACCTGATGCACGAGGTTCATCGCCTTGGCGCGCGCGGCCGTCAGCGAGGAGCCGGTCGTCATCATCTGCAGGGCGTCCTGCGCATTGGCGAGGCGCGGCACGCGCTGGGTGCCGCCCGCGCCGGGGAAGATGCCGACCTTGACCTCGGGCAGGGCAATCTTGACCGACTTGGCATTCGAGGCGACGCGGCCGTGGCAGGCAAGCGACATTTCGAACGCGCCGCCCATGCAGGTGCCGTTGATCGCCGAGACCCACGGTTTGCCGCAGGTCTCCAGCTTGCGGAACAGCCAGGTCATGCGGCCGGTGGCGTCGAACAGCTTCTGGACGGCGGTGGCGGGATCCGCTGCCTGCGCGTCCTTCAGCAGGTCGAAGCTCGCCTTGATCATGGAGAGGTCCGCGCCGCCTGAGAAGGAGGACTTGCCGGAGGTGATGACCACGCCCTTGACGGCGGCGTCGGCGACGACCTGGTCGATGATCGCGTCCAGCTCGTCCATCACCTCGACGGTGAAGACGTTCATCGACTTGCCGGGCATGTCCCAGGTGACGAGGGCGATGCCGTCGGCGTCGGTTTCGATGGTGAAGTTCTTGTATGCGCTCATGATGGGATTCCTCTTCCCTTGAATCTCTTGGCGAGGTGGCGGCTGCCCCTCATCCGCCTGCCGGCACCTTCTCCGCGTGAACGGGGAGAAGGGACATGCCGCGACGTCGCCGTTCCCCCTCGCCCCGCTTGCGGGGAGAGGGTGCGCCGAGCGAGGCGGAGGCGGGGTGAGGGGCTTTCAGGCGCACGTCCTCAGACCCGTTCGACGATCGTCGCCGTACCCATGCCCGCGCCGATGCACAGCGTCACGAGGGCGGTGTTGAGGTCGCGGCGCTCCAGCTCGTCGAGCACGGTGCCGAGGATCATCGCGCCGGTCGCGCCGAGCGGGTGGCCCATGGCGATGGCCCCGCCGTTGACGTTCATCCTGTCGTGCGGGATGTCGAAGGCCTGCATATGGCGCAGCACCACGGCGGCGAAGGCCTCGTTGAGCTCGAAGAGGTCGATGTCGGAGAGCGTCATGCCGGTGCGGGCGAGCAGCTTCTCCGTGACGTCGACGGGGCCGGTGAGCATCAGCGCCGGATCGGAGCCGATATTGGCGAAGGCCTTGACGCGACCGCGCGGCTTCTTGCCAAGGATGTTGCCGCCTTCCTTCGAGCCGAGCAGCACGGCGGCCGCGCCGTCGACGATGCCCGAGGAATTGCCGGCGTGATGGACGTAGTTGATCGCCTCGATTTCCGGGTGCGCCTGGATGGCGACGGCCTCGAAGCCGCCCATCTCGCCGGGCATCTGGAACGAGGGCTGGAGCTGGGCGAGCGCCTGCATGTCGGTGCCGGGCCGCATGTGTTCGTCGCGGTCGAGGATGACAAGACCGTTGATGTCCTTCACCGGCACGACGGAATTCTTGAAGTACCCGTTCTCCCAGGCATGCGCGGCACGCTTCTGGCTCTCGACGGCATAGGCGTCGACGTCGTCGCGGGAAAAGCCGTATTTCGTGGCGATGAGGTCGGCCGAAACGCCCTGCGGCATGAAATAGGCCGGGAAATTGACCGACGGGTCCATGAACCACGCGCCGCCCGACATGCCGAGCCCGACGCGCGACATGCTCTCCACCCCGCCGGCGATGACGATGTCGTCGGCGCCTTGGGCGATCTTCGCCGCGCCGAGATTGACGGCGTCGAGGCCGGAGGCGCAGAAGCGGGAGAGCTGCACGCCCGGCGCGCGCGTCGAATAGCCGGCCTCGAAGGCGGCCGCCTTGGGGATCACCGCGCCGGCGTCCATGACGGGATCGACGCAGCCCATGATGATGTCGTCGACCTTGGCCGTATCCAGCCCGTTGCGGTCGCGCACCGCCTCCAGCACCCTGGCGGCGAGGCGCACGGACGGCACTTCATGCAGCGCCCCGTCCTTCTTGCCGCGCCCGCGCGGGGTGCGCACGTGATCGTAGATGAAGACATCGGTCATTGGTTTCTTCTCCCTGGCGGCGCGTTCGCGCCCTAGAATTCATGCTGCAATGCGTGGCGGCCGAGGGCAAGGCGTCAGAACGCCTCGGCCGCAAGCTCCATCATCGTGTCCGCGCCGGCCTCGATGCGGGTCTTGCGCAGGGCGGTTTCGGGCATCAGGCGCTCCATGAAGAATTTTGCCGTGACGAGCTTGTTCTTCAGGAAATCCTCGCGCTCGCCCGCGCCGTTCGCAAGGCCTTCCCCGGCGGCCTTGGCGATCTTCGCCCACATGTAGCCGACGACGACGAGGCCGAAGAGATGCATGTAGTCGGTGGAGCCGGCGCCGGCATTGTCGGGCTTGGCCATGGCGTTCTGCATGAACCACATGGTCGCGGCCTGGAGGTCGTTGAGGCCCTTCTTGAGGTTCTTGGTGTGATAGGAGAGCGCCTCGTCGCCGCGGTTCGCCTCGCAGAAATCGCCGATCTCCTTGAAGAGCGCCATGACGGCGCGGCCGCCATTCATGCCGAGCTTGCGGCCGACGAGGTCGAGCGCCTGGATGCCGTTCGCGCCCTCATAGATCATGGCGATGCGCGCGTCGCGCACATACTGGCTCATGCCGTGCTCTTCGATATAGCCGTGGCCGCCGAAGACCTGCTGCGCCATGACGGCGTGGTCGAAGCCCTTGTCGGTGAGCACGCCCTTGAGGATCGGCGTCATCAGGCCGAGGAGGTCGTCGGCGGCCTGGCGTTCGGCTTCGTCAGTGGAGCGGTGGGCGATGTCGGATTTCAGCGCGGTCCAGAGCGTGAAGGCGCGGCCGCCCTCCGTCCAGGCCTTGATGGTCATCAGCGAGCGGCGGATATCCGGGTGGACGATCAGCGGATCGGCCTTGCCCTCCGGGTTCTTGACGCCGGACAGCGAGCGGCCCTGCAGGCGCTCGCGGGCATAGCTGGCGGCGTTCTGGTAGGCGATCTCGGCGATGGACAGGCCCTGCAGGCCGACGCCGAGGCGGGCCTCGTTCATCATCACGAACATGGCGTTGAGGCCCTTGTTCTCCGCGCCGATGAGAAAACCCTTCGCCTCGTCGTAGTTCATGACGCAGGTGGCGTTGCCGTGGATGCCCATCTTGTGCTCGATGGCGCCGCAGGAGACGCTGTTGCGGTCGCCCGGCGTGCCGTCGTCCTTGAGCAGGAACTTCGGCACGATGAACAGCGAGATGCCCTTGACGCCCTCCGGCGCGCCCTCGATGCGGGCCAGCACGAGATGGACGATGTTCTCCGACATGTCGTGCTCGCCGGCGGAGATGAAGATCTTCTGGCCGGAGATCCTGTAGGACCCGTCGGCCTGCGGCACGGCCTTGCTGCGCAGCAGGCCGAGGTCGGTGCCGCAATGGGGCTCGGTCAGGTTCATCGTGCCGGTCCAGTCGCCCGTCACCATCTTCGGCAGGTAGGCGGCCTTCTGCTCGTCGGAGCCGTGCACGAGGATCGCGGCGATCGCGCCCTGCGTCAGGCCCGGATACATGGTCAGCGCCATGTTGGCCGAGGACATATATTCGCCGACGGCGGTGTGCAGCACGTAGGGCAGGCCCTGGCCGCCGAATTCCTCCGGCACGGCAAGGCCCATCCAGCCGCCCTGGCGATAGAGGTCGTAGGCCTGCCTGAAGCCCTTCGGCGTCGTCACGCTGGCGTCGTCGGCGCGCTTGCAGCCTTCCTGGTCGCCGGAAAGGTTGACCGGGAACATCACTTCCTCGGCGACCTTGGCGGCCTCGCCGGTGATCGCCTCCAGCATGTCCCCCGTCGCATCGGCAAAGCCGGGCAGGTTGTTGTAGCGCTCGAGCGACAGCACGTCGTTCAGGATGAAAAGCGTGTCATTCACGGGGGCCTTGTAGATCGGCATTTCTCGCGTTCCTCACCTATGCCACGGACGGCGGTCCGGTCCTTGGGGAGGGAGTGTATAAAACTTTGACGTTTGCGTAAACGTCAAAACATCGATCGGGGGCGAATTTTTCGCCGCGGAAGGTAAGGCGGCGGAGGCGGGCATGGCCGAACGCGCGGTCGCCGGCAGGGCAGGGGGAGAGAAGGTAGCGCCGTATTCTCCTTCACTCGATGAGAAGGGCGAACGCCTTCGAACCGTCCCGCAATCGCCCATCTTTCCCGCTCCGGGCCAGTCTATGAGCAAATCGTTAAAAAATTTCCCGGCAAGTTAACCCCTTGTTTACCACGTTTCGGGAATTGTGGCGCTTGAGGGCGTGGGATCGGGAATCAATCCGGGACGACACGGATTTCCGCCACGACGCAGCAAAGAGCGCAGCCGGGCGGGCGGCGCTTCCAAGGGTATCTCCCGGCAGGCCACAGGCGGCCGCCAAAGCGAGGCGAAGATGAACGGATCGCGAAACCCGCAACGTCACGGCGAACGGTCTTCGCTCGACGCGCTGAATCGCACCATCGAGGGGCTGGAGGCCCGCATCGAGGGGCTGATGGCGAACGGGCGGGAGGCGCGCGGGCGCAGCGAGGAGCGCTTTGCGCCGCGCGCCGAGCAGCCCCGCTACGAGCAGCCCCAGCGCACCATCCCGCTGCGCGAGGATCCCGTCTCCGAGATCGTCCAGCGCCAGCGCGCCATCGAGGGCGGGCGCGAGCGCGTCGCCCAGCATGCCGAGCGCCGCGTCGAACGCCGCGCCCCGTCCACCGATCACTACGCCGCCGCCCAGCAGGCGCATTCCGCCTATGGCACCGCCGCGCCCGCCCGCGCGGAAAACTCCGTCGAGGACATCGCCAAGGCGCTCGTCTCGCTGCGCCAGGACCTCAAGAAGGACATCGCCGACGGGCTGGAGCGCGAGATGCATTCGCTGCGCTCGGAAATCCGCGGCATCCGCCAGATGGCCGAGGGCCGCGGCGGCAATGACGACGTGCGCGCGGAACTGGCGCGGCTTTCCACCGGCATCAGCCAGCTCGGCCGCCAGGCAGGCCAGTCTTCCGGCCAGACGGACGGCCTGCGCGTCGAGTTCGACGAGCTGCGCTCCGTGCTGGACGGCCTTGCCCGCGAGGATTCCGTGCGCCGCATGGAGGATCGCTGGAACGGCGTCGAGCAGAAGCTCTCCGTCTTCGACCAGTCGCGCGACGACGAGCTGGTGGCGCTCGCCTATCGGCTCGACGAGCTGAAGACCCAGATCACCACGATGAGCGCGACGCCGGCCATCCGCGCGCTGGAAGACAAGATCGAGACGATCGCCCATGCCGTCGATACGATGGGCCGGCAGAAGGAGCCGGACAGCGGCCGCTTCGTCTCTGCCGTCGCCTCGCAGTTCGAGGGACTGGATGCGCGTCTCGACGAGATCAGCCGGGCCATCGCCGCCGCCGGCCGCATGCAGCAGACGCCCTCGGCCGACCACGGCATGATGCAGCGCCTGGAAGGCCGCATCGCCGACCTCGCCGGCCAGCTCGACCTGATGGCCCGCCGCCCGGCGCCCGCGCCCGACCACGGCCTTGCCACGCGCATCGAGGCGCTGGCGAGCCGCATCGAAGAAATGTCGAACGAGCGCACGGCGCTGCGCCTCGAAGAGCGCATCGAGCACCTGTCGCAGATGCTGGAGCAGAGCCAGCAGGCCGCGCCCGCCCATGCGGGCGGCGACGAGCTCGCCTATTACCTCTCCGACATCTCCCGCAAGATCGACGCGCTCGACCAGGGCAGCGTCAACAACGAGCTGGCCGACCGGCTGGACGCGCTCGCCCGCCGCATCGACAATCTCGACGCCCCGGTCGGCAGCCCGTTCCAGGAAGACCGCTTCTCGCATATCGAGGGCCGCCTGACGGCGATCGCCGACCGGCTCGACGCCACCCGCGCCGCCCCCGCCGGCGACCACGAGGCGCTGCGCGGCCTAGAGGCGCAGATCGCCCATCTCTCCACGCTGATCAGCACGCCGTCCGCCTTCGCCGCCGTCTCGCCGGATGTCGAGAACCGTCTGGCGACCATCGAGGACTATATGGCGACCAACGACGAATATATCGTCGAGGCGGCGCGCCAGGCGGCGGAAGCCGTGATGGAGGCCTATCGCCATGCCGGCCCGGCCTCCGCCGTCAACACCGACATGGACGCCATCGCCGGCCTTGCCGGGGACCTGCGGGCTCTCGAGGAACTGACCCGCTCCAGCGAGGACCGCACGGCGCGCACCTTCGACGCGCTGCACGACACGCTGGTGCAGATCGCCGGCCGCCTGGAACAGCTCGATGCCCCGCGTGAAAATTTCGGCCGCCGCGAGGCCGCCATGCCGCGCGCCGAGATGCCGGCCATGGATCTCGGCCGCGAGCCCATGAACCTCGGCGGCAACGACTACCCTTTTGAGAGCGAGAGCTTCGGCACCGCGGAACCGCGCCGGGCCGAGGCCGCCGCCGAGCCGCAGGAGGCGAGCCGCTTCGCCGAGATCGAGGTCGAGCATATCGAGGCCCCCGGGCGCTTCGAGCCGGCGGAGGAGATGGCCGGGCAGGCCATGGCGCTTGCCGGTGATGCCGACGCGCAGGCGAAGGGCGGCCTGCTGGCCGGCCTCAAGCGCCGCTTCAAGCCCGCCCGCAAGGACACCGCCGTCAAGGCCGAGCGCCGCCAGATCGACCCGACGCCCTCGCTTGACGCCGCGGACGAGCTGGCCCCGGAAGAGGCGAACCAGCTTCTGGAGCCGGGCTCCGGCGTTCCCGACGTGCGCCGCATCCTGGAGCGCGTGCGCGCCGGCCAGGCCGCCGGCAGCCGCGCCGCCGGCGAGGGCGAGAAGGCCGATTTCATCGCCGCCGCCCGCCGCGCCGCCAAGCTCGCCGCCGAGGAAGCCGACACGATCTCCCGCGTCGCTCCGGCCAGGAAGGCCGAGAAGCCGGCGAAGGGCGAGAAGCCCGCCTCGGCGCTGTCGCGCCACCGCCGGCCGATCCTGCTCGCCGTCGGCGCGGTGCTGCTCGCCATCATGTCCTACCCGCTGGTCAGCACGCTCGTCAGCGGCGACGACGCGCCCGTCGTCGTCGAGCAGACGGCCGTCACGCGCCACGAGGAACAGCCCGTCGAGACGAAGACGGCCGACACCGCCGCAGCGCCGGTCGTCGAGGAGAAGTCCGCGATCGAGCCGGTGCCGGCCGAAAGCGGGCGCAGCCTTGCCGGGACGGACGAGCGCGCGGTCGCGGACCCGCTGCCGGCGCAGGCTTTCGTCAAGGATGCCGGCGTCATCGCGGCCCCCGCCGACACCGACGACAACGCGACGGCCGGCTTCGAGCCGGTCACGACGCCCGAAGCCTCCTCCGCCGCCGGCGAGGTGCAGACGGCGGCCATCGTCGTGCCGGACGTCATCACCCCGGCCTCGCTGTCCAAGGCGGCCGGCGAGGGCGATCCGCTGGCGCTGTTCGAGATCGGCGCGCGCTATACGGAAGGCCGCGGCGTCGCGGCCGACCTCAAGGAAGCCGCCCGCTGGTACGGGCAGGCCGCCGCGCGCGGCTTCGCGCCGGCCGAATACCGCCTCGCCAACCTCTACGAGAAGGGCCAGGGCGTCGAGCGGGACCTCGACCGCGCCCGCAAGCTCTACGAGAGCGCGGCCGAAAAGGGCAATGCCAGCGCCATGCACAACCTCGCCGTCCTGCTCGCGACGGGCATCGGCGATGCCGCGCCGGATTTCGACGCGGCGGCGAAGTGGTTCCAGAAGGCCTCCGAGCTCGGCGTGCGCGACAGCCAGTTCAACCTCGCCATCCTCTATGCGCGCGGCAACGGCGTGAAGCAGGACATCGAGGAATCCTACAAGTGGTTCGCCATCGCCGCCCGCGACGGCGACCGGGACGCGGCGGAAAAGCGCGACGAGGTGGCTAACGCCATGCGTCCCGAGCAGCTTTCCAGCGCCAAGGCGAAGATGGAGCTGTGGAAGCCGCAGCCGCTCGACGAGAAGGCCAATTCGGCGAACCTGCCTGACGAATGGGTCGGCAAGCCGGTCAAGACCGCCAGCATCGACATGAAGAAGGCGATCCGCAACATCCAGGCCATCCTCAACAACAACGGCTTCAACGCCGGCGCGCCGGACGGCGAGATGGGCAAGAACACGGTCGCCGCCATCAAGGCGTTCCAGAAGTCGGTCGGCCAGAAGGAGACCGGCGAGATCGACGACGCGCTCGTCACCGAGCTTCTGAAGCGCAACAAGCAGCCGGGCTGAGCGGCGGACCCATGAAAGGCACGACGATCGCATAGCGCAGGACGCTGCCGCAAATCCCCTTCTCCCCTCGGGCAGAAGGGGATTTGCGGTGACGGTTTCATTCCGTAGGCAGGCAGCCCTCCCCGGAGCATGACGCTCATCCGCAGCGCCCGCATGGCGTTCACGATCTGCGACAGGCGCCGCGCCATTGTGATCTCCGTGAGGATTTCATCCTTAAATCGGCCCCGATTTGGACCGTATGCAAGAGAAAATTCATGTTGCTCCAAGATGATAACGCCGTGACGAAACGTCATCATCCGTGAGGGCGCGGGAGCGCGCCGAAAATGGCTGCGCTCCATACCGATTCTTGCGCGATGCAAGGCGCGACCGGCCGATGGAGGGGTGTCCCTTCCGCGGCGGGGCGCTTGCCTGCATTCTCTGCCTGCCGAAGAGGAGCCGCGGCGGGCAGGAAGGGAAAGCGGCTACCGGAATCCAGCCTCCGCGAGAGCGGAAAATTGCCGATCGGGGTATCGTTGTGACTGTCTATCTGCCCATCGCAGAGCTCTCGGTGAATATCTTCATCATTCTCGGCATGGGCGCGGCCGTCGGCTTCCTTTCCGGCATGTTCGGCGTCGGCGGCGGCTTCCTCATCACGCCGCTGCTGATCTTCTACAACATCCCCCCCGTCGTCGCGGTGGCGACGGGCGCGAACCAGGTGGTCGCCTCCTCGGTGTCCGGCGCGCTGTCGCATTTCCGGCGCGGCACGCTGGACGTGAAGCTCGGCACGGTGCTGCTCTTCGGCGGCCTTGCCGGCGCCACGCTCGGCATATGGCTGTTCTCGATCCTGCGCCGCGTCGGCCAGCTCGACCTCGTCATCTCGCTGCTCTACGTGGTCCTGCTCGGCACGGTCGGCACGCTGATGCTGCTCGAAAGCATCAGGGCGCTGCGCCGGGCGGCGAACAACCAGCCCGTCTCGCTGCGCCGGCCGGGCCAGCATAGCTGGGTGCACCGCCTGCCCCTGAAGATGCGCTTCAAGAAGTCGAAGATCTACCTCTCGGTCATCCCGGTGATCGGCCTCGGCTTCGGCATCGGCATCCTCACCTCCGTCATGGGCGTCGGCGGCGGCTTCATCATGGTGCCGGCGATGATCTACCTGCTGCGCATCCCGACCAATGTCGTCGTCGGCACGTCGCTGTTCCAGATCATCTTCGTCACCGCCTATACGACCGTCGTGCAGGCGACGACCAACTATTCCGTCGACATCGTGCTCGCCTTCATCCTGATGGTGGCGGGCGTCGTCGGCGCGCAATACGGCGTGCGCGTCGGCCAGAAGCTGCGCGGCGAGCAGCTTCGCGCGCTGCTGGCGCTGCTCGTCCTCGCCGTCGGCGCCCGCCTTGCGGTCGATCTCGTCGTCGCGCCCGAGGACATCTATTCCGTCGTCAGCGAAGGGGTCTACCGATGAGGGCGGCCGCCGCGCTCCTGCTGGCCCTCGGCCTTGCCTTTCCCGCCGGCGCGCAGGTGCTGGAGGGCAAGCCGGAGAAGCTTCCCGAGAAGCTGGAGATCGGCATCTCCACCGACGAGATCGCCATCGCCTCGGATTTCCGCGGCGCCGACCTGACGATCTTCGGCGCCATCGAGGGCTACGACCCCGCGCTGCTCGCCCAGCGCAAATACGATATCGTCGTGGCGCTGGAAGGGCCGAAGGACAACAACACGGTGCGCGTCAAGGAGCGCGTCTTCGGCATCTGGGTGAACCGACGCTCGATGACCTTCGAGCTGGTGCCGGAATCCTATTCGCTGTCGAGCACGCGCGACGTCGAGACCATCGCCGATCCCGCCATGCTGAACGGCGTCGGCGTCGGCATCCAGCACATCCGCCTGTCGCCCATCGGCTATGTCGGCGACGGCAGCACGATCGGCGAGTTCCGCGAGGCCTTCCGGCGGCTGAAGGAGAGCGGCGGCTTCTACCAGCGCGATCCCGGCGGCGTGCAGTTCATCAGCGCCAGCCTGTTCAAGGCGACGGTGAAGCTGCCGGCCAACGTGCCGAACGGCACCCATATCGTGCGCGCGCACCTCTTCCGCGACGGCGTGTTCGTCGCCGAGAAGGCGCTGCCGCTGCGCGTGATGAAGACCGGCGTCGAGCAGATGATCTCGAGCGCCGCGCATGACAACGCGCTCGCCTATGGCGGGCTCTCGGTCCTGCTCGCGCTACTCACCGGATGGATCGCCAGCGTCGTCTTCCGCAAGGATTAGGAGCGGTAGACGAGCACCGGCATCGTCGCATGGCCCAGCACCTTGGTGGTGACGCTGCCCATCAGGAAGGCGCTGACGCCGCGCCGGCCGTGCGAGGCCATGGCGATGAGGTCGCAGCCGCGCGCCTTCGCCGTATCGACGATCGCCTGCCAGGCGTCGCCGGCCGCCACCTGCAGCGTCTCGACCGGCACGCCGGCCGCCGCGGCCTTGGCCTCGACGGCGCCGAGGATGCGGGTGCCGCTCTCCTTCAGTTGCGCCTCGTAGTCCGCCCTGAGATTGACGGTCGCGCCGGGCGTGACGGGCAGGAAGTGCAGCGGCTCGGCGACGGTGAGCGCCGTCACCTTCGCGCCCAGCGTGGCGGCGAGTTGCAGCGCCTGGTCGATGGCCGCCGAGGACAGGTCCGACCCGTCCGTGGGAACGAGGATGTGCTTGTACATGATGCGGTCTCCTTTTCCGCCAGACTAGACCCCAATGCGGATCCTGCACTGATGGAAATCAACCCGGACGCTTTCGTCAAGCGCCCGGCGCGGCCCGCTTTGCGACGATCGCCTCGTAGGCGGCCCTCAGTTCGCCGAAAACCGAGCGGGCCGGCGGCGGGTGGCCGAGATGGATGGCGCGTAGCTCCTCCATGAAGGCGTCCCACATGGCGGGGCCGCCCTCTTCCAGAAGCTCGGCGCGGATGGAAAGCGCCTCCGTCACCGGCAGGAAGCGCCGCCCCCAGGCCCCCATCATGGCGAAGACCGGCACGAGCGCGATGCCCATCTCGGTGAGGCTGTAGAGCGCCTTCTGCTTGTGGCCCGGATCGCCCCTCCGGGTGATCAGCCCCTCGTCGACGAGACGGCGCAGGCGGTCCGCCAGGATGTTCGAGGCGATGCCCTCCTCCGATTTCGTCAGCAGCTCGCGGAAATGGCGGCGGTTGCCGAACATCATGTCGCGCAGCACGATGAGGCTCCAGCGGTCGCCGAGGATTTCGAGCGTCAGGTTGATCGGGCAGCCGGAACGGCGGACGTCTTTCATAAGGGTCTCCAAAACCGATTGCGTTGTACAATCGGTTTTGCTACCCATCAACCAGTTGCAAACAGCAATCGGTTTATTCGGCGCGGCAGCGCCGCAAAGGAGGACAGGACGATGGCGAAGGTGATCATCTGGAATCTCGTGTCGCTCGACGGCTTCTTCGAGGGCGCGAAGAAATGGGATCTCGACTTCCACAACCGGGCCTGGGGGCCGGAGCTGGAGGCGCTTTCCATGGAGTTCGGCGCCTCGGCGGGCCTGCTCGTCTTCGGCCGCGTCACCTATGAGGGCATGAAGGCCTATTGGACGACGACGGAGGACGAGGGCGAGGTCAAGACCTTCATGAACGCCCTGCCGAAGCTCGTCGCCTCGCGCACCGTCGCTTCCTCCGACTGGAACAACACGGAGGTGACGGCCGATATCGTCGGCGAGCTTTCCCGCCGCAAGCAGGCGCTGGACAAGCCGATCTATGTCTTCGGCAGCGCGGACCTCTCGGATTGCCTGCTGAAGGCCGGCCTCGTCGACGAGGTGATGCTGGCCATCGTGCCGGTGCAGCTCGGCGAGGGCACGCCCTTCTTCAAGCCCGGCGCGCGGCGGGATTTCGGCCTCGTCGAGTCGCGGCCGCTTTCCAACGGGACGATCGTCGTGCGCTATGCGCCGGAGCATCCGGCCGCCTGAGGGCGATAACCATTTCTTGAAGAGACGTGTCGAAACAAATCGTGGCGCGGCTCCCTTGTGGCACGTTAAGCAGGTCGCGGATGCGATCCGCCCTCTTCGCTCGAACAAGGGAGCCCCCATGCGCACGACCCGAACGCTTCTTGCCGGAACCATGCTCGCCGCCGCACTTGTCGCCGCGCCGGTCTTCGCCCGGACGGCCGAGACCGCCGAGGCCAACGCGCCGGACCAGAAGCCGGCCTTCGAGAACCAGACCCGCGCCGCGCTGCCCGACACCGTGCCGCGCATCGACGTCGACGTGGTGGCGGAGGACCTGCCGCATCTCTGGGCCATGGAGTTCCTGCCGGACGGCCGCATGCTGGTGACGACCAAGGAAGGCGCCATGCACGTCGTCTCGCAGGAGAACGGCGAGGCGAGCCCGCCCATCGAGGGCGTGCCCGAGGTGATGTCGGCAGGGCAGGGCGGCCTGCTCGACGTGGCCCTCGCCCCCGATTTCGAAACGTCCGGCCGCATCTATTTCTCCTTCTCCGAGCCGCGCGACGGCGGCAACGGCACGTCAGTCGCCGCGGCGCGGCTGACGGAGGAGGAGGGCAGGCTCGCGCTCGAGGACGTGGCGGTGATCTTCCGGCAGATGCCGACCTATGACGGCGACAAGCATTTCGGCTCGCGGCTGGTCTTCGGGCCGCAGGGGGAGCTTTACGTCACCGTCGGCGAGCGCTCGGACCGCGAGACGCGCGCCGGCGCGCAGGACCTCGGCAGCGGCTTCGGGAAGATCTTCCGCATCGACGCCGCGGGCAAGGCGCTGCCGGACAATCCCTTCGCGGGCACGGAGGGGGCGCTGCCGGAGATCTGGAGCTACGGCCACCGCAACCTGCAGGCCGCCACGCTGGACGACAAGGGGCGGCTGTGGACCGTGGAGCACGGGCCGAGGGGCGGCGACGAGCTGAACCGGCCGGAAGCCGGCAAGAACTACGGCTGGCCGAAGGTGACCTACGGCATCGAATATGGCGGCGATCCGGTCGGCGAGGGCATCACGGCGCTCGAAGACACCGAGCAGCCCGTCTATTACTGGGATCCGGTGATCGGCCCGTCGGGCATGGCCTATTACGACGGCGACGCCATCCCGGAATGGAAAGGGTCCTTCCTGATCGGCGGCCTCGTCAGCCAGGGGCTCGTCGTGCTGCACATGGACGGCGACCGGGTCGCCCGCGAGGAGCGCGTGCCGCTCGACGCCCGCATCCGCGACGTCAAGGTCGCGCCCGACGGGACGGTCTTCGCCGTCACGGAGCAGCAGGGCGGCCCCTCGACGATCCTCCGGCTGGTCAAGGGCGACTGACCGGCTCCGACATAGTTTCTCCTCATCTTTGCGCGAGATGCCGTCCGGCCCCCGTGGCCGGGCGGTTCTTGCCGCGGGGCGGGGGACGGCTTATCTGGATGCACGAGCGTTTTTGGAGAATCAACCGATGTCGAATGGCGTGAACGGCTTCCTCGGCGACACACCGGTCCGCGTGATCGTCAAGCTCCTGATCCTGTCGGTCGCCGTGGGCTTCCTGATGTCGATCTTCGGGCTCTACCCGGACGACATCCTCTTCGCCGCGCGCGATTTCGTCCTCGACCTCTGGAACACCGGCTTCAAGACGCTGGGCCGCCTCGGCGACTACCTGCTGCTCGGCGCCGTCATCGTCGTGCCGATATTCATCCTCATCCGCTTCCTGAGCTATCGCCGCTGATGCAGAGCCGCCGCGCCTTCCTCACCGCCTCCGCCGCTTCCCTCGCCGCGCTTGCCGCCGGCTGTTCCACGACGGGCGTGCTCACGCCCTCGGCCGGCAAGGGCAGCGACCAGACGCCGGCCTCGCTCGCCCTCGTCAACGGGCTGAGGACCGGGCGCGGCCTGCCGGCGCTTGCCATCGACAAGGCGGCGCAGCGCGCGGCGATGGACCAGGCAACCCGCATGGCCGCCGCCGGCCGGATGGAGCACAATATCGGCCTCGGCGCGGATTTCGCCAAGCGCATGAAGGGCATGGAGGTCGCCCTGCCGGCGGCGGAGAACATCGCGGCCGGGCAGGATAGCGCCGGCGCGGCCTTCGAGGCCTGGCATCGCTCGCCGAAGCACCTGGAGAACATGCTCGGCGCGAACTTCCGCGGCCTCGGCGTCGCCGTCGTCTCCAACCCGGCTTCGGGCGGCCGGCCCTATTGGGCTATGGTGCTTTCGGGGTGAGCGCGCCTGCAGGGGGAGGCGATACGAGCGCAGCGACGCTGGAGGACAACGAGGGGGCCGGCCCCTTCGAGGTGACGCACCGGCTGGTGCTGTCCATCGCCGTCCCCATGACGCTCGGCTTCCTGACGACGCCGCTGCTCGGCCTCACCGACACGGCGGTCGCCGGCCGGCTCGGCTCGGCCAATGCGCTGGCGGGCCTGGCGATCGGCGCGGTGCTCTTCGACCTCCTGCTCGGCAGCTTCAATTTCCTGCGCGCCTCCACCACCGGCCTCGTGGCGCAAGCCTTCGGCCGCGGCGACCGGCGCGAGGAGCAGGCGGTCTACTGGCGCGCTCTGACCATCGCGCTCTGTTCGGGCCTTGCGATCGCGCTGCTGTCGCCGCTGCTCCTGTCCGCCGGGCTCTTCCTGATGGCGCCGGCCCCGGCGGTGGCGGAAGTGACCTCCACCTATTTCGTGATCCGCGTGCTGGCCGCGCCCATGGCGCTCGCCAACTACGCCCTGCTCGGCTTCGTGCTGGGGCGCGGGCAGGGCATGACGGGGCTGCTGCTGCAGGCGATCATCAACGGCATCAACATCGCGCTGTCGGTCGGCTTCGGCCTCGGGCTCGGCTGGGGCGTCGCCGGCATCGCCTGGGGCACCTTCGCCGGCGAGACGATCGGCATGCTGGCCGGCTTCCTCATCGTCGTGTCGCGCTTCGAGCGGTCTCATCGGCCGGGACGGGCGGAGATCTTCGCGCGCGAGCGCATGGGGGCGCTGTTCTCGCTCAACCGCGACATCATGATCCGCACCTTCCTGCTGATCGGCGCCTTCGCCATCATGACGCGCGTCGGCTCGGCGATGGGATCGCTGGTGCTGGCGGCCAATGCCGTGCTGATGAACATCTTCCTCGTCGCCGGCTATTATCTCGACGGCCTCGCCAATGCGGCCGAACAACTCGTCGGCCGGGCCTTCGGCGCCAATTTCCGCCCCGCCTTCGACCGGGCGGTGAAGCTGACGCTGGCCTGGTCCTTCGGCCTCGGCATCGTCGTGATGCTGCTCTTCCTCGTCTTCGGCACCGACGTCATCGCCCTCCTGACCACCACGCGGGAGGTGCAGGCGGAGGCGGCGCGCTATCTGCCCTGGGCGGCGCTGACGGCGATCACCGGGGCGCTCGCCTTCCAGATGGACGGCGTGTTCATCGGCGCGACCTGGTCTTCCGCCATGCGCGACATGATGCTGGCGGCCTTCGCCGGCTATATCGCCGCGCTCGCCCTCTTCGTGCCGCTGTTCGGCAATCACGGGCTCTGGCTCGCGCTCAACCTGTTCCTGGTGTTCCGGGGGATCTTCCTGGCGCTGCGCCTGCCGGCGCTGGCGGGCAGGCAGTTCCGTGCGCCGGGCCGGAGCTGACCTCCGACCCTTCCTGCCGCCGCTGCGTCAGGCCGTCTGGATGCGGCAGCCGAGGCCGATGAGATCGAGCGGGCCTGTTTCGCCCCGGCCCGATCTTTCGCCGTCCTCCGCGCGGATCTCGGCCCTCGCGCGCAGCCAATGCGAATATTCGCGGCCTTCCGGCCGGCCTTCCTCTTCCCAGATATCGTGGGCCCTTTTGCGGATACGTTCCTCGTGATCGTCCATCCTATCGTCCCTTCCTGGCCTTTTCGGCCGTTATAGGCGGGATCGGTGCAGGCTACCGTCGACGCGAATCGGCTTCTGCCGGACACTCCACCCGCCTGGACGAAACCCTTGCGGACGACTTTGGTTCCCTTGTGACGATCAGAGCGCGCGATCGGCCCAATGGGCGGTGCGGGTGCCGCGCAGCGCGGAGATCGAGGCGATCCCCTCGCGATCACAAAGGCGCGAGAGGCCGCCGACGATCTCGCCCGGCAGCGTCGGGCCGGCATAGACCATGCAGGAATAGAGCTGCACGAGGTTCGCCCCGGCGCGGATCTTCTCCGCCGCCGTCTCGGCCGAGGAGACGCCGCCGACGCCGATGATCGGCATGTCCTCGCCGATGCGCCGGCGCATCTTGGCGAGAACCACGGTGGATTTATCGAAGAGCGGCTTTCCCGAAAGCCCGCCCGCCTCGCCGGCATGGCGCGTGTCGCGCAGGCCCTCGCGCGACAGCGTCGTGTTGGAGACGATCAGCCCGTCGAGCGGATGGGCCAGCGCCACCTCGGCGATGTCGTCGAGGCCCTCCTCGGTGAGGTCGGGCGCGATCTTCAGGAAGACCGGCACCGGCCGGCCGCTGCGCGCCTGCTCTTCCGCGCGGGCGGCGAGCACGGCGGAAAGCAGCGCATGGAGGCTCTCCTTCGCCTGCAGGTCGCGCAGGCCCGGCGTGTTGGGCGAGGAGATGTTGGCGGTGAAATAACGCGCGACGTCGTAGAAGGCGCGGATGCCGGCCACATAGTCGGCGATGCGGTCCTCGCTATCCTTGTTGGCGCCGATATTGACGCCGATCAGCGCATCGCGCCGGCAGGCCTTCAGGCGCTCCAGCGCGGCGGCGTGGCCCTCGTTGTTGAAGCCGAGGCGGTTGATGACGGCATCGTCCTCCGTCAGGCGGAAGATGCGCGGCTTGGGATTGCCGGCCTGCGCGCGCGGCGTGACGGTGCCGATCTCCGTGAAGCCGAAGCCGAGGCGCAGCAGCGCCTCCGGCACCTCGGCGTTCTTGTCGTAGCCGGCGGCCATGCCGAGCGGGTTGGGGAAGGCAAGGCCCGCCACGGTCTGGGCGAGGCGCGGATCGGCCTTGGCCGGGCAGGCCGGCACGACGCCGGCCTTCAGCGCGGCGATGGAAAGGCCGTGCGCGGTTTCGGGATCGAACAGGAAGAGGCCCTTGCGGCCGAGGGTCGTCAGGAGCGACATCAGGAGGGCATCTCCGGGAACTGGTGGGCGCCGTCGGGCCCGAGCGGCAGGGGCTTTTCCCACAGGACGGCGGCAAGGGGAAGGTCGGCGTAAAGATGCGGGAAGAGGTCGCCGCCGCGCGAGGGCTCGAAGACCAGCCTGTCGCCGAGCGCATCGCCGTCGACGGCGACGAGGAGGAGATCGTTCTTTCCGGCGAAATGGCGGGCGGCGGTCTCCCTCGCCTGGGCGGCGGTGGAGAAATGGATATAGCCGTCGGCGAGATCCACGGCGGCGCCCTTGAAAATCCCGGCGTCCCGCGCATTTTGCCACAGACTTGCCGGAACGATCTTGTAGATTGTCTTGGCCATCTCGTCCGTTTCTCCATGGGCTGCCGCATCCACCGGTAGCGCTTGCCGCAAAGAACGGCGAATGTCCACCGGCGACAGGCCCCAAACCGGCTCTTGGAGGATTTTGCATGCGAATTTCCGTTCTGCCCCCGACCTTCGCCGCTCTCCTGCTCGCGGGCTCCGCCCATGCCGAGGGCGAGGGGCGCTACCGCATGGAGAAGACGGAGACCGGCTTCGTCCGGCTCGACACGGCCTCCGGCGACGTTTCGCTCTGCCGCGAGCAGGACGGCCAGATCGTCTGCCGCATGGCGGCGGACGAGCGCGCCGCCTTCGAAAAGGAGCTCGATTTGCTGACGAAGCGCGTCGAAGCGCTGGAAAAAGCCGGTGCGGGCGGCGAGACGGCCGCAAAACCGTCGCTCCCGACGGACGAAGAGATTGACCGGACCATGAGCATCATGGAAAAGATGATGCAAAGGTTCATGGGGATCGTGAAGAACCTGGAGGACGGCGAGGAGGAGGCCGTGCCCGGGAAAGGCGCGGACCCGCAGAAGACCTGACGGGCCATGCCGCGCCGGCACGGCCGCGCCCGTCACTGGGTCATACTCTTGGGAGGGAGCGCATGGCATCGGCACTCACCATCATCATCGCGGATGACCATCCGCTGTTCCGCGGCGCGCTGAAACAGGCGCTGACCGGAATGGCGGGCAACCCCGACATCGTCGAGGCGGGCGATTTCGACGCGGCGCGCAAGGCCGCCGCCGACCATGCCAACGCCGACCTCATGCTGCTCGACCTCGCCATGCCCGGCGTCAGCGGCCTTTCCGGCCTGATCGCGCTGCGCGCCGAGTTCCAGAGCCTGCCGGTCGTCGTCGTCTCGGCGAGCGACGACCCGGCCACCATCCGCCGCGCGCTCGACCTCGGCGCCTCCGGCTTCATCTCCAAGTCCGCCTCCATCGAGGAGATCCGCGAGGGGATCGGCTCGGTGCTGGAGGGCAACATCTACACGCCCGGCTTCTATGTGCGCGGGCCGGAGCAGGACGGCGAGGTCGCCGACCTCATCGCCCGGCTGCGCACGCTCACCCCGCAGCAGTCGCGCGTGCTGGCCATGCTCGCCGAGGGCCTGCTCAACAAGCAGATCGCCTACGAGCTCGGCGTCTCCGAGGCGACCATCAAGGCGCATGTCTCGGCGATCCTCCTCAAGCTCAATGTCGACAGCCGCACCCAGGCGGTGATCCAGCTCGGCAAGATCGGCGCGGCGAAGGCGGTGGCGTGAGGTTTTTGCCGGAAAACTGGCGGTTTTCACTGTTGAACCCCTTCTACCTGCCGGGCCTTTGTGTGGGGCACGTCGTTGCCGAATCTTCCCTTCTCCCCAACGGGGAGAAGGTGGCCCGAAGGGTCGGATGAGGGGGTAATCCGGCGAAAAGCTCCATTCTTTCGCCTTCGGCGTCCCCCTCATCCGCCTGCCGGCACCTTCTCCCCGCTGGGGAGAAGGGAAAAACCGCACCGTATTGTTCCCCATGCGGCTGTTCTCCCTCAAGGAACGATGCCGGCAGGGTGGAGGGGTATGCAGCGAGGAAGAACCGCTATTACTTACTCCGCCGCCTCCCGCAGCACCGTCGAAAGCTGCGTCAGCCAGGCCCGCATGGAAGCGGGGCGGACGGGTTTGTTCTGCACGAGGATCGTGTCGCGCTCGGCCTCGGCCCGCACGTCCGGCGTGCGGTCGGCGGTGACGAGCAGGGCCGGCACGTCGCGGCCGAGCGCGGCGCGCAGCTTGCCGATGGCGGCGATGCCGGTGCCGTCGTCGAGATGATAGTCGGCGATGACGGCGTCGATGGCGGGCGGCTCGCCCGCGGTGAGCGCCTCGACCGCCGCAACGGATTCGGCCAGCGTCACCGCGCAGCCCCAGCCGGACAGCAGGAGCCGCATGCCGTCGAGGATCTTCGGCTCGTTGTCGATGCACAGCACCCTGAGGCCCTTGAGCGGCTCGTCGCTGACCGGCGCGACGGCGGGCTTGTCGGCGACGTGGCGGCTGGCGGCGATGTCGATCGGCACGCGCACCTTGAAGCTGGTGCCGCGGCCCGGCGTCGATTGCAGCTCGACGGGATGGGACAGCACGCGCGAGATTCGGTCGACGATGGAAAGGCCGAGCCCGAGGCCGGGCGCGGTGCGCGCGCCCTCGTCGAGCCGGGCGAATTCCTTGAAGACCGTGCGGAATTTCGAGGCGGGGATGCCGATGCCGGAATCGAGCACCTGGATGAAGGCATGCCCGCCCTTGCGCCTGACGCCGACCAGTACCCCGCCGGAATTGGTGTATTTGATGGCGTTCGACACGAGGTTCTGCACGACGCGACGCAGGAGGTTCGGATCGGTGCGGATGGCGAGCGAGGAGGAGAGCACGGTGAACTTGAGGTTCTTCGCCCGCGCCATCGGGGCGAAATCGGTCTCGATGCGCTTCAGGAGATCCTTGAGCGGCACGGTCTGCACGCGCGGCTTCATCGCGCCCGTGTCGAGGCGGGAGATGTCGAGCACGGCGCCGAGGATCGCCTCCACCGATTCCAGCGAGGAATCGATGTTGTGGATCATCTCGCGGTTCTCCGTCTCGCCCAGCCGCTCGACCAGCGAGGAGGAGTAGAGCCGCGCGGCGTTGAGCGGCTGGAGGATGTCGTGGCCGGCGGCGGCGAAGAAGCGCGTCTTGCTGATATTGGCCTCTTCGGCCGCGGCGCGCGCCTCGGCGAGCTCGGTGTTGACGCGGGTGAGCTCGGCGGTGCGCTCGGCGACGCGATGCTCCAGCGTCTCGTTCACCTGTTTCAGCGCGCGGTCGGAGGCGACGCGGTCGGTGATGTCGGTATAGGTGGAGACGAAGCCCTTTTCCGGCATGGCGTTGGTGTGCACCTCGATGATGCGCTCGCCGCCTGAAAGCACCAGCGCGAAGGGCTCGTCGAAGGTCATGGTGCGGGTGATCGCCGCCGCCCGCTCCGTCTCGGGGATATCGCCGCGCGCCACGAGGATATCGACGATGTCGGCGAGCGGAAAGCCGACCTGACCGACATATTCCGGCAGGTCGAGCAATTGCCGGAAGCGGCGGTTCCAGACGGTGAGGTTGCCCTGGCTGTCGAAGACGGCGATGCCCTGGTCCATCTGGCCGAGCGCGGTCTGCAGCATGTCCTGATTGTATTGCAGCGCTTCGCTGGCCTGGTCGAGCAGCCAGTCCGTGTCCGTCGGCGTGTCGTCGATGCGCTGCAGCACGAGGGAGAGCACGAGACGGGCGGAGGAGGAGCCGATGGCGCTGCCGAGCAACTGTTCGGAGAAATGGACGATGGCGGCGTCGGCCGGCGCATTGTCCTCCAGCCAGCGGCCGACCTGCCGCTCATAGGTGTGGAACGAGCGCTGCATGCGCTCCTCGCCGAGATACTTGCCGATGGTGGTCTTGAGGTCCTTGACCGTGACCTTGGTGCGGCGGCCGCGGAAGGCGCGCTCCAGCCGCGGCTTGGCGTGGATGAAGGTGCCGGCCTGCAGGCGTTCCAGCGAGGTCGGGTTGCGGGTGAGCGAGCCGACCACATAGGCGCCGATATTAACCATCATGGCGAGCAGCGTGGCGTTGACCAGCGGATCGGCCGCCTCCCCGGTGAAGATGGTGGAGCCGGGGAAGAGGAAGCCGAGCACGGTCTCGGCGACGAAGGCGTTGTCGGCGACCCCGATGCTCGGCAGGAAGAGCAGGTACGCCCAGACGACGAGGCCGGAGATCATGCCCGCCATGGCGCCGCGGGCATTGGCGTTGCGCCAGAAGAGCCCGCCGAGCAGGGCCGGGGCGACCTGCGCCGCCGCGGCGAAGGCGAGCAGACCCATCGAGGCGAGGCCCGCATTGGCCGTCGCCGCCCGGTAATAGGCATAGCCGAGCAGCAGCACGAAGAAGATGGCGAGCCGGCGGATGCGCAGCAGCATGCGGGAGAGATCGTCCTGCTGCTCGACGCCGCCGATGAGGTTGCGCCTCAGCACGACGGGGATGACGATGTCGTTCGACACCATGATGGACAGCGCCACCGAGGCGACGATGACCATGGCGGTGGCGGCGGAGAAGCCGCCGATGAAGGCGACGAGCGTGAGGACGGGCTGGTCGAGCGCGAAGGGCAGCGTCAGCACGTAGAGGTCGCCGTCGCCCTGGCCGTTGAAGGTCATCACGCCGCCGATGGCGACCGGCAGGACGAAGAGGTTGATGGCGATGAGATAGAGCGGGAAGAGCACGCCCGCCATGCGCAATTCGCCCGCCGTGCGGTTCTCCACCACCGTGACGTGGAACTGGCGCGGCAGCATGACGATGGCGAAGGCGGAGAGCACGATGAGCAGGATCCAGCGCGCGACCGGCGTCTCGTAGGACAGCGACTGCACGACGAGATCGTTTTGCGAGGCGCGCTGCCAGAGGTCGGTTGGCCCGTCGAACATGAAGTAGATCACGTAGATGCCGACCGAGGCGATGGCGACCAGCTTGACCAGCGATTCCATCGAGATCGCCAGGATCAGGCCGTCCTGGTGCTCGGTCGCGTCCGTGTGGCGCGTGCCGAAGACGATGGCGAAGCAGGCGAGCGAAAGGGTGACGACCAGCGGCAGGTCGACGAGGCCGCCCGAGGCGGCGATGCCGAAGCCGGTGGTGTCGACCATCGCCGCCACGGAGGTGGAGACCGCCTTGAGCTGCAGCGCGATATAGGGGATGTAGCCGATCAGCGAGATCAGCGCGACGACGGCGGCGACGCCCGGATTCTTGCCGTAGCGGGCGGCGACGAAGTCGGCGATGGAGGTGAGGCGCTCGGATTTGGCCAGCGTCACGATGCGGCGGATGAGCGGCATGCCGAGCGTGAACATCAGGATCGGGCCGATATAGATGCCGGCGAATTCCAGCCCGTGCGTGGTGGCGAGGCCGACGCCGCCGAAATAGGTCCAGGATGTGCAGTAGATCGCAAGGCTCAGCGCATAGACGAGCGGCCGGCCCTTCGAAGCGCGCGCCGAGCGCTTGGCCTTGCGGTCGCCGTAGCTTGCGACCGCGAAGAGCAGGAGCAGATAGGCGAGCGCCAGCGCGATGATCAGCGAGCCCGGCATGCTTCCTCCCGCAGTCCTTCGGCCTTCTTGAGGGAAGGATAGGCCAAAGCGGGCGGGAAGGAAATCGCGCCGAAGGTCTGAGAGAAATGCTTTCTGTAGAAACCCTCAAATATTGACGGAACGCAGTTTCCTCACCGGAAAAACTGCTCTACGTTGCTTTCGCGTCGCAGCAACAGGAGACCCTCATGCTCAATGAGTTCAAGGCGTTCATCGCCCGCGGCAATGTCATGGACCTCGCCGTCGGTGTCATCATCGGTGCAGCTTTCAACAAGATCGTCGAATCCATCGTCAACGACCTCGTCATGCCGGTCGTCGGCGCCCTGACCGGGGGCGGCTTCGACTTCTCCAACTACTTCATCGCGCTATCGGGCAACGTGACGGCGAACTCGCTCGCCGCCGCCCGCGAGCAGGGCGCCGTCTTCGCTTACGGCAACTTCATCACCGTCCTCATCAACTTCCTCATCCTTGCCTGGATCATCTTCCTGATGATCAAGGGCGTGAACCGCATGCGCACGTCGCTGGAGAAGGAAAAGGCCGAGGGCGCGGAAGAAGCCGCTCCGCCGCCGGAGGACGTGCTGCTGCTGACGGAGATCCGCGACCTGCTGAAGAGCCGCCCGGCGGTTTGAGGCATTGCGGATCGAATGGAAAAGCCCCGGCACGCCGGGGCTTTTTTGTTGCGGTGGTTCGGCGGGCGTATGGATCCTCGGGTCAAGCCCGAGGATGACGAAAGAAGGGAAGTCGGAGGATCAAAGCAACTGTACTGCATGCCGCACCGCTCGATGGGTGGTAAACCCTCTCCTCCCCACCGTCATCCTCGGGCTTGACCCGAGGATCCACGCGGCGAACGCTTCGCCCGCTATCACGCCGTCGCGCCGGCCGTCTTCGTCTGGTGGATCTCGATGAGGCTCGGGCCGCTGCGCCCGCCCGCCCGCGCCAGCGCGGCGGGCAGGTCCCTGACGTCCGCGAGGCGCTCGGAAGGCACGCCATAGGCGGTGCCGATGGCGACGAAGTCGGGGGCGGAGGGCTTGACGCCCTCGGGCGTGATGCCGGCCTCGACCATATAGTTCTCGATCTCCTGGTAGCCGTCATTGTTCCAGACGAGGAAGATGACGCGGGCGCCGGCATCCGCCGCCGAGCCGATCTCCGACAGCGAGAACTGCAGGCCGCCGTCGCCGACGAGGCAGACGACGGGCGCATCGGGCTCGGCGAGCGCCGCGCCCACGGCGGCGGGCGGGGCGAAGCCGAGCGCGCCGTAGCCGGTCGCCGCGTTGAACCAGCTATGGGCGCGCGGCGCGTCGCAATAATAGTTGCCGGCATAGACGGCCTGCGTCGAATCGCCGACGATGATCGCCTTCGGCAGCGCGCGCCAGACCGCGTCGATGACGCCCACTTCCGCCTGCATCTTCGCCGTCAGCTCGCCCCATGCGCCCTTGCGCGCCGTCTCGGCGCGCGGCGCGCCGTTGCCGATCGCCTTGTGGCCTTCGAGGAAGCCGAGCATGCCGGCGGCGGCGGTCTTGGCGCTGGAGAAGACGGAAAGGCCCGTCTGCGGCGTGCGGGCGAGCTGTGCGGCGTCGATGTCGACGCGGATCAGCGACTTGAGGCGCGGGAAGCCGCCGTCGACATTGATGTCGTAGTCGGTCGGGCCGAATTCCGTGCCGAAGGCGACGACGAGGTCGGCATCGGCGAGCAGGCGCCGCACGGACTTGAGGCTGGGACTGGCCGGCACGCGCAGCGGATGGCCGGCGAGCATGCCGCGGGCGTTGACCGTGGTGACGACGGGCGCGCCGAGCCGTTCGGCGAGCGCGCGGATCTCCTCCTCCGCCGTCACCGCGCCGCCGCCGGCGAGGATGACCGGGCGCGAGGCATTGGTGCAGAGGATGGCGGCGCGCTGCAGGGTCTCCGCATCGGCGCGCGGGCGCGTCGCGACGGCGGGCGGGAAGCTGCCGGTCTCGATGGGCTCGGCCATCACGTCCGTCGGTATCTCGATATGGACGGGGCCGGGGCGGCCGGAGAGCAGCACGGCGAAGGCGCGCTCGACGACGAGCGGCAGGTCGGCGGGG
>JBDHSZ010000015.1:0-40106 GCA_039812945.1 Shinella sp.
GACCGGGCTGAGCGTGCCCCAGGGCAGCGGCGCGCCCTCGACGGGAAGGTCGACGACATGGGCGGTAAGGTCGATCTCGACGCCGAGCGCGTCACGGGCGGCCTCCAGCGTCACGAGGTTGCCGTAGATGCGGGTGGCGGCGCGCTCTTGCGGCGACATGCCGGCAAGGGCGCGGACCGAGATTTCCGGGCCGACCCCGCAGGGGTCGCCCATGGTGATGCCGATGATGCTGCTCATGCGTTTCTCCCTGCGTCGGCGCCGTCCCAGCCGGGGGAGAGGCGGACATATTTGATGGCGCGGCGGTGATAGGTGTAGGCCAGATGCAGCGTGCCGTCCGGCGCTTCCAGCAGCCAGGGATAGGACATCTCCCTGTTGCGGCCGTCGGTCGAGTCGTTGGAAAGGCAGGTGCCCGGCCCGTCCTCGACGACGAGGCGCAGGGGGAAGGTCTTCCCGCCGTCCTCGGAAAGGCACAGCGCGACCGGCGCGCGCGGCACGCCCCAGACGGGCACGCAGCCGCCGGCCGGGTCGGCGTCGGGCCGGCCGTCGTCCTCGCCCAGCTCGTCATAGAGCGAGGCGCGGCGCTCGCTCGACTGGGCGGCGCTGACGGGGTTGCAGATCATCGCGACGCGCCCGTCCCGCAGGCGGATGGCGGCGATGGAGGAATTGTTGTTCGGCACGTCGCTCGGCGCGGGGGCGGACCACGAGCGGCCGCCGTCACGGCTCTCCGTGCGGTAGACCCAGTCGGATTGCCGGCGGCGGAAGAAGGCGGCAAGGCGGCCCCCGCCGAGATCGACCGGCGACATGTGCACGCAGCCGATCGACTGGCCGACATCCTCCAGCCGCCACGTCTGGCCCCCGTCGAGGGAGACGCCGACGGCGGCGGTGTCGTGGCTGCCGTTCCATTTCTGGCCGGGGCGCTGCACGCAACGGAAGATCGGCAGCAGCCAGGCCCCGTCGTCGCGCAGCACCACCGGAGCGCGCACGAAGCAGCCGCGCGGCAGGTCGAGATAGCGCCCCTCGGCGGCGGTGAGGACATGGGGATCGGCGTCGCGGCGGATTTCCGCCATGCGGATGCGGCATTCGTCCTGGTTGCCGGAGGGCTGGGCGGTGTGGAACAGCCAGAGCCGGCCGTCCGGGGCGGTGAACAGCACCGGGTTCTGCTCGGAACGGGCGGCATCGAAGCTCAGCCGCTGCGGCGGGCCCCATTGCGCCGCGCCCTCGGGCAGCACGGAGGCGAAGATCGAGATGTCCGACTTGCCTTCCAGCGTACCGCCGAACCAGGCGCAGACCAGCGCGCCGTCCGGCAGCAGATGCAGGAAGGCCGCGTGATTTTGGATCATCGGCGAAGGCAGCAAGGCCTCCAGGCGTCCGGATGGGGCGGCCGTGAGCCGGCCGTTCATGTCGCGTTCTATGTCCTCGGGCGTCATAGGCTCCTCCTGCTTGTCCCGGAGGATCGCCTATTTTCCGAAGTTGTCAAGTTTTGGAATGTCATTAACTTGCGCTATTTCCGCTTATATTGATATTAACATAATGATTTTAAAAGAAAAATTTTTACGCTATCGTAGCTTTTAATTTTACATTGCAAAACAAATTGACAAACTTGCCCGAAAAGGCGATGGTTCTGGCGAGCCGGCAGAGGAGCCGGGCAGGAGGACGTCATGCCGGCATCCGGCAACCATCAGAAGGCTTCGACGGCCGTCATGCTCGCGACAGGCGCTGCGATCCTCGCCGCCGCCGATGCGGTGATCGTGCGCGCCCTTGACGGTGCGGTGCATCCCTTCGTCATCGGCTTCTTCCGCGCCTTCTTCGGCGCGATCGTGCTGCTGCCCTGGATCGCGCTGCGCCCCGGCGTGCTGCGCTCGACCCATCCCTTGCGCCAGCATGCGATGCGCGCCGGCTTCAAGCTCCTTGCCATGGTCGCCTTCTTCGCCGCCTTCAGCGCCGGCCCGCTCGCCGACGTGACGGCCATCGCCTTCATGTCGCCGGTCTTCCTGGTGCTCGGCGCGGCGCTGACGCTCGGCGAGCGGCCCGGCCCGGCGATGATCGGCGCGGTCGCCATCGGCTTCGTCGGCGCGCTCTTCGTCATCGGCCCGTCCGGCGCGGGCTTCAGCCTCGCCATCCTGCTGGCGCTGACCGGCGCGGTGCTGCAGTCGGCGATCCAGCTCATCCTCAAGTCCATGTCGCGAGGCGATCCGACCGGCACGCTGGTCGTCTGGAACCTGCTGCTGACCGTGCCGATCGCCCTCATCCTCGCCGTCCCCTTCTGGACGATGCCGGGCTCGCGGGAAATGGCGCTGCTGGCCTTGCAGGGCGTCGTCGGCGCGGCCTGCATGGGCATGATGACCCACGCCTTCTCGCTCGCCCCCGCCACCATCGTCGCGCCGGTCGATTTCCTGCGCCTGCCGCTGGTGGCGCTCTGCGGCTTCACGCTGTTCGGCGAGAACATCGCCCTCACCACCCTTTGCGGCGGCGGGCTCATCTGTTGCGCGGCGCTGATCGCCGCGCGATCCGGCAAGCCGACATCGGCCTGAACGACTTCAATCGAACGACTTTCACTAGGGAGGAAACGCCGTGAAAAGAATATTTGTCCTGGGAGCCCTGATGCTGGGTTCCGCGCTGTCGCCGGCCTTCGCCGGTTCCGGCCCCATCAAGATCGTGCTGCCCGAGGAGGCCGACCTGCTCGAGCCCTGCATGGCGACGCGCTCCAACATCGGCCGCGTCATCATGCAGAATGTCAGCGAGACGCTGACCGAGCTCGACGTGCGCGGCGACAAGGGCGTCATGCCGCGCCTCGCCGAGAAATGGGAGCAGAACGAGGACGGGAGCTGGCGCTTCCACCTGCGCCAGGGCGTGAAATTCTCCGACGGCACGGGTTTCGACGCCAAGGACGTCAAGCACAGCTTCGACCGCATCATGAGCGACAAGAACGCCTGTGAATCGCGCCGCTATTTCGGCGGCATGACGGTGACGCCCGAAGTGGTCGACGACTACACGATCGACTTCAA
Organism: Shinella sp.; assembly: GCA_039812945.1. GTDB lineage: Bacteria > Pseudomonadota > Alphaproteobacteria > Rhizobiales > Rhizobiaceae > Shinella. The sequence goes on from JBDHSZ010000015.1 coordinate 3,006, forward strand.
GGCCGATCCGGTGCAGCCGATCCTGCCGCTGCTGCTGTCGCTCGTCACCATCGTGCCCGAGGAGACGCCGCTCGAATTCGTCCGCGAGCCGGTCGGCACCGGCCCCTACAAGCTGACGAACTGGACGCCGGGCCAGCAGATCGTGCTGACGGGCCGCGACGACTACTGGGGCGACAAGCCCGACGTGACGGAAGCGACCTATCTCTTCCGCGCCGACCCGTCCGTGCGCGCCGCCATGGTGCAGACCGGCGAGGCCGACCTCTCGCCGTCGATCTCGCAGCTCGACGCCACCAATCCGGCGACCGACTTCTCCTATCTCGACAGCGAGACGGTCTATCTGCGCATCGACCACAATATCGAGCCGCTGAACGACGTGCGCGTGCGCCGCGCGCTCAACCTCGCCATCGACCGCCAGGCCTTCATCGGCACGCTGGTTCCCGAAGGCGCGCTGCTGGCGACCGCCATCGTGCCGCCGCCGACGCTCGGCTGGAACCCCGACGTCAAGGTCTTCCCCTTCGATCCCGACGCGGCGAAGAAGCTTCTCGAGGAAGCCAAGGCCGACGGCGTCAAGGTCGACACGCCGATCACCATCATCGCCCGTTCGGCCAATTTCCCGAACGTCACCGAGATCATGGAGGCCATCCAGGCGCAGCTCCAGGACGTCGGCTTCAAGGTCGAATTGAAGTTCGTCGAGGTCGCCGAGCACGAGCAGTACTATTCCAAGCCCTTCAAGGAAGGCCGCGGACCGCAGATCGTCGCCGCCATGCATGACAACTCGAAGGGCGATCCGTCGTTCTCGATGTTCTTCAAATATGCCAGCGACGGCACGCAGTCCGGCTTCTCCGATCCGAAGGTCGACGACCTGATCAAGCGCGCCTCGGCCGCCGTCGGCGAGGAACGCGCCAAGCTCTGGAAGGAAGTGATCGCCTATGTGCACGACGAGGTCGTCGCCGACGTCCTGCTGTTCCACATGGTCGGCTTCTCCCGCGTCTCCGAGCGTCTCGACTTCAAGCCCACCATGGCGACGAACGGCACGCTGCAGCTCTCGGAGATCAAGATCAAGTAACCCAGCCCTGGCGGACCCTCGTCCGCCAGCCGCGACAGCAACGAGGCGGCGGGATGATCCCGCCGCCGGATCCCCCGAGGGCGCCATGCTGAAATTCGTTCGAAAACGCGCTGTGGCCAGTCTGATCTCGCTTGTCGGCCTGATCGTCATGGTCTTCTTCCTCTCGCGGCTGACCGGCGATCCGGCCGCCCTGTTCCTGCCCGTCGAGGCCTCGGCGGAGATGAAGCAGCAGTTCCGCGAGCTGCACGGCCTGAACGATCCGCTGCTGACGCAGTTCGCCCGCTATGTCGGCGACGTCGTCACCGGCGATTTCGGCGAATCCCTGCGCAAGGCGCGGCCCGCGCTCGACGTCGTGCTGGAGGCCTTCGTCTGGACGCTGTGGCTCGCCGTCATCACCATGACGCTCGTCACCGGCGCGGCCATCGTCGTCGGCTCGCTGGCCGCCTTCCGCGCCGGCGGCTTCTTCGACCGGCTCTCCTCCGTCATCTCGCTGGTCGGCGCCTCCGTTCCCGATTTCTGGCTGGCCGTCGTCGCCATCGTCGTCTTCTCGGTCAACCTCGCCTGGCTGCCGACCTCCGGCACCGGCACGCTGCTGCACTGGATCCTGCCGATCTCGGTGCTGTTCATCCGACCCTTCGGCATCATCGTGCAGGTGGTGCGCGGCTCGATGATCGGCGCGCTCTCCTCGGCCTATGTCAAGACGGCGCGCGCCAAGGGCGTGAAGTCCGGGCCGATCATCTTCGTCCATGCGCTGCGCAACGCCATGCTGCCGGTCATCACGGTAATCGGCGACCAGGCGGCGAGTCTCCTCAACGGCGCGGTGATCGTCGAGACGATCTTCGGCTTTCCGGGCGTCGGCAAGCTGATGATCGATTCCATCCTGCAACGCGATTTCAACGTCGTCCTCGCCGCCATCCTCGTCACGGCGCTGGCGATCTTCCTGATGAATCTCCTGATCGACCTCGCCTATGCGCTGCTCGATCCGCGCATCCGGCATTGAGGAGGCGGCCATGACCCTTCAGACCTCCGAGACCGTGCTGGAAGAACCGGGCTTCGCCACGCGCATGCTCCGCATGCTGCTGGCCGACAAGTTCGCGCTCTGCGCGGCGATCTTCCTGCTCGTCGTGCTGATCCTCGCCATTGTCGGCCCGAGCTGGCTCGGCGAGCTCGCCACCAAGCAGAACCTTCGCGGCCGCAACGCCGCGCCCTTCGACTGGGAGCGCGGCTGGGTGTGGTGGATGGGCGCGGACGCGCTCGGCCGGCCGCTGCTCGCCCGCATCATCGTCGCCACGCAGAACACGCTGATGGTCGCCGCCGGCGCGGTAGCGCTGTCGGCCACCGTCGGCACCTTCCTCGGGCTCGTCGCCGGCTTCTCCTCGCCGCGCGTCAACCAGGTGATCATGCGGCTCGCCGACGTCATCATGTCCTTCCCGTCGCTCCTGATCGCGGTGATCGTGCTCTACATCCTCGGCTCGTCCGTCCTGAACCTGATGCTGGTGTTGGCGATCACCCGCATCCCGGTCTATCTGCGCACGACGCGGGCCGAGGTGCTGGAGATCCGCGAGCGCATGTTCGTGCAGGCGGCGCGCGTGATGGGGGCGTCGAGCAAGCGCATCCTCTTCCGCCATATCCTGCCCGTCGTGCTGCCGACGCTGACGACGCTGGCCACCCTCGACTTCGCCTATGTCATGCTGGCGGAAAGCGCGCTGTCCTTCCTCGGCATCGGCATCCAGCCGCCGGAGATCACCTGGGGCCTGATGATCTCGCAGGGGCGGCAGTACCTCACCAATGCGTGGTGGCTGTCCTTCTGGCCGGGCCTTGCGATCATCCTCACCACCATGTCCTTGAACCTGCTGTCGAACTGGCTGCGCATCGCGCTCGATCCGGTGCAGCGCTGGCGCCTCGAAATGAAAGGCCGCAAGAATGGCTGAGCATCTTCTGGAAGTGCGCAACCTCTCGGTCGAGTTCCACACCGCCGTCGGCGTGGTCAAGGCGGTGCGCGACATCTCCTATCACCTCGACCGCGGCGAGACGCTGGCGATCCTCGGCGAGAGCGGCTCGGGCAAGTCGGTCTCCTCCTCGGCGATCATGAACCTCATCGACATGCCGCCCGGCCGCATCTCCTCGGGCGAGATCCTGCTCGACGGCGTCGATCTCCTCAAGATGCCGGCGCATGAGCGCCGCGCGGTGAACGGCCGGCGCATCGCCATGATCTTCCAGGACCCGCTGAGCCATCTCAACCCGGTCTATACCGTCGGCTGGCAGATCCGCGAGGCGCTGACCACCCACGGCACGGACGCGGCCACCGCCGCCGCCGAGGCGCTGCGGCTGATGACCCGCGTCGGCATTCCCGAGCCGGAGCGCTCGCTGGACAAGTATCCGCACGAATTCTCCGGCGGCCAGCGCCAGCGCGTGATGATCGCCATGGCGCTGGCGCTGCGCCCGGACCTCCTCATCGCCGACGAGCCGACCACCGCGCTCGACGTCACCGTGCAGGCCGAAGTGCTCGCCCTGCTGGAGGAATTGCAGGAAGAGACCGGCATGGCGGTGCTGATCATCACCCACGACCTCGGCGTCGTCGCCGAGATCGCCGACCGCGTCGTGGTGATGGAGAAGGGCGTGCTGGTCGAGGCCGGCACGGTGCGCGAGGTCTACAAGAACCCGCAGCATCCCTATACGAAGAAGCTGATCGCCGCCGCGCCCGGCAAGGGCGAGATGCACGCGCCCGCCGCCCCGTCCGAGCCGGTGCTCGCCGTGCGCGACGTGCGCAAGCGCTACGGCAATTTCGAGGCCCTCAAGGGGGTCTCCTTCGATCTGATGCCGGGCGAGACCATGGCGGTCGTCGGCGAGAGCGGCTCGGGCAAGTCGACGCTCGCCCGCATCCTGCTGCGCCTCGACGAGCCGGACAGCGGCACGGCGCACTGGAAGGGCCGCGATCTCTTCACAATGTCGCCGGCCGAGCTCTACAAGCTGCGCCGCGACCTGCAGATGGTGTTCCAGGACCCGACCCAGTCGCTCAACCCGCGCATGACCGTCTACCAGCTCATCTCCGAGGCCTGGGTCATCCACCCGGATATCCTGCCCAAGGCGAAGTGGCGCGCGCGCGTCGCCGAGCTGCTGGTGCAGGTCGGCCTCGGCCCGGAGCATATGGGCCGCTATCCGCACCAGTTCTCCGGCGGCCAGCGCCAGCGCATCGCGATTGCCCGGGCGCTGGCGCTGGAGCCGCAGCTCATCATCTGCGACGAGGCCGTCTCGGCGCTCGACGTGTCGGTGCAGGCGCAGGTCATCGCGCTGCTCGACAAGCTGCGCCGCGAGATGGGCATCGCCTTCATCTTCATCGCCCACGACCTGCCCGTCGTGCGCGACTTCGCCGATCACGTCATGGTCATGCAGAAGGGCGATATCGTCGAGCTCGGCACCGTGCGCGAGGTCTTCGAGACGCCGCGCCAGGACTATACCCGCGCCCTGCTTTCCGCCGGCCTCGATCCCGACCCCGACGTGCAGGCCGCCAACCGCCTCCGCCGCGCCTCCTGAGGAACATCCAATGAGCAAGCAAGCCTATGTCGCCCTCGTCACCTGCTTCAACGAAGACGAGACCATCAACTACCAGGCGACGCGCGCACAGGTGCGCCGGCAGGTCGAGGCAGGCAACAACATCATGTGCGCCGGCACCAACGGCGATTTCAGCGCGCTGACCTTCGAGGAGAAGGTGCGGCTGACCGAGGAGGTCGTCGACGAGGTAGGCGGGCGCGTCGGCGTGATCGTCAATGCCGGCATGCCCGCGACCTTCGAGACGCTGAAGCTGGCGCGCGAATTCGACCGCATCGGCGTCACCGGCATCGCCGTCATCACGCCCTTCTTCATCGCCTGCACGCAGGACGGCCTGATCCGCCATTTCTCGACGGTCGCCGATGCCGTTGAAACGCCGGTCTATCTCTACGACATCCCCGCCCGCACGCAGAACCATATCGAGCCCGAGACGGCGCGGAAGCTCGCCGGCCACGGCAACATCGCCGGCATCAAGGATTCGGGCGGCGCGAAGGAGACGCTGGAGGCCTATCTTCAGGTCGCAAGGGAGGTCGAGGGCTTCGAGGTCTATTCCGGCCCCGACCATCTGGTGCTGTGGGCGCTGCAGAACGGCGCGGCCGGCTGCATCTCCGGCCTCGGCAACGCCATGCCGCAGATCCTTGCCGGCATCCTCGAGGCCTACAATTCGGGCGACATCGCCGAGGCGGAACGCCAGCAGGCCGTCTACACCGCCTTCCGCACCGATCTCTACGCGCTCGGCTTCGCGCCCGCCATGGTCAAGCGCGCGCTCTATTTGCAGGACGCCTCGGTCGGCGCCAGCCGCCAGCCGGCGCTGCTGCCCGACGCCGCGCAGGACGAGCGCATCGCCGGGATCCTGCGCCGCTACGGCCTTCTGTAACGCGGATCACCGGCGCGCGATGTCCTTCATCGAGTCGGTGTAATACTGATCGTAGAGGTCGCGGTATTTCTCCGCCGCGCCCGCGTCGCTGTAGCGGGGCAGGGCGTCCATGTCGGTCTTGTTGAGCACGACGCCGAGGATCTTGCTTTCGATCCGCTGCTCGGCGGCGAGCAGGTCGCGCACCAGGTTCGCCGGCGTCCGGCCCCATTCCACCACGAAGAGGAAGCCGTCGGCCATCGGCTCGAAGGCCTTGGCGTCGATGACCGGGGCGAGCGGCGGCAGGTCGACGACGACATGGTCGAAAGCCTGGCGGGTCTCCTCGATGAGCTGGCGCATGGCCGGCGAGGAGATCAGGTCGTTGGCATGGGCCGCGCGGTCCGCGCCCGGCCTGAGCGCGATCGGCAGGATGGAGAGCTGCGAGCGGCGGTCGGTCCTCACCGCCTGGTTCCAGGCGATCTCCCCGTTGAGCGCCTCGATCAGGCCGACCTCGGGCTTCATGATCGCGCCGAGGCTCGGCCGGCGCAGGTCGGCGTCGATCAGGAGCGTCCGCCGTCCGCTGACGGCGAGCAGCGCGGCGAAATTGACCGCGACCGTCGACTTGCCCTCGCCGGGCAGGGCCGAGGTGATGCCGATCACCCGCGTCCCATGGCCGTGCAGCATCACGTCGCTGGCGAGCTTCGCGTTGCGCAGGGTCTCGGCGAAGACGGAGCGCGGCGCGTCCAGCACCACCCGCGTCATGCGCTCCAGCGGGATATCCTCCTCCTCGCCGTCGCCCGGCTCGGTCTTCACCGCCTTCGCGCCGATCGTCGCCGGTCTGCGCCGCTTCGGCCCGCCGACCAGCGGCAGGTAGCCGAGCGGCTTCAGGCCGAGGATGGTCCTGACGTCGTTCTCCAGCCGGAAGGCGCGCTCGCGCAGTTCCTGCACGAAGGTCAGCGCGCCGCCGGCCATGAGGCCGAGCGCGAGCGACAGGCCGAGCACCAGGGTCTTGCGCGGGCTGGAGGGCGAGGTCGGCACGCCGGCGTCGGAGATCACCCGCGCCTTGGCGATGGGGAAGGACTGTTTCTGCGAGGCCTGCTCGAAGCGGCCGAGATAGGATTCCGAAAGCGCCTTCAGCGCCGTCGCCTTCTGCTCCAGCTCGCGCAGCCGGACCGAGGAGCGGTTCGCCGCCGCATTGCTGCCGGCGACCTTGTCGATGCTTTCGCGCAGGGACACCTCGCGCGAGCGGGCGACCTCGTATTCGTTGCGGAAGCTCGCCGTGAGCTGCTGGAGCTCGCGGTAGACCTGCCCGGCGAGGTTCTCCCTCTCGGCCCTCAGCGCCGCCGCCTGCGGATGGTCCGCGCCGAAATTCCGCGCGATGTCCTGCGCGCGCTTGACGACGGAATTGTAGCGCTCGCGCAGCTCCTGCAGCACGGAGCCGCCGGCCTGCTGCGTCGGGATCGAGGCATTGTCGACCGCCTTGTCCGGCCCCTGTTCGACGATGGCCCGGAACTGGGCGTAGCGCGCCGAGGCGCTGGCCGCGTCGGCCTGGGCGAGGATGAGCTGGCTGTTGAGGTCGGCGAGCTGCTGCTCGGACATCAGCTCGCCGCGCGCGGTGGTGAGGCCGTTCTCGGCGCGGTAGCGCTCGACCTCCAGCGCGGCCTCCTGGGCGCGGGCCTGGATATCGGTGAGGCGCTCCTGCAGCCAGGTGGAGGCCTGCTCCGTCGCGGTGAAGTTGGCGCTGAGCTGGTCCTCGAAGAAGGCCTCGGCATAGCGCTTGGTGACGGCGGCGGCGAGCTGCGGGTCGGTCGAGCGGAAGGAGACGGCGAGCACGGCGCTGCGCGCGACGCGCTCCACCGTCAGCGATTGCTGCAGCGTGGCGGCGGCCTTGCCGCGCCGGCCGTCCTCGGAGGTTTCCGGCGTTGCGGAGGCGAGCGACTTCGCCCAGCCCTTGACGATCGCGGCGGGCGAGCGCGGCGGGTTGAGGACGGTATCGTTGTCGGCGAGCTTCAGGTCGTCGACGACGCGCAGCGCCAGCCGCCCGGATTTCAGGATCTCGACGGCGCTCGCCATGCGCATGTCGATCTGCTGGCTGCTCTGCGGCGAGGGCTCGCTCTCCTCGGCATAGCGCGACAGGTCCTCGTCGAGCAGGATCTGCGTCATCGAGGTGTAGACGGGCGTCGCGAGAAGGAGATAGGCGACGCCGAGCGCCACCGCGAGCGCCACCGAAAGCGCGATCAGCCGCGCCCGGCGGACGAGGATCGTCAGCAGGCGGTTGAGGTCGATGAAGGAATCGGCCGGGTCCGGCTCCCTTCGAAAGACGCTGTGCGATACGGTGCGTTGATGCATGGGGTCTCCTTGCGGCGCGCTGGACGTTCTTCCTCCCGCGGGAAGCGGCCCCGAAGCCGGGGCCGCCGGGTTCATGCGGCGCGGATGCCGCCCTCATGCGCCGTCACCATCTCCCGCAGCGAGCGATAGAGCGCGCCGCCGATATCCGGCCGCGCCAGCGCGAAGGCGACATTCGCCTCGATGAAGCCGTGCTTCGAGCCGCAATCGTAGGTCCGCCCCTCGTAGACATGGGCGTGGAAGGGCTGCGTGCGCGCCAGCTTCTCCATGCTGTCGGTGAGCTGGATCTCGTTGCCGGCGCCGCGCTGCTGGCGGGCGAGATGGCCGAACACCTCCGGCTGGAGGATATAGCGGCCGTTGAGGAAGAGATTGGACGGCGCCTCGCCGGCCGGCGGCTTCTCCACCATATGGGTGACGGCGAAGCCGTGCCGCACCGCCGCGCCGCGGCCGACGATGCCGTATTGCGAGGCCTCCTCCGGCGCGCAGGGCTCGACGCCGACCACATTGCCGCCGACCTCCTCGTGAAGCTCCATCAGGCCGGCCATGCAGCCGCGCGGGCCGAAGGAGATCATGTCGGGCAGGAGCAGCGCGAAGGGCTCGTCGCCGATGAGGTCGCGGGCGCACCAGACCGCATGGCCGAGGCCGAGCGGCGCCTGCTGGCGCGTGAAGCTCACCGAGCCGGCCTTGGGAAGCAGCCGGCCGAGCTCGTCGACCTTGTCGTCCTTGCCGGATTTCTCCAGCGAGGAGATCAGCTCCGGCGTGTCGTCGAAATGGTCCTCGATGACCTGCTTGTTGCGGCTCGTGACGAAGACGACATGCTCGATGCCCGCCTCGACGGCCTCGTCGAGGGCATATTGCACGACGGGACGGTCGACGATGGTCAGCATCTCCTTGGGCATGGCCTTGGTGGCCGGCAGGAAGCGGGTTCCGTTGCCGGCGACGGGGATGACGGCCTTGCGGACGGTCTTGGTTCGCACCATTGTCCTTATCCTTTGTTGTTGAGCGGCTGGCCGGGATCGGCCGGCGCGGGACGGGGCGAGGGCGCCGTCAGGCGGCGCCATCGGGCGGCGATCGGCATGGCAAGATGCCGGAGCGCGACGGGATCGCCGAGCGCCGCCCTGAGGGCGGGCCCGAGCGAACGGTTCTTGAGATGCCCGACGAGGGCGAGGAAGGCGCGCACCTCTTCCAGGTTGCGCGTGCGGCGGCGCTGGGCGCGCGCGGCGTCGCCCTGCAGCGGGAAGCGGGCGAGGAAGCGCCGGTCGCCCGCCAGCATGGCCTCGACATGGTGGAGGCGCAGCACGCGGGAGATCGAGGCCGCGCGGATATGGTAGAGATAGCCCGCCTCGGGCAGGACGGCGCAGCGCCCGCCGGCGGCGAGGACGGCGGCGAGCAGCAGGTAGTCCTCGCCGATTCGCAGCGCCTCGTCATAGGCAAGGCGGTTCTGCGCAAGGAAGGCGCGGCGGAAGACCGGCTTCATATAGCCGAAATTGTGCGTGGCGCGGAAAATCCGGTTGGAATCGATGAAGGCCGGCAGCGTCAGCGCCGGCATGGCGGCAAGGAGCCCCGGCGGGAACATCCGCTCGATCCGGCCGTCGCCGTGCAATATGTCGAGATTGTCCACCGCCGCCACGGCGTCCTGTTCCTCGGCGGCGGCGATCATGCGGCGGAGCCGGCCCGGCCGCATCGTGTCGTCGGCGTCGAGCACGGCGATCCAGCGGCCCCGCGCGGCGGCGAAGCCGGCATTGCGCGCCCCGCCGGGGCCCCGGTTGCTGTCGAGCGGCACGAGCCGCACGGCCGGCTCGCCGAGCTCGGCGACAACCTCGCGCGTCGCGTCGGCCGAGCCGTCGTCGGCGACGATCACCTCCACCGTCACGCCCTCCTGCGCCAGGGCGCTTTGGACGGCGCGCCGGATGGTGTCGGCCGCATCGTAGGCGGCGATGACGATGCTGACGTCGGGTTCCGTCATCGCACGCCCTCCAGGCCATAGGGTTCGATGGCGCGTGCGCCGAAAAGGCCGCCGACCGCGCCGGCATGCAGCAGCCCGCGCAGCAGGAAGCGGTTGCGCCGCACCGGGGAAAGGGCGAAGGCCCCCGCGCCGGCAAGGCAGGCCGCGCCCTTCGCAGCGGCAAGGGCGGCGGCGCTCAGCCGGGCCGCGCCCGCATGCCGCGCGGCGAGCAGCCGGCCGTGCGTCTGGCCCATGCGCAGGCGTCGCCGGGCGAGCCAGGAGAAGCGCGCGCGGGCGGCCGGCACCGGCTCCTCCACCCAGGCGTCCCCGGCGAAGGCGAAGCGCCCGCCCGCCGCATGCACGGCGCTGAAGAAGGCGGTGTCCTCGCCGCCGCTGCGGCCGAGCGCGAGGTCGAAGCGCCGCCCGGCGATGGACGGGGCGGCAAGCCGCATCAGGACATTGCAGGTATAGCCGGTGCGGATCTCGCCGTTCACCCAGACGGGGCGGGTGGCATGGAAGTCGCCGCTGCGCATCCAGTCCGGCGCGTCCGGCCGGTAGAGCGCGCGCACCGGGCCGAGCACCACGTCGGCGCGGCCGCGCTCGGCCGCGGCGAGCAGCCGGTCGAGCCACAGCGGGTCCACCGTCTCGTCGTCGTCGACGAAGGCGACGAAATCGGCGTCCGTATGGTCGAGGCAGGCATTGCGGGCGATGGAGATGTTGCCGGCCGGGCAATGCGCATAGACCACATCGCTCGGCAGCATCGGCATGGCGGCCTCGACGCGGGCGCGGGCGCTCGGCTCCACGTCGTTGTCGGCGACGATGACGCCGAGCCGCACGCCGGCCGGCACGACCAGCTTCGACAGCGAGGCCAGCGTCTCGCTGAGCGCGGCGCGGCGGAAGGTGCAGATGGCGATGTCGACGCGAAGCGGGGCCGTCATGCGAAGGCCCTCCGGCGGCGGAAATCGAGCAGCTCGCGCCAGAAGCCGGCCGACCAGGCGAAATGCATGATCATGGCGGAGACGGCGGCGAGCGGGCCGTAGGGATTGCGCTCGCCGAGCGCCATCCACGCGCCGTAGCCCATGCAGGCGGCGGCCCACAGCGCGAAGGGCACGGCGGCGATCCAGGTGATCGCCGCAAGGAAGGCGCCGGCGGCGAGCGGGGCGACCATCAGCGGCAGGAGCTGGCGCAGGCTCGGCCGCGAACGGTGCTTGAGGAAATTGCGCGCCCGGCCGCGGCCATAGCCGAAATACTGCCGGAACAGCGGCAGCGCGCCAGCGCGCGGATAGTAGACCATGCCGGTGCGCGCGGTCATCCAGACGCGGTAGCCCGCCTGGTGCAGCCGGTAGTCGTATTCGGCGTCCTCGTTGGCGGTGAAGGTCTCGTCATAGCCGCCGATGGCGCGGAAGGCGGAAATGCGCATCAGCGCGTGGTGGCCGTGCTCGGCCCAATGGCTTTGCGCGCCCGCCCGGTGCTTGGCGCCGCCATTGCCGAGCACGGAGTTCTGCGCGAAGGCCGTCGCCTTCTGGAAGGTGCCGAAGCCGACCGTGCGCATGGCGACGACGACGGAATCCGCCCCGGTCTCCAGCGCGTCCTCCACCAGCACGCGGCAATAGTCGTCCGGATAGCCGCCATGCGCGTCGATGCGGATGAGATAGTCGTGCTCGACACCGTAGGCGGCGACGGCGAGGTTGATCGCGGCACTCTGGATGCGCCCGGGATTGTCGAGCACATGCATGCGGGGGACGCTTTCGGCAAGGCGCAGGGCGATGTCCCGCGTGCCGTCCGTGCTGCCGCCGTCGACCACGACGAGCGTCGCGTCGAGGTCGGCGAGCGTCGGCTCGAGATGACGGACCAGCGGCTCGAGATGGCGCGCCTCGTTGAGGCACGGGATCACGATCAGGCAGCGCACGGTTCCTGCGGCGTCGACGGTCATGGCAATCCACCTTGTTTGCGGCGAGTTAAGGGAACGGGGCCGGAGGCCGCCTGCCCGGCCGGGTGCCGGAGGGCGGCGAGGCGCGCGACGAAGGCGGCGCAGTCGGCGCGGTCGAGGACCCACGGCCGCGCGCCGAGCCTGTCGAGACCGGCCCGCAGCGCCCGGTGGGCCTCGTCGCCGAAACCGGCAAAGCGGGCGGCGAGGGTTTCCGGGCTGTCGTCGGCAAGCGCGATGCCGACGCCGCGTTGCAGCGCCAGCCGCGCCGTCTCCGTGCCCTCAAGGACGATCGGCGGCGCGCCGTGCCGGCAGCCCTCGTAGAGGCGGTTCGGCAGCAGCCAGAGCGAATTCCGCCCCTCCTCGAAGAAGTCGACGGCCCAGGTGAGGTCGACCGAGCCATAGATGGCCGATAGGTCCTCCGGGTTGCGGTAGGGGCCTTCGAAGCGGAGATAGGGCTCGCGGGCGACGAGGCCGTCGAAATCGTCGAATTCCGAGTAGGCCGGCCGGCCGCGCAGCACCACTTCGAAACGCCCCTCCATGCGCCGGGTGAAGGCGGAGAGGAGGTCGAGCGACTTGCGGCAGCGGATCGCGCCGAACCAGCCGATGCGCCACGGCTCGCCCGGCGCGCGCGTTCGGGCGGGCGGCGCGGCCTTGCCGCCGTCCAGTTCCAGCACCCGGTTCTCCAGCAGGTGGACGGGCGCGCGCAGGCCGGACAGCGGCTTGAAATAGTGCTCGACGAAGGCCGGCGAGCTGGTGACGATCAGGCCCGCCTTGCGGCCGAAATGGCGTTCCGCGCCGCGCAGCGCCCGGCCGGCCAGGTCGTCGCGCAGCAGCAGGCGGTGCACGTCGAGGCATTCATAGGCGATGGGCGCGCCGCCGAAGCGGGAGGCGGCGCGGCCGGCGAGCGCCAGCATCTCGAGATTGCGGGCGAGGATGACGTCGGGCCGCGGGATGCCGGCGAGTTTTCGCGAAAGCGTCGCCGCCGCGCCGGCCACCGCGCCGAGGCGCTGGCCGAAGCGGGCGTCCTCCGTCGCGCCGAGCACGACGGGCGTGACGCCCTCGATGGCGGCGAGGCGGTTTTCGCCGCGGCGAAAGCCCGCCAGCGCCGCCCGCCTGCAGCATCAGCACCCGCCGCCGCACGGCGGGGTCGGAAAGATCGTGGACGAGATAGAGGACCCGCAGCATCGTCGCCATCCGCTCAGTTCACCAGGCAGGCGAGCGAGCCGTCGAACTGGCAGGGCTCGCCCTCGGCGGTGAAGGCGATGCGCTCGACCTCCATCCGCGCCGGGCCGGCAAAGGCGAAGCGGCCCATCCAGTCGGTGAGCGTGTCGGTGCCCCACAGCGACAGGAAGATCTTCTGCGTGTTGGCGGGGAGTTTCGCCGGGTCCGTCACCTCATGCACGAGCGCGCCGTTGACGTAGTAGCGCAGGCGCTCCTTCTGCCAGACGAAGGCATAGTCGTTGAAGCCGCCGTCGGCCCCGCCGGGAACGGCGGCCAGCTTCTCGTTGCCGCCCTTGCCGGCGATGTACTGGTTGAGCTGGACGCGGGACGTGTCCTTGCCGAGCACCTCGAAGTCGATCTCGTCGTGCGGTTTCTTGTCGGTGGGGCCGATATAGGTGAAGAAGGCCGAGTTGAGGCCCTGGCCGGTCGCGGACTTCATGCGCGCCTCATAGGTGCCGTAGCCGTAGCGCTGGCGCGTCTGCACCTCGCCGCAGGCATAGCGGCGGTCGCCGGCAGGCTTGGCGTCGAAGGTAAGCAGCAGCCTGCCGCCCTCGACCCGCACCGCGTCCTTCGACCAGGTGCAGTTCTGGTGCGCGCCGTTGTTCCAGCCGTCGGAGACGTACCAGCGGGCCGTGTCGAGCCGGTCGAACTCCTCGACGAAGGACCCGCCCTCCTCGGCGGCGAGGGGGCCTGCGGCGGCAAGCGCGGCGAGGAGGGCGGCGGCGCTGAGGGCGGTCTTCGGGGCAAGGGTCATGGTCACCTCCGTTGGGCGATGGAGCCGGCCGGCTCCATGGGCGGCTGCGGGCGGCGCTCGGCCATGCGGCGGCCGGTGAGGGCGGCGTGCAGCGCGGGCGTGAAGCGCCGCGCCAGCGCATGGCTGGAAACGAGGATGGCGAGGGCGAGGACCGGGCTTGCCGCGTAGAACAGCGGATATTCGGCGATGCCGAGCCGGTTCCACACCATCCAGAAGACGAGGAGCAGCGGATAGTGGCCGCAGAAGATCCAGAAGCTCAGCCCGCCGAGCCGCGACAGCGCCCAGCCCGCATCGGTGCGGATGAGGAGCGCCGAGAGCGCCCAGGCGCCGAAGATGCCGGCGATGGCCGCAAGGGCGCGCAGCATGCCGAGCCAGGCGGGGAAATCCGGCCCATAGGCATGGAGCGCGACGGAAAGCAGCACGGCCATGGCCAGCACGGCCAGCGTCACCGGCAGGGCGAAGCGGTCCATGCGGCGGATATCGACGCGGTGGAGCGCCATGGCGGCGCCGAGGCTGAAGCCGAACAGGATGGATTTCTTCAGGAAGATGCCGTTCGGCACCGGCAGCACCGCATAGGCCAGCATCAGGGCGAGCACGATGCGCGGGTAGCGCAGCACGGCGCGGGCGATCAGCGGCGACAGGACGAGGCAGAGCAGGAGGTCGCGCAGGAAATAGAGCGGGATGTTGATCGGCCACCCCTCGACGGCGAGGGTGAGGCTCATCAGTTCGCGCGGCGTGGCGTTCACGACGTCGGGCAGGTAGCCGAAGCCGATGCCGCGCGACTGGGCGAGATAGACCAGCGCGAGGAAGGCGGTGTTCCACAGGAGGAAGGGCAGGAGGATCGTCGAGGCCTTGCCGCGCAGCGTCCGGCGGTAATCGAAGGCGTCGAGGCCGCGATGGAAGAGCAGGTAGCCCGAGATGGCGGAAAGGCACGGCACGCCGATGCGGAACAGGCTGTCGGCGAGGAACACCCGCAGCCAGTCGAAGCCGCCGAACGCGCCCGCATAGGGGCTCGTCGCCGGGTCGTAGGGAACATGCACGAGGATGATCCCGGAGATCAGCACGACCCGCATCATGTTGATGCGTGCCGAAACGGTCGCGTCGATTTGCACGGTTCCGTCACCCCTTTATGCGCCGGCCCTGACGAGCGGCTTCCAAACGAATGAGGCCTTGGCCCCGTGAAGCGGAGTCTGGGCGACCGGGCAGCGGAAAATATGGCGGCGCAGCAAATTCTCCGGCGTGCCGGGTTGCATTGCAGTATGACGCGGCCAATTGCGGGCCGGCGGAAATACACGCCGGCATAGGTGCGGGGAAAATGCCGGCGCCCGCGCATCAACACTTTGAAGACTATTCGAATATACTTATGTGGCCGCAATTTCTGGGTGCAGGCGCGGGCGGAATTTTTTCGCTTTGCTAGGCCATCCCGGCGCGGGACTGCGATTCACCCGGCCGGCGGGCCGTAAATTGGGGCGGGCTCAAGGCAGGCCGGCGAGGGCGGCGCCGGTCCGGCCGCGCGCCAGGTCGAGCAGCTTGTGCAGCAGCGGGCGTTCGGTGAGGAGGGTGAGGACGCCGTAGAGCGCGCCGCCGAGCGCGATGCCGGCGCCGACCTGCAGGACCGGGTGGAAGCGTGCGGCGAGATAGTGGTCGAGCGCGTAGCGCACGGCGAGCGCCATCAGCGCGGCGGTCAACATGGGACGGATCGAGCGGTAGAAGCCGGCGAGGAAGGGCGTCCCGTCCACCCGGAACACCACGCGGGAATAGCCGACCAACACCGCCGCATTGACGAGGCAGAGGGCGGCCATCGCCTCGACCAGCGTGCCGCCATGGGCGGCATAGGCGACGGCTGCGGTGGTCGCCGCGGCGCGGGCAACCGCCCACCAGAAGAGCGCGCCGCCATGACCGGAACCCTTGAGATAGGGGATGAAGGTGCTGCACGGCGTCAGCAGCCCCTTGGACAGCGCCAGCAGCCCGAGCACCGGCCAGGCGGCCGCCCATTGCGGGCCGAACAGCAGCAGCATGGCCGGCTCGGCCAGCGCCCACAGGCCGAACATCATCGGCGCGAGCATCAGGGTCGTCACCTGCGTGCTGAGCATCAGCGCCTGCGAGCGGCGCGCCCGGTCGTGCATCATCGCGCTGAAGGCGGGAAAGAGCACGCCCATGACGCCGGACAGCACCACCTGGTTGGGGATGCTGGAAAAGCGGTTGGCGGCGGAATAGGCCCCGGCATCGGCAAGGCCGAGGAAGCGCGAGACCACCACCATCGGCGACTGGAAGGTGACGAAATTGGCGACCTCCGAGCCCATCAGGCCGAGGCTGAAGCGCGTCAGCCGCGCGACGCTGTCGAAGCGGAAGCGCGGGCGCGGCAGGTAGCGCGAGACGAGGAAGAGGCCGAAAAGCCGGATCGCCGCGGAGACGAAGAGCTGCGCGACGAGCGCCAGGACGCCGAAGCCGACGAGCGCCAGAATGACGGCGGCGATCGCCGCGAGCGATTCGGAGACCATGCTCCACAGCGCGTCGCGGCTGAACTGCATGCGCCGGGCGACCAGCGCATAGGCGACGTCGCCGGCAAGCTGCAGCGGAATGAGCGGGCACATGAGGCGCAGCAGCCAGGCCGCGTCCGCCGCGCCGAACCAGCCGGCGAGCGGCTCGGCGAAGACATAGAGCCCCGCCGCCATCAGGCAGGCGAGGGCGAGATTGGCCCAGAAGACCGAGTGGATCGTCTCCTCTTCCTCGCGCTTTTCGAGGATGAGCGCGGAGGCGAGGCCCGCCCCGCCGATCATCGCCAGGAACTGCACGACGGCGAGCGCGACGGCCACCGCGCCGAACTCCTCCGGGCTCAGCAGCCGGGCGAGAATGGGCACGGTGACAAATTTAAGCCCGAATGTGCCTGTCTTGGATAGGACGCTCCAGCCGACGTTCCGCGTCACCGATTTCGCATTCACAGGCTGGGACATGGGTGGATTCCGCTTCACGAAAGGAGCCTCGACGCGACGAAAAGCCTGCGCCGGAAACGGCCGCGCCCCGGTGGGAGGAGACCAGACGAACCTCTTTCTAGAGAAACCACAGGGACGAAAAGATGGCGAAGCTGACAGTTATCATCCCCTTCTACCAGAAGGAGCCGGGCATCCTGAGGCGTGCGCTCGCATCCGTTTTTGCCCAGGGATTCAAGGACTTCGACGTCATCGTCGTCGATGACGAATCCCCCTTTCCGCCCGATGGCGACCTCATCGCCTTTCCCGAGGCGGAGCAGGCGCGCGTGCGCGTCGTGCGCCAGGAGAATGCCGGGCCGGGCGGGGCGCGCAATACCGGGCTCGACCATGTCTCGCCCGCGACCGAATTCGTCGCCTTCCTCGATTCGGACGATATCTGGACGCCCGATCACCTCGCCGTCGCCCATGCGGCGATGACGCATTTTTCCGCCGACTGCTATTTCGCCTCGATCGCCGGGGGCGATGCCTTCCACTATCATTTCGGCATCGAGGACCTCGAAAGGACCGAGGCGGTGGTACGCCTCAACGACGACCCGCCGATCGTCGAGATCCCCGATCTCACGCAGGTCATGCTGAAGAACTGGAGCTTCCTGCATCTCTCCGCGATGGTGATCGGCCGGCCGGTCTTCGAGCGGGTGCGCTTCGACGCGGCGCTGAGGCTGGCGGCGGAGGACGTGCTGTTCTTCTGCGACTGCGTGCTCGCCGCCCGAAGGGTGGTGCTTGGCGGGGCGGCGGGCGCGCTGCGCGGGGAGGGCGTCAACATCTTCCACGGCGTCGACAACGATTCGCCGCAGTTCCTCAGCCAGCAGTTCAACACCTGGGTCGCGCTCGACCGGCTGGAGAGCCGCTTCGCCGCGCGGCCGGCCGAGGTCGCCTCGCTGCGCGCCTACAAGCAGACGGCGCGCCGGCAGGCGCTGTGGAGCCAGGCGCGGCGCGTGCGGCATCGCAAGCTGCCGCAATTCGACATGCTGGCCCGCTGGGCGATGCGCGATCCGCGCATCCTCGCCAGCGCTTTCGGGCTTGCCGTCGGCAAGTTCTCCCGCTGAGCCGATAAGGAGGTTTTGGATGAAGCCCTATTACTGGGAATCGCAGCACGGCAATTTCGGCGACGACCTCAATCTCTGGCTCTGGGATTTCCTGCTGCCGGGGTTCCGCGAGGCGCATGCGGATGTGCTGCTCGTCGGCGTCGGTACGGTGCTGAACAGCGCCCTCCTGCCCAAGGAGGGGCGCAAGCTCGTGCTCGGCAGCGGCTTCGGCTACGGAACCCTGCCGGACATGCGCGACCGGGGCCTGTGGGACATACGCTGCCTGCGCGGCCCGCTGACGGCGGAAAAGGTCGGCGTGCCGGAGACGCTCGGCATCGTCGACCCGGCGGTGCTGGTCGCCGACATGCCGGAATTCGCCGGCCGGCCGAAGCGCCACAAATGCGCCTTCGTGCCGCATTGGGAATCGGCGGTGGCGGGGCTGTGGCCGGTCGTCTGCGCGCTGGCGGGCATCCACTATATCGACCCGCGCGGCGAGGCGAAAGACGTGATCGGCGAGATCGCCGGCTGCGAACGGGTGATCGCCGAATCCATGCACGGCGCGATCCTCGCCGACGCCTTCCGCGTGCCCTGGGTGGCGGTCAGCACCTCGGCCAATATCAACGGCTTCAAGTGGCGCGACTGGGCCGCGACGGTCGGCGTCGACCCCGCCGCCCGGCGCATCCCGATCTCCACCCGCGCCGAGGCGATCGTCAAGGGCGCCCGCTTCTGGGGCGTCGACTATGACGGCGCGGCGCATGCCGCCGAAGAGGGCGCGGTCGCCGCCGCGCGGGCCGCGCCCCGTCCGGGCCTGCGCCTCGCCGCCAAGCAGGCCCTCGCCGCGCCCTCGACGCTGGCTTTGTGGCAGGCAAGCCGGGCGGACCCGCAGCTCAGCCGCGATTCCCGCCTCGGCGAGCGGAAGGAACGGCTCTACGCGGTGCTGGAAGGCGTGCGGCGGGATTATCTCTGAGGGCGGAAGCCCTCTTTGCCCGAGCGCGGGTCATCGCCGTGACGGAACGGCACGGCTCTCCTTCTCCCCGAAGGGAGAAGGGCCGGCAGGCGGATGAGGGGGAAGGGCCTCACGGCCTGCCCCTTCAAGGGCGTCGCGGCGCAGCCCGCCGCGACGATGGATCAGCCGATGGCCATCAGGCTGGCATTGCCGCCGGCGGCGGCGGTGTTGATGGAGGTGGAGACCTCCTCCAGCAGCCAGTTGAGGCAATAGGCCTCCGGATCGCTCGCAAGCTCCGCGCTCGTCGCGGCCTGCACGAGGACGAGCGGGCCGGGAAGGCCGGCGATCCGGCGGTTGACGCGCCGCACGTCCTCCGCCTCGCCCTCGACCAGCGCGCCGGCGAAGGGACCGTCCTTCTCCCAGTCGGCCGTCCAGGTGAGGCGGGCGGCGACGGAGGCGGGCAGGTCGGAAAGGGCCGGTTTCAGCGCCTCGACCGCGTCGATGGCGATCTGGTTGCCGGTCGCCAGCGCCGCGGCCACCTGGCGCAGCAGGCCGGCCTCGGTCTTAGCCACGAGCAGGATGCGGCCGCGCGGATGCAGCGCATAGAGGTTGCGCTCGCCGACCGGGCCGGGCAGCTCGCGTGCGAGGCCGAGTGCGGAGCGGTTGGCGAAGCTGCGCGCCGTCTCGCCCTCGCCGGCCTTGCCCTTGCGGTCGAGCCAGGCGATGTAGTCGCGCAGCGCCGGGTCGGTATGCACCGAATCCTGCTGCGGCGGCACGGGGGCCTTCTGCACGAGGCGGCCGATATAGAGCGGGCCGCCCGCCTTCGGGCCGGTGCCGGAAAGGCCCCGCCCGCCGAAGGGCTGCACGCCGACCACCGCGCCGATGATGTTGCGGTTGACGTAGATGTTGCCGACCTTGATGCGGCTGGTGACATGCGCGATCGTCTCGTCGAGGCGCGTGTGCAGGCCGAAGGTCAGGCCGTAGCCCGAAGCGTTGATGTCGTCGATCAGCTTGTCGAGATCGGCGCGGCGGAAGCGGATGACATGCAGCACGGGGCCGAAGACCTCGCGCTTGAGGTCGGACAGCGACGTGAGCTCGATGATCGTCGGCGCGACGAAGGTGCCGTTCTCCGTCCCGGCCGGCAGCGGCATCTGCTCGACCTTGTTGCCGAGGCCGCGCATGCGCTCGATATGCTGGTTTATGCCGTCGCGCGCCTCGGCGGTGATGACCGGGCCGATATCGACGCTCAGCCTGTCGGTGCGGCCGAGCGAAAGTTCCTTGAGCGCGCCCTTCAGCATGGTCAGCGTGCGGTCGGCGACGTCGTCCTGCAGGCAGAGCACGCGCAGCGCCGAGCAGCGCTGGCCGGCGCTGTCGAAGGCCGAGGCGATGACATCCGCCACCACCTGCTCGGCGAGCGCCGAGGAATCGACGATCATGGCGTTCTGGCCGCCGGTCTCGGCGATCAGCGGGATCGGCCGGCCGGTTTCCGAGAGCCGTTCGGCAAGCTGCGCCTGGATGAGGCGGGCGACCTCCGTCGAGCCGGTGAACATGACGCCGGCCGTCCCCGACGCTCCGACGAGCGCCGCGCCGACGCGCCCCGCGCCGGGCGTGAATTGCAGCGCGCCGGCCGGAACGCCGGCCTCGTGCAGGATTTTTACGCTCTCATGGGCGATGATCGGCGTTTCCTCGGCCGGCTTGGCGAGCACCGTGTTGCCGGCGACGAGGGCGGCGGCGACTTGCCCGGTGAAGATGGCGAGCGGGAAGTTCCACGGGCTGATGCAGACGATGGGACCGAGCGGCAGATGCGTCGGACCCAGCGTCTTGCGGGCCTGCTCGGCATAATAGCGCAGGAAATCGACGGCCTCGCGCACCTCGCCGATGGCGTTCGCCGCCGACTTGCCGGCCTCGCGCATGATGACGCCCATCAGCGGCTCGATGCGCGCTTCCATCAGGTCCGCCGCGCGGTCGAGGCAAGCGGCGCGCTCGGCGGGGGAGGTCGCGGCCCAGGCCGCGACGCCGTCCGCCGCCATGGCGACGATGCGCTCGGCGTCTTCGGCCCTGATCTCGGTGATGCTGCCGACGATGTCGCGGTGGTCGGCGGGGTTGAGCACGTCGCCGGTCTCGCCGGCGGTGGAGCCGTCCGCCAGCAGCGGGGCGGCGTGCCATGGCTTTTCGGCGGTGGCGGCAAGCTGGCCCGAGAGCTCCGCCAGCACCGTCTCGTTGGAGAGGTCGAGGCCGCCGGAATTCGTGCGGGACTTGCCGAAGAGGTCGGCCGGCAGGGCGATCTGGTCGTGCTGCGCGCCGACGACCGGCATGGCGGCGACGATGTCGACCGGATCGGCGATCAGCGATTCCACCGAGACCTTGGGGTCGGAGATGCGGTTGACGAAGGAGGAGTTCGCGCCGTTCTCGAGCAGGCGGCGCACGAGATAGGCGAGCAGCGTCTCATGCGTGCCGACGGGGGCGTAGATGCGGCAGGGCCGGTCCAGCTTGTCCTTGCCGACCACCTCGTCGTAGAGCGGTTCGCCCATGCCGTGCAGGCACTGGAACTCGTATTTGCCGACGGCAAAATCCGGGCCGGCGAGCTGGTAGATCGTCGCAAGGCTCTGCGCATTGTGCGTGGCGAACTGCGGGAAGACGGCATCCGGCGCGGCCAGCAGTTTTCGCGCGCAGGCGACATAGGCGACGTCGGTATAGATCTTGCGCGTATAGACCGGGAAGCCGTCGAGGCCGTCGAGCTGGGCGCGCTTGATCTCGGCGTCCCAGTAGGCGCCCTTGACGAGGCGCACCATCAGGCGCCGGCCGGAGCGGCGGGCGAGGTCGATGATGAAGTCGAGCACGAAGGGGCAGCGCTTGCCATAGGCCTGCACGACGAAGCCGAGGCCGTTCCAGCCGGCAAGCTTCTCGTCGAAGCAGAGGCCTTCGAGCAGGTCGAGCGAAAGCTCCAGCCGGTCGGCCTCCTCCGCGTCGATGTTGAGGCCGATGTCGTAGCTCCTGGCGATGGCGGCGAGCGCCTGCACCTTGGGAAGAAGCTCGGCCATCACCCGCTCGGCCTGCGCGCGGACATAGCGCGGATGCAGCGCCGAGAGCTTGATCGAGATGCCGGGGCCGTCATAGATGCCGCGCCCGGCCGAGGCCTTGCCGATGGCGTGGATCGCCTTCTCGTAGTCGCGGTAGTAGCGCTCGGCGTCGGCGGCGGTCGTCGCGGCCTCGCCCAGCATGTCGTAGGAATAGCGGAAGCCCCGCGCCTCCAGCGGCTGGGAGCGCTTCAGCGCCTCCTCGATGGTCTCGCCGGTGACGAACTGCTCGCCCATCATGCGCATCGCCATGTCGACGCCGCGGCGGATGACCGGCTCGCCGGCCCGCGCGATGAGGCGCGTCAGCGCGGCGGAAAGGCCGCGGTCGTTGACGGTGGAGGTCAGCTTGCCGGTGACGACGAGGCCCCAGGTCGCGGCGTTGACGAACATCGACTTGCCGCCGCCGATATGCGAGGTCCAGTCGCCCTCGGCGATCTTGTCGCGGATCAGCGCGTCGCGCGTGTCGGTGTCGGGAATGCGCAGCAGCGCCTCGGCAAGGCACATCAGCGCCACGCCCTCCTGGCTCGACAGCGAATATTCCTGCACGAGGCCTTCGACGCCGGTGCCCTTGTGCTTGGCGCGCAGCGCCTCGATCAGCGTGCGGGCGGTGCTGCGGATATCGTAGCGCTGCGTCTCGCTGACGCGCGCGGCGGCAACCAGCGGCGGCAGGCACTCGGTCTCGGGGCGGCGATAGGCGGCGGTGATGGCGCGGCGCAGGTCGCTCTGCGGGCGGATCGGCGGGGCGAAATCGGAGAAGGGTTTCTGCATGGAAGAACCTATGAGAAGCGGGGCGGCAAGGATTTCAGGATGAGGATAGACCGGCGCGGACATTAGCACGATGGCGAAAAACAAATGGACTTCAAATCGCCTTCCATTAGGCTACATGTATCTATTTTTTGAAGAGAGGAGGGTGATTTGCCCGATAATCCGCATGCAGATGGGTCATTGGACGCTTTCGACCGGAAGATCCTCGAGGAGCTCACGCAGAACGGCCGCATGCCGGTGGCGGAGCTGGCCGAGAAGGTCGGCCTGTCGAAGACGCCGTGCCAGAACCGCTTCAAGCGGCTGATCGCCGAAGGCTTCATCCAGGGCTTCAAGGCGATCCTCAATCCCGCCAAGATGAACCTCGACCACATCGCCTTCGCCGAGGTGAAGCTGACCAACACCCATGAGGAGGCGCTGAACAGCTTCAACGCGGCGGTCAAGAAGATCCGGGAGGTCGAGGAGTGCCACATGATCGCCGGCCGCTTCGACTATCTGCTGAAGATCCGCACCCGCGACATCAAGAAATACCGCCTCGTGCTCGGCGAGCGCATCTCGAACCTGCCCTATGTCGCCAACACCTCGACCAATGTGGCGATGGAGACGGTCAAGGAGCGCGGCTGACGGAACATCGGGCGAAGGGGCGCGTTTGCGCCCATATCGTCAAGGGAGGCCGTCATGCCGGCAAAATCGAAGGCGCAGCAGAAGGCCGCGGGCGCGGCGCTCGCCGCAAAACGCGGCGACATGAAGAAGAGCGAGCTCAAGGGCGCGTCGAAGGGCATGGAGAAATCCATGTCCGAGAAGGAGCTGGAGGACATGGCCTCCACCAAGCGCAAGGGCAAGCCGGAGCACAAGTCGAAATCCGACTGACGCGGCGGCGTCAGTCCTCCGGGCCGCGCCGCTGCGGTTGCATCGGCAGGTTCGCCTCGATGGCGGCAAGGCCCGCCTCCAGATGCCTGAGCCCGTCTCCCAGGAGGCGCGCCATCTCCTGTTCGTAAGCCTTGGCCAGCGCGATCATCTCGCCGTAGATGCGTTTTCCCGCCGGCGTCAGCTCCAGGTGCTCGACGCGGCGGTCGCCCTCGTCCTCGCTGCGCTTCAGCCAACGCTTCTCCTCCAATGCCCGCACGGCGCGCGACACCTTCGTCTTGTGCATGCTGGAATTGGCGCCGATCTCAGTCGCCGTCATGCGGCCGTAGGAGCCGAGCGCGGCGAGCGCGCGCCATTCCGGCCGGGTCATGCGGTAGCGGCCGCGATATTGCGCGGCAAAACGCTGGCTCACCCGCTCGGCCGCCTGGTTCAGCCGGTAGGGCAGGAAAGTCTCGAGCCTGAAGTCCATGCCGGCCGCCTTGATGGTTACAAAATGGACAGTTACACCTGTAACCATCTGTAGATGCGATCGTGCAGGAGGGCAAGCCATGGACAGCACCAACAGCCTGAAATACATGCCGGGCTTCGGCAACGATTTCGAGACGGAATCGCTTCCCGGCGCGCTGCCGCAGGGCCAGAACAGCCCGCAGAAGTGCAACTACGGCCTCTATGCCGAGCAGCTCTCCGGCTCGCCCTTCACCGCCCCGCGCGGCACCAACGAGCGCTCCTGGCTCTACCGCATCCGCCCGAGCGTGCGCCACACCCGGCGCTTCTCCAATGCAAGCTACCCGCACTGGAAGACCGCGCCCTGCCTCGACGACCATTCCCTGCCGCTCGGCCAGCTCCGCTGGGACCCGCTGCCGGCACCGAAGGAGACGCTGACCTTCCTCGAAGGCATCCGCACCATGACGACGGCGGGCGACGTGCTGACCCAGGTCGGCATGGCGGCGCACGCCTATGCGTTCAACGCCGACATGACGGACGACTATTTCTTCGACGCCGACGGCGAGCTGCTGGTCGTGCCGCAACTGGGGGCGATCCGCATCTTCACCGAGATGGGCATCATGGATGTCGAGCCGCTGGAGATCGCCCTCATCCCGCGCGGCATGATGTTCAAGGTCTCGCGCCTCGGCGAGGGCGAGGTCTGGCGCGGCTATGTCTGCGAGAACTACGGCGCGAAGTTCACCTTGCCGGATCGCGGGCCGATCGGCGCCAACTGCCTCGCCAATCCGCGCGACTTCAAGACCCCTGTCGCGGCCTACGAGGACAAGGAGACGCCCTGCCGGGTCCATGTCAAATGGTGCGGAAAATTCTACGTTACCGAAATCGGCCATTCGCCGCTCGACGTCGTCGCCTGGCACGGCAACTACGCGCCGTTCAAATACGACCTCAGAACCTATTCGCCGGTCGGCGCGATCCTCTTCGACCATCCCGACCCGTCGATCTTCACGGTGCTGACGGCCCCGACCGAGGAGGCCGGCACGGCGAATATCGACTTCGTCATCTTCCCGCCGCGCTGGCTGGTGGCCGAGCACACCTTCCGCCCGCCCTGGTATCACCGCAACATCATGAGCGAGTTCATGGGCCTCATCCACGGCCAGTACGACGCCAAGGAGGAGGGCTTCGTGCCGGGCGGCATGAGCCTGCACAACATGATGCTGCCGCACGGCCCGGACGCCACCGGCTTCGACAAGGCCTCGAACGGCGAGCTGAAGCCCGTCAAGCTCGACCACACCATGGCCTTCATGTTCGAGACGCGCTTTCCCCAGCAGCTCACGAGGTTCGCCGCCGAGCTGGAGACCTTGCAGGACAGCTATCTCGAATGCTGGGACGGGCTGGAGCGCCGGTTCGACGGCACGCCGGGGATAAAGTGAACTCAGCCGGCCTGCCAGGCTTTCACCGCTTCCAGCGGCCAGACGAGCATGAGGATGTTGAGCGCCAGCCCGTCGCGAATGAGCCAGGTGGTCGTCGCCTCGAAGAGCACGATGAGCGCGACGCTCGCCCAGACGGGCAGGCGCGCGGCGAGGAAGAAGCCGACGACCATGGCGAGGATATCCGCGCTCGAATTGATCACGCTGTCGCCGAAATAGTCGAGCGAGATCGTCGATTCGCGGTAGCGGTTGATCACCATGTCGGTGTTCTCGAGGATTTCCCAGGCGCATTCCACGACGAGGGAGAGCGCGAGCCGCACGGTGAGGCTCGCCTTCTTCAGGATCAATGTGAAGAAGCCGAAGAACAGGATGCCGTGGATGATGTGGCTCGGCGTGTACCAGTCGGAGAGGTGCTGCGAGTTTTCCGAGGAAATCACGACGCCGTGCCACAGTTTGACATATCCGCACTTGCAGATGAGCGGCTGACCCATCGTATAAAGGATGATGGCCGTCGCGGCGATGAAGCCGGCGGCGACCAGCAGGGAATTTCGGACCGTTGGGTTCAAGCGGGATTTCCTCGGAAAGGCGATGCGGCGGGGACCCGGCGCATGCGGGTGGAGACAGCGGCCGGAAGATGACACGATCCGCCGGCCTGAAACAAGATCGGGAGTAAAGCGCATGAAGCTTGCGACATTGAAGGATTCCACCCGCGACGGCCGTCTGGTCGTCGTCTCGCGCGACCTGACGCGCTGCTCGGAAGTGGGCCATATCGCCCGCACCCTGCAGGCGGTGCTGGACGACTGGGCGCATGTCGCGCCCCGGCTGGAGCGGGTCGCCGAGGGGCTGGAAACCGGCTCGCAGCCGACCGTGCGCTTCCACGAGCACGACGCCGCCTCGCCGCTGCCGCGCGCCTACCAGTGGGCGGACGGCTCGGCCTATGTCAACCACGTCGAATTGGTGAGGAAGGCCCGCAATGCCGAGATGCCCGAAAGCTTCTGGACCGATCCCCTGATGTACCAGGGCGGTTCCGACAGCTTCCTCGGCCCGCGCGAGGCGATTCTTGCGGCCGACGAGGCCTGGGGCGTCGACATGGAGGGCGAGGTCGCCGTCGTCGTCGACGACGTGCCGATGGGCGCGGGCGTCGAGGAGGCCCGCGCGGCGATCCGCCTCGTCATGCTGGTCAACGACGTCTCGCTGCGCGGCCTCATCCCGGCCGAGCTCGCCAAGGGGTTCGGCTTCTTCCAGTCGAAGCCGTCCTCCGCCTTCTCGCCCGTCGCGGTGACGCCGGACGAGCTGGGTGAGGCCTGGGACGGCGGCAGGCTGCGCCTGCCGCTCCTCGTCTCGCTCAACGGAAAACCCTTCGGCAAGGCGAATGCCGGCGTCGACATGACCTTCGATTTCGGCCAGCTCGTCGCCCATGCGGCCAAGACCCGTCCGCTCGTCGCCGGCTCGATCATCGGCTCCGGCACGGTCTCCAACAAGCTAGATGGCGGCCCCGGCAAGCCGGTCTCGGAGGGCGGCGCGGGCTATTCCTGCATCGCCGAGATCCGCACCATCGAGACGATCGCGACCGGCGGGCCGAAGACGCCCTTCCTGAAATTCGGCGACAGCGTGCGCATCGAGATGAAGGACAAGGCCGGCCATTCGATCTTCGGCGCCATCGAGCAGACCGTGACCCGCTACGAGAAGGCGTGAGCCGTGGCCGACGACATCGTGCTCTACGATTACTGGCGGTCCTCCGCCAGCTACCGCCTGCGCATCGCGCTCGCAAACCTCGGCCTCGCCTATCGCCGGGTCTCCGTCGATCTGTTGGTCGGCGAGCAGCGCGCCCCGGAGCACCGCGCCCGCAATCCGCAGGGCCTCGTCCCGGCGCTGGTCATCGACGGCGAGACGCTGACGCAGTCGCTCGCGATCATCGAATATCTCGCGGAGACGCGCCCTGAGGCGCGTTTCCTCCCCGCCGACCCGCTCGGCCGGCAGCGCGTGCGCACGCTCTCCTACGCCATCGCCATGGAAATCCACGCCGTCTGCAATTCGGGCGTCGCGAGCCATGTCATGGAGATCACCGGCGGCGGCGACGAGGTCCGCGCCGGCTGGATGAGGAAGTTCATCGGCGAGGGCCTTACCGCCGTCGAGGCGCTGCTCGACCACCCCGCGACCGGCGCCTTCTGCCACGGCGACACCCCCACCATGGCCGACTTCTGCCTCGTGCCGCAGGTCTACAACGCCGAGCGCTGGGGCGTGGACCTCACGGGCCTGAAGCAGGTGCGCCGCATCGCCGACGCCTGCCTGGCGCTTCCGGCGTTCAAGGCGGCGCATCCGGAGGCGGTGAAGGCGGGTTGAGCTTTCATATCCCGGGGCGGCATGCTATATATACTCCCAGCAATGGAAGGATATACCATGCCGCTCTATGTCAAGGACCAGGAGGTCGACCGGCTCGCCGAACGGCTGTCCACGCTGCGCAAGGTCAGCAAGACCGAGGCGGTGCGGCAGGCCTTGGCGCACGAGCTGGAGCGGGCGGAGAGCGAGCCGACCCTGGTGGACAGGGCCAGGGCCTTCATTCGCGAGCTCGATGAAAAATACCCGAAGATCGGGCCGCCCGCCGACAAGGCGTTCATCGACAGCCTCTACGAGGAGAGCTGATGTTCGTCGATGCATCGGCGTTCGTCGCGATCCTTGCTTCCGAGGAAGGGGCGGGCGCGCTTCTGGCGAGACTTCAGCAGGCGGATGTCCGGTATACATCGCCCATGGCCGTCTGGGAAACGTCGCTTGCGCTGGGACGTCACCGGAAAATCGCACCGACGGACGCGCTCAGGCTCGTCACGGATTTTTTGAAGCTGCTTCCGGTTACGGTCGAGCCGGTCGATCAGGACACGGGCGAACTGGCCGTCACCGCCTATCAGCGCTTCGGCAAGGGTCGCCATCCCGCCGGCCTGAATTTCGGTGACTGCTTCGCCTATGCCTGCGCAAGGCAGCTCGGGATGCCGCTGCTCTTCAAAGGCGAAGACTTCTCCAAGACGGATATCGACGCCGCATAGAACCGCCCCGCCGAAGCGGGGCGATCCGAATGCCTCAGGCCACGTCCCCCATGCAGATATATTTCAGCTCCAGATAGTCGTCCGCGCCGTGGGCGGAGCCTTCGCGGCCGAGGCCGGACTGCTTGATGCCGCCGAAGGGGGCGGCCTCGGAGGAGATGAGGCCGGTATTGACGCCGACCATGCCGTATTCCAGCGCTTCCGCCACCGTCCAGACCTTTTTCAGGTCGCCGGCGAAGAAATAGGCGGCGAGGCCGAATTCGGTGTCGTTGGCCTGCGCGATGACGTCCTCGACCGTGTCGAAGCGGAAGAGCGGGGCGACGGGGCCGAAGGTCTCCTCCCGCGCGACCGTCATGCCGCGCGCGACGTTCTTCAGCACCGTCGGCTGGAAGAAGGTGCCCTTACCCTCGACGCGCCGGCCGCCGGCGATCACCGTCGCGCCCTTGGCGACGGCGTCGGCGATATGGGCCTCGACCTTGCCGAGCGCCGCCTCCTCGATCAGCGGGCCGATGGTGGTGCCCTTGTCGAAGCCGTTGCCGACCGAAAGCTCGGCGACCTTCTTCGCCAGCTTCTCCGCGAAGGCGTCATAGACGCCGGACTGCACGTAGAGCCGGTTGGCGCAGACGCAGGTCTGGCCGGCATTGCGGTATTTCGAGGCCATCGCGCCCTCGACGGCGGCGTCGAGATCGGCGTCGTCGAAGACGATGAAGGGCGCATTGCCGCCGAGCTCGAGGCTGACCTTCTTGATCTGGTCGGCGCACTGGCGCATCAGGATACGGCCGACCTCGGTGGAGCCGGTGAAGGAGATCTTCCGCACCTTCGGATTGAAGCACAGCTCCTTGCCGATGGCCGGGCCGTCGGTGCCGACGACGACGTTGAAGACGCCGGCCGGAATGCCGGCCTTCTCCGCCAGCACGGCAAGCGCGATGGCCGAGAGCGGCGTCTGCTCGGCGGGCTTGGAGACCACCGTGCAGCCGACGGCGAGCGCCGGAGCGACCTTGCGGGCGATCATCGCGGCCGGGAAGTTCCAGGGCGTGATCGTGCCGACGACGCCGACCGGCTGCTTGATGACGAGCATGCGCCTGTCGGCCGAGGGGGCGGGGATCGTCTCGCCGTTGATGCGCTTGGCCTCTTCCGCATACCACTCGACATAGGAGGCGGCGTAAAGAATCTCGCCGCGCGCTTCCGGCAGCGGTTTGCCCATCTCGGCGGTCAGGATGGCGGCGAGCGCGTCGGCATTGGCGACGATCAGGTCGTACCACTTGCGCAGCAGCGCGCTGCGGTCCTTGGCCGGGCGGGCGGCCCAAGGGCCCTGCGCCCTGTGGGCGGCGTCGATGGCGGCGGCCGTCTCGCTCGCGCCCATTTCCGGCAGGGTCGCCAGCTTCTCGCCGGTCGCGGGGTTGAGGACGTCGAAGGTCTCGGCGCCGTTGCCGCCGATCCAGTTGCCGTTGACATAGCCGGCGTCGCGCAGGAGTTCGGTCGTGTTCAGGTGTCGGGTGAGGGCTTCGTGGAAGGCCATGACTGCGTTCCTTTCGGACAGGAAAGGCCAATCACCCGGAGCTATGCTCCGGGTGTCGCCTTGGGAGGATGGGTTCGGTGGTCCGTCGCCGGTCAGGCGGTGCGGGCTTCGATCATCGCCGCTTCGAGGATATCGAGCGCCTCGGCGAAGACCTCGTCCTGGATGGTGATCGGCGCGAGGAAGCGGATGACGTTGCCGTGCACGCCGCAGGTGAGCAGGATCAGGCCCTTTTCGAGCGCCTTCAGCCGCACCCTGTTGGCGAAGTCGGCGCTCGGCTGCTTGGTGGCGACGTCGTTGAACTCGACGGCGTTCATGAAGCCCGGGCCGCGGATGTCGACGATCTCCGGCACCTTGTCCTGCAGCGAGGCGAGGCGCTGCTTGAGGCGCGCGCCGAGATTGTCGGCGCGGCCGCACAGGTCCTCGTCCTTGATGACGTCGAGCACGGCATGGGCCGCCGCGACGCCGATCGGGCTGCCGGCATAGGTGCCGCCGAGGCCGCCGGGGCCGGGCGCGTCCATGATCTCCGCGCGGCCGGTGACGGCGGCGATCGGGAAGCCGCCGCCGAGGCCCTTGGCCATGGTCGTGATGTCGGCGGCGATGCCGTAATGCTCCATGGCGAACATCTTGCCGGTGCGGGCGAAGCCGGTCTGCACCTCGTCGGCGATCAGCAGGATGCCGTGCTGGTCGCAGATCTCGCGCAGCGCCTTCATGAAGCTGACCGGGACCGGATAGAAGCCGCCTTCGCCCTGCACCGGCTCGACGATGATCGCCGCGACGCGGTTCGGGTCGACGTCGGCGGCGAAGAGCTTCTTCAAGACGCCGAGCGACTGCTCGACGGTCGTGCCGTGCATCTCGACGGGGAAGGGCGCGTGGAAGACGTCGCCCGGCATGGCGCCGAAGCCGACCTTGTAGGGCACGACCTTGCCGGTCAGCGCCATGCCCATGAAGGTGCGGCCGTGGAAGCCGCCGGAAAAGGCGATGACGGCCTGGCGGCCGGTGGCGGCGCGGGCGATCTTCACGGCGTTCTCGACGGCTTCCGCGCCGGTGGTGACGAAGATCGTCTTCTTGGCGAAGTTGCCGGGGGTGATGGCGTTGAGGCGCTCGGCGAGCTCGACATAGTTCTCGTAGGGCACGACCTGGTGGCAGGTATGGGTGAAGCGGTCGAGCTGCTTCTTGACGGCCTCGATGACGCGCGGATGGCGGTGGCCGGTATTGACCACGGCGATGCCGGCGGCGAAATCGATGTAGCGATTGCCTTCCTTGTCCCAGATCTCGGCATTCTCCGCGCGGTCGGCATAGATCTGCGTGGTCATGCCGACGCCGCGGGAAATGGCGGCGTTCTTTCGGTCTGTCAGAGGCGTGGCGGTCATGGCGCTGTTCCTGATCTGGAGGCTTCGTTTAATAACTTGCATTGTTTCTGCAAGACTTCGAGTGGAAGTCCTACATTTTTTCTGCAAGAATGCAACGGCATTTTACGCGGCTCTTGCGAGGCGATAGAAGCATAATACGGAATCGGGGATTTGGCGCGATGGGTTCGGCGGAACCGGTGCATTACAAGGTGGCGGAGGCGGCGCGGCTGGCCGGCGTCTCGGCCTCCACGCTGAGGCTGTGGGAGGCGCAGGGGCTGGTCGTGCCCGGCCGCTCGCAGACCGGCCACCGGCAATACAGCGCCGAGGACGTCGCGCGCCTCAAGCGCATCGCCTGGTATCGCACCGAGCGCGGCCTCAACCCCGCCGCCATCCGCGAGGCGCTGGAGGCGGAGGAGCCCGCCGCCGATGCCGCCTCGCCCGAGGCCGACGCGCCGCAGGGCGTCGGCCGCAAGCTGCGGAGCCTGCGCCATGCCGCCGGCAGGACGCTGGAGCAGGTCGCCGGCGATATTGGCGTGGCGACCTCGGTGCTCTCCACCTTCGAGCGCACCTCGCAGGGCGTGACCTTCCGCGTGCTGCACGATCTCGCCGACTATTACGGCACGACCGTCTCCAAGCTGTCGGGCGAGGAGGAAGCGGCCGACCGCTCCGTCGTCAGGGCCGGCGAATGGAAGCTCTGGCCGGAGACCTCGCCGGGCGTCACCGTGCAGGTGCTGGCGGACGGGCGCAACATGATGGATTGCCACCGCTTCGTGCTCGCCCCCGGCGCCTCCAGCGACGGCGCCTACCGGCACGACGGCGAGGAATTCGTGCATGTGCTTGCCGGCCGCATCGAGATCGTGCTGGACGGCCAAGAGTTCCACGACCTCGGCCCCGGCGACAGCCTCTATTTCGAGAGCTGCCGCGGCCATGCCTGGCGCAACCGCCACGACAGCGAGACCGTGCTCATCTGGATCAACACGCCGCCGACATTCTAGCCGCGCCGCTTGAGCTGCTGCTCGCGGAAGAAGATGAAGAGGCCGGAGGCGACGATGACGCCGGCGCCGGCCAGCATGGCCGGGCGCGGCGTGTCGCCGAAGAACAGCCAGCCGAAGACCACCGCCCAGAGCAGCAGCGTGTATTGCAGCGGCGCGACCGTCGCCGCGTCCGCCAGCTTGAGCGAGCGGTTGACCAGCATATGCGCGCCCATCGCGACGATGCCGAGCAGGCTCAGCAGGCCGTAGTCGACGCCGCTCACCGGCGCCCAGCCGCCGGGATCGGCAAGGCACAGCACGGCGGCGAAGAGGCCCGCGCCGGCGATCTGCCAGAACACCAGCGTCGTGTCGGGCGCGGCGCGTAAGGAACGGCCGAGCACCAAGGCGAGGCCGAAGGCGAGGCTGCCGCCGATGGCGATCAGCGCGGGCAGGGTGAACGTGTCCTTCGACGGCTGCAGCGCGATGACCACGCCGAGGAAGCCGACGACGATCGCCGTCCAGCGCCGCCAGCCGACCTTCTCGCCGAGCATCAGCGGCGACAGCGCGGCGACGTAGATCGGCGCGGCGAGCCAGTAGGTCATGGCGTCGGCGAGCGGCATATAGGCGACGGCGAAGTAGAAGCCGGAGGCCTCGCAGGCGAAGAGGGCGGAGCGCAGGAGATGCAGCTTCGGCCGGTCGACCTCGACCAGCCGCCGCCAACCGACCCTCCAGAAGAACGGCGTCAGCACGACGAGCGCGGCGATGGAGCGGATCAGCATGAGCTGGCCGACCGAATAGGTCGCCATCAGCCATTTGCCGAGCACGTCGTTCAGCGAGAACATCACCATGCCGAGCAGCATCAGCAGCACGCCGAGGCGGGCGGAGCCGGTGGCGGGCGAGGAGGCGGCGATGTCGGTCATGGCGGAAATCCCAGGGCGGTTCGGGGGAAGCGGCTGCAGGCCCGGAACGCCAGGGCTCTGACACATTCCCGCGGGCCGATCCAGTCAGCAATTTTGATGACAGGATCAGCGGCGTGCATCATCCCCGGCGCGCGACGAGGATGCCGACGAGCACGATCAGCCCGCCGACCGCCTGCAGGACGGTGATGCCCTCGGACAGGAGCAGCCAGGCGAGGATGGCGGCGACGACCGGCTGCAGCAGCAGCGTCAGCGAGGAGAAGGCCGTCGGCAGGTAGGCGAGCGCATAGGTCACCAGCCCCTGGCCGCCGACATGGCTGATGAAGGCGAGGCCCAGCACCATGGCCCAGCCGTGCAGCGTCACCGGCACCATGCCGTCCTCGAGGAAGAAGGCGAGGGGCAGCAGGCACAGCGCCGCCGACAGGGTCGTCCACGCCATGATGCGCGGCGTCGAGAAGCGCGAGCGCACATGGCCGAGCGACAGCATGTAGCAGGCGTAGAAGATCGCCGCGACGACGGCCGTCGCATCGCCCGCCAGTTGCCCGCCACCGAGGGCCGCCGGCCCGCCCTTCAGCACGACGACGCCGGCGAGCGCCAACCCCAGCCCCGTCAGGAAGACGGGGGTGATGCGCGTGCGAAAAACCAGCCAGGAGCCGAGCGTCACGAAGACCGGCGCGAGATTGGCGAGCAGCGTCGCATTGGCGACCGAGGTCATGTACAGCGAGAGGTGCCAGGCCGCGAGATCGACGGCGAGGAAGGCGCCGGGCAGCAGCAGGAGGAGATGGTCGCGAAGGCCGGACGGCGTCTCGTCGCGCTGCCGCGTCACCCGCGAGATCAGGAGGAACGGCAGCAGCGCCAGCGCGACGCGCCAGAAGGCCGTCGCCATCGGCCCCACCTCGGAAAGCCGCACGAAGATCGGCGACCCGCCGATGGCGACGCCTCCGGCGAGAAGCGCGATCAGGGCAAGGCGGCTATGGCGGGAGACGGCAGGTGACGACACGGCGGCGGTCCGGATGGGGAGTGTCAGCGGAGCTATCAGACCGCATCGGTTTGAACCAGATGGAGGCCGCTAATTTAGAGGAAAATTGTTGCGGGCTTTGATGCGAGCGGGAGGCCCGCACGGCGCATCCGTAGAGGAGCGGCAGTGGGCCCTCGGGTCGAGCCCGAGGGTGACGGAGGGGAGGAGAGGGTTTCCAGCCCGTTGCACGCTGCGGCATGCGGCGGCGCCAATGGTGCGCCGTCCCTCTCTTCTAGCGTCACCCTCGGGCTCGACCCGAGGGTCCACGGCCGTGACCTCTCTCACCCCGGCCGGCCGAGATCGACCAGATAGGTGTTCTCCGCCCGCGATTTCGCATAGTCGTCCGGGCGGATCTCGGCGAAGAGCAGGGTCTCGCCCTCCGCCGGGGCCTCGGCGAGAAGCCTGCCGTCCGGCGCGGCGATGCGCGAGAGGCCGGCATAGGTGAAGCGGTCGTCCGCCCCGCAATGGTTGATATAGGCGACGAAGACCTGGTTCTCGAAGGCCCGGACCTGGATCATGTGCCCCGCGATGAAGGCGCCGGACGCGCCCTTCGGCAGCGCTGTCGGCACGACGATGAGGTCGGCCCCGGCGAGCGCGAGGCGGCGGACGTTTTCGGGAAACTCCACGTCGTAACAGATCAGCATGCCGAGCCGCACGCCGCCGATCTCCACCATGACCGAGGCGGGAACGCCCGGCTTGAAGACGTTCCGCTCGTAGTCGCCGTAAAGATGCGACTTGCGGTAGACGGCATTGGTGCCGAGGCCGTCGGTGAAGAGCGCGCTGTTGTAGACCGCCGCCCCCTCGCGCTCGGCGAAGCCGGCGACGATGGCGAGAGCGTTGTCGCGCGCGATGACGCTGAGGCGGCTCGCCACGTCGCCCGTCGCCGGAGAGGCGAGCCGGCCGAAGGCGTCCCCGCCCGCGCCGTAGCCGGTGACGGCGAGTTCCGGGACGATCAGCAGCTTCGCGCCGCCGGAGGCCGCATCCGCGGCGGCGGCGGCGATGCGCTCGACATTGGCCTCGCCGTCGCCGGCGATTGCGTGCATCTGGAGGGCGGCGATCCGCATGGCTTTGTCCTATTCCCGCGACGACATCGCGCCGAGCAGCTTCGGCAGGTCGCCGAAGCGCGCGACGAGGCCGAAGATCGTGGCGGCGATCGCGACGAAGAGGATCGTGACCGAGGCCATGGTCGGCGTGTAGCCGTAGCGCAGCGCGTTGAAGATCTTGATCGGCAGCGTCTCCATGGTGAAGCCGACCGTCATGTAGGCGACGATATACTCGTTCAGCGACAGCACGAAGGCGAAGGCATAGCCGGAGACCAGATAGGGCAGGATCAGCGGCAGGACCACCGTGCGGAACACCGTGCCGTCGTCCGCCCCCATGGTGGCGGCGGCCTCGACCAGCGAGCGGTCGATGGAGGAGAAGCCGAGCGACAGCGTCACCAGCGGCAGCGTCACGAAGAAGATGGCGTGGCTGATCACGGCCGTCGCCGGCTGGCCGTAGAAGCCGGTCGTCGCCCAGAAGGTCAGGAGGCCGAGCGCCGTGATGACCGGCGGCAGCGTGAAGGGCGCGATGCCGAGGAGCTGGAAGATGTTCGCCCAGGGCGCATGCCGCCGCCAGAGGAACCAGGCGAGCGGCAGCGCGATGGCGAGCGCCACGGCCGCCGAAAGCGCCGCCAGCGTGATCGAGGCGAAGAGCGCGTTGCGCCATTCGACATTGGCGAAGATCTCGCCGTACCAGCCGAACGAGAAGCCCTGCGGCGGGAAGGCCAGCGTCTGCTTCTCGTTCACCGAGACGCCGGCGACGACGATGAGCGGCAGCGAGAGGAAGAGGCCGACGAGGCCGAGATAGACGCGCTGGAGGAGGGCGTTCATGCGGCGTCTCCCTTGCGGCCGGCATAGACCGTCAGCGCCACGAGGCCGAGCGTGACGAGCACGAGGAACACGGCCATGGCGGCGGCGAACGGCATGTTCGACTGGTAGATCGCCTGATCGGTGATCAGCACGGAGAGCGTCCAGTGCTGCGGCCGGCCGAGGATCTGCGGCAGCAGATAGGAGCCGAGCGCGAAGATGAAGACCATGATCAGCGTGGCGACGATGGTGTTCCTCAGCGCCGGCACGACGACGGTGAAGAAGGATTTTGCGGGCGAGGCCCCGAGCGTGCGCGCCGCCTCGGTCAGCGTCGGATCGAGCCGCACGAGGGCGGGGTAGAGCACCAGCACGGTATAGGGCAGCGCCTGGTAGACCATGGCCGTCAGCACCGCGCCGAAGCTGGGGTTCAGCGCCACCGCCTCCCGCATCAGGCCGAGCGCGACGAGGAGGTTGGTGATGCCGGCGGTACGCGAGAACAGCGTCGACCAGGCAAAGCCGATGATGACCTCCGACAGCGACAGGATCGACAGCAGCGCGACCAGCCAGAGCACCTGCGTCCGCCGCTTGGCGCGCGACAGGAGATAGGTGAAGGGCACGGCCAGCACGACGCAGCAGATGGCGACGGCGACGGCGAGGAACAGCGAGAAGCCCAGCACCTTGCCGAAGAACAGGCTGAGGAAGCGGGCATAGTTGTCGAAGACGAAATCGGCCGAATAGAAGCCGGCCGGATCGCGCTTGAAGAAGGAGACGGCGATCATCGTCGCGAAGGGCACGACGAAGAAGACGATCAGCATGCCCGCCGGGAAGACCAGCGGCCCGTAATCGGAAAGCTTTTGCGGGGCCTCGCGTCTCATGACTTCAGCACCACGCAATCGGCCGGGTCGAGCCGGATGCCGACCGGCTGGCCGACGGCGACGTCCGGCCGCGCATTCGGCATGGAGACGGCGACGATCTGCTTGCCGCCGGCCTCCACGAAGGTCTCGATGGTGCCGCCGAGATCGCGGATGAAGGTGACGGTGCCGGTGATGGAGCCGTTGCCGGGCGCGGTGAGGTGCACGTCCTCCGGGCGCACGGAGAGGATGCCGGAGGCAAGGCCGGCGGGAACGGCAAGGCCGGCAACCGGGCTGCCGAGCACGGCGGCGCCCGAGGCGTCGGCGGTAAAGTCGATGAGGTTGGTCATGCCGATGAAGTCGGCGACGAAGGTGTCGGCGGGGCGGCGGGA
>JBDHSZ010000016.1:0-38742 GCA_039812945.1 Shinella sp.
GCCGCCTGGGCCTGGGCCTACAAGCAGAACAATGGCGACGAGGCCAAGGTGCGCGACTTCATCCAGGAGCTGTTCCGGCACGCCCCGGTGCTCGACACCGGCGCGCGCGGCTCCACCACCACCTTCGCCCAGCGCGGCCTCGGCGACGTGCTGCTGGCCTGGGAGAACGAAGCCTATCTGGTCGGCAAGGAGTTCGGCGAGGACAATTTCGACATCGTCTACCCGTCCTCCTCGATCCTCGCCGAGCCGCCGGTGACGGTGGTCGACGGCAATGTCGACGCCAAGGGCACGCGCAAGCAGGCGGAGGCCTATCTCGAATATCTCTATTCGGAAGAGGGCCAGAACATCGCCGCCAAGCACTATTACCGTCCGTCGAAGCGCGACGTGGTGAAACCGGAGTTGCTGCAACAGCTTCCCGATATCAAGCTGGTGACGATCGACGACCCGATCTTCGGCGGCTGGGCGAAGGCGCAGCCCGAGCACTTCGGCGACGGCGGCGTCTTCGACCAGATCTACAAGCCGGGGAACTGATCAACGTGCCGACATCCGCCGCCGCTCCGGTGCGGTGGCGCGTGAGACAGCCGAGCGTCCTTCCGGGTTTCGGATTGACGCTCGGCTTTTCGCTCGCCTACCTCACGCTCATCATCCTCATCCCGCTCGCCGGCCTCGTCTGGCGGTCGGCCTCGCTGTCCGGCGCGGAATTCCTCGCCATCTTCGCCGATCCGCGCACGCTGAACGCGCTGAAGGTCTCCTTCGGCACCGCCGTCATCGCCGCCCTCGTCAATGTCGTCTTCGGCGTCATCGTCGCCTGGGTCATCGTGCGCTACGAGTTTCCCGGCCGGCGCATCATCGATGCCATCGTCGACCTGCCCTTCGCCCTGCCGACGGCCGTCGCCGGCATCGCGCTCGCCGCGCTCTATGCGCCGAACGGCTGGGTGGGGCAGGTGCTGAACCTCCTCGACATCAAGGCGGCGTTCAATCCGACCGGCATCGTCATCGCGCTCGTCTTCATCGGCCTGCCCTTCGTGGTGCGCACGGTGCAGCCGGTCATGGAGGAGATCGACCGGGAGGTCGAGGAGGCGGCGGCGACGCTGGGGGCAAACCGATTCCAGACCGTGTTCCGCGTGCTGCTGCCGGGGCTCGCGTCGGCCATCCTGACGGGCTTC
The DNA here is from genome assembly GCA_039812945.1 of Shinella sp. GTDB lineage: Bacteria > Pseudomonadota > Alphaproteobacteria > Rhizobiales > Rhizobiaceae > Shinella. The sequence continues at coordinate 1,167 of JBDHSZ010000016.1, forward strand.
GCGCTCGCCTTCGCCCGCGGCGTCGGCGAATACGGCTCGGTCATCTTCATCGCCGGCAACATTCCCTATGTCTCGGAGATCGCGCCGCTGCTCATCGTCATCCGGCTGGAGGAGTTCAACTACGGCGCGGCGACCGCCATCGCGACGATCATGCTGGCGCTGTCCTTCGCCATGCTGCTCGTGATCAATCTCATCCAGGCCTGGAGCCGCAGGAGGTACGGTCATGGCGCATGAAGCCCGCCGCCGTTTCCATTCGCCGACGACGGAGGCTCCCGCCGCCCGTTACGCGCTGATGGCGCTCGCCTTCCTGTTCCTGGCGCTGTTCCTCATCCTGCCGCTGGTCGCCGTCTTCATCGAGGCCTTCCGCAAGGGGGTAGGCGAATTCCTCGCCGCCTTCGGCGATCCGGACACGCTCGCCGCCATCCGCCTGACGCTGCTGGTTGCGGGTATCGCGGTGCCGCTCAACCTCGTCTTCGGCGTGGCGGCGGCCTGGGCCATCGCCAAGTTCGAGTTCAAGGGCAAGGCGTTCCTGACGACGCTGATCGACCTGCCCTTCTCGGTCTCGCCGGTGATTTCCGGCCTCGTCTACGTGCTGCTGTTCGGCGCGGGCAGCGCGCTCGGGCCGTGGCTGAAGAGCCATGGCGTGGAAATCCTCTTCGCCGTGCCGGGCATCGTGCTCGCAACCATCTTCGTCACCTTTCCCTTCGTGGCGCGCGAGCTGATCCCGCTGATGCAGGAGCAGGGCACGGGCGACGAGGAGGCGGCGCTGTCGCTCGGGGCCTCCGGCTGGCAGACCTTCCGGTACGTGACGCTGCCCAACATCAAATGGGGGCTGCTCTACGGCGTGCTGCTGTGCAACGCCCGCGCCATGGGCGAGTTCGGGGCGGTCTCGGTGGTCTCGGGCCATATCCGCGGCCTCACCAACACCATGCCGCTGCATGTCGAGATCCTCTACAACGAGTACAATTTCGTCGCGGCCTTCGCGGTGGCCTCGCTGCTGGCCGGGCTCGCGCTCGTCACGCTCGTCGTCAAGACGGTGCTGGAACTTCACTACGGCGCGGAAATCGCCGCCGGCCGCAAGCATTGAACCGAAAGGCACGCCCGCAATGGACGTCAGTGTAAGAAACATCCGCAAGGAATTCGATCGATACCCGGCGCTGAACGATGTCTCGCTCGACATCCGCTCGGGCGAGCTGATCGCCCTGCTCGGCCCCTCGGGCTCGGGCAAGACGACGCTGCTGCGCCTCATCGCCGGGCTGGAGCAGCCGACGCTCGGCAGCATCCATTTCGGAGCGGAGGACGCCTCGCACAAGAGCGTGCAGGAGCGCCATGTCGGCTTCGTCTTCCAGCACTATGCGCTGTTCCGCCATATGACCGTCGCCGACAATATCGCCTTCGGCCTGACGGTGCGCCCGCGCGGGGAACGGCCGCCGAAGGGGGAGATCCGCCGCCGGGTCGGCGAGCTCCTGGAGATGGTGCAGCTTTCCGGCCTCGAAAAGCGCTATCCGAACCAGCTTTCCGGCGGCCAGCGCCAGCGCGTGGCGCTCGCCCGCGCTATGGCCATCGAGCCGAAGGTGCTGCTGCTCGACGAGCCTTTTGGCGCGCTCGACGCCAAAGTGAGGAAGGAGCTGCGCCGCTGGCTGCGCGAGTTCCATGACCGCACCGGCCACACGACCGTCTTCGTCACGCACGATCAGGAGGAGGCGCTGGAACTGGCCGACCGCGTCGTCGTCATGAGCCAGGGCAATATCGAGCAGGTCGGCTCGTCCGACGACGTCTACGACCGGCCGAATTCGCCCTTCGTCTTCTCCTTCATCGGCGACAGCGCCAGCCTGCCGGTGACGGTGGAGGACGGCGCCCTTCGCTTCCTCGGCGCGCCGATCGGCATCGCCGCGCGGTCCGGCGACACGGCCGGGACGCTGTTCTTCCGTCCGCAGGACGTGGCGCTGGTTTCGGATGCGTCGTCGCCGGCGCTGGAAGGCCGCGTCGCGACGTCGCGGCGGCTTGCCGGCACCCGCATCGCCGATGTCGATATCGGCGGGGCCGGCGCGCCGCACCATGTCGAGATCGAGCTCCCGCTCGACGCCGAGGCCGCGAACGGCACGATGCTGCGCTTCAGGCCGACGCGCTGGGAGCTGTTCACGGAAGGCGGCTAGACGAGGCCTTCGGCGACGGCATAGGCGGAGAGCACGTCCTTGATGTTGCGGTCGTCCTCCTTCGGCAGCAGGGCGCGGGTGGTGACGGAATCGAGGTGATGCGTCATCAGCTTGGCCGCCTCGCCGGTCTTGCCGGCGATCAGGTGGTCGAGCAGGTCGCGGTGCTCCGACACGGCGCATTCGGACGAATGCGGCCGTCCGTAAAGGGCGAGGATGAGCGAGCTGCGGGCGACGGTCTCGTTCACGTAGCGGATGAGGCTGGCATTGTTGGTCATCTGCGCCAGCAGGGTGTGGAACTCGCCCGCCAGCCGGATCGACTGGGCATGCTCCGCCCGCGCGGCGTCCTCCGCGTCGATATGCGCCGAGAGCGTGTCGATCTGCTCGCGGGTCAGCTTGCCCGACAGGGTCTCGACGACGAGGTGCTCCAGCGCCATGCGGGTGAGGAACAGGTTGCGCCCCTCTTCCAGCGTGGGCCGCGCCACCGTCGCGCCCTTGTTCGGCCTGAGGTCGACCAGCCCCTCCTCGCTGAGCCGCACCAGCGCCTCGCGCACCAGCGTGCGGCTGACGCCGAGGCGTTCCCCGATGGAATCCTCCGGCAGCTTCGCGCCGGGCGAAAGGGCCTGGTCGAGGATGGCGCGCTTCAGGGCGCGATGGACGGCGTGCGAGCGCCCGCGGCCCGAATCGGCGATTTTCCGTGTCATGCGGTTTTCTCCGCTTCTGCAAATGATTCCTGCAAATTGCATGCAAAGGGCGGCGCTGTCCACCCGTCCGGGGCGGTTCGGGGCCGGCTTTGGGCCGGTCTGCGGGTTGCATGCGATATTGCCGTCGAATGCGTGCGAAACCGGCCTCAGATTCCGAGGAGAAGGCCGACGGGCTCGCTTGCGAGGATTTCCTTGAAGGATAGCGTGTCGCCGAGCGTGAAGGTGCGCCCATCGAGCACAGAGCGCACGGGGCGCCCCTCGAAGGCGGGAGGCAGGTCGAAGCGGATGCCGTCGAGAGCGCTCGCCGCCGGAAGCAGGGCCTGCGGCCGGACCTTGCCGAATGTCAGGCGCGGGACGGCCGCGATGGCGAAGGCCTGCGGCGTTCCGCGCAGGAAGGCGATGGCCTGCCGGCCGCCGCCGAACGGTTCCAGCGGGACATAGGGCCCGGCGAAGGCGTCGGGCTGCCCGTTGCGCGCGGCCAGCACGGTCGCCACCAGCCATTGCTTGTAGTCGGCGAAGCGCGGCTGTAAAGCCGGCGGCTTTTCCGGCACATGGAGGGAGGTCTCGTCCAGCGGGGTGCGGTTGTCGGGGTCGACCAGCGAGAAATCGCCGCGCTCGCTGCCCTGATAGATGTCGGGAATGCCCGGCGCGGCAAGCTTGATCAGCGTCTGCGCCAGCGAGTTCATCAGGCCGGCCGTGACAAAGGGCGCGAGCGTGCCGGCGAAATCGGCAAGGAAGGGCTCGTGCGTTAGCAGATCGTCGAGGAAGGCGGTCACCTTCCGCTCGTATTCGAAATCCGGCAGGCTCCAGTTCGAACCGATCTTCGCCTCGCGCAACGCCTTCTCGATATAGTGGCGCATCCGCTCCCCGAGCGCTTCCATCGCCGGCCGGTCCTCGATGCCGCCGATGGGCCATGCGCCGGCCAGGGACTGGTAGATGAGCCATTCGACATCCGCTTCGGGCACCATGCGGCCGGCATGGGATCGGCGAAAGCGGGCGTTGAGGGCGGTCCAGCGCCGCGCCGCCGCGATCCAGGCGTCGGGGGCCTCGCTCAGCGCATAGAGCCGGGCGCGGGCGTCCTCGCCGCGCTTGGTGTCATGGGTCGAGGTGGCCGACAGGCCGTGTGGCAGGGCTTTCGCCCTGGCCTGCATGGCGGCGTGGAAGACGGCGAGGCCGCCGGTTGGCCGGCCCGGATCGCCGCCCACCTCGTTGAGGGCGATGAAGGCGTTCTCGCGGTAGAACAGGGTGTCCTCCAGCGCCTTGGCCATGATCGGGCCGCTGAGCTGCTGAAAGCGGACGCGCAATTCCGGGCAGCCGTCGAGCGCGGCGCATTTGCGGTCGTCGACGAGCAGTTCCCAGATGAAGTCGATCGCCTCGCGCACCTCCGGGCGGACGTCGCGCTGGGCTTCCTGCCGCACGGCCGCGAGCAGCCGGCGGTCGCGCGGCCCTGCGCCGGAGGTCGGCGTCGTATAGGTCCGGTAGACGGGCAGGGCGACGATCATGCCGCAGATCGCCTCGGAAAGCGCCGTGCGGGAAAGGTCGGCGTGGGACCGGTCGGCCATCGACTTGGCGAGCCTTGCGACACGGCGCACCTCGCCCTGAAAATTGTCGGCCAGCATCTGCTGCTTGGCGGCCCGCCTTTCCTCGGCATAGGTGCCGTGATGGCCCTCCTGCCGGAGGGGGTGGAACGCCCGTTCGAGCCGGCCGCCCTCCGCCTCGTCCACCAGCGCGTCGGCGAGGGAGGCGATGAATTCGTAGCCGGTCGTCCCCTCCACGGGCCAGTCCGCGGCGAAGGGCTCCTCCTTCTCCAGGATCTTCTCGACGACGATGGGGACATCGGGGCCGGCGGCGGCGCGCAGGCGTTCCAGATAGGCCAGCGGATCGGCGAGCCCGTCGACATGGTCGATGCGCAGGCCGTCCACCACGCCGTCGCGCAGCAGGTCGAGGATCAGGCGGTGGCTGTCGTCGAAGACGCGCGGCTCCTCGCCGCGAAGGCCGACCAGTCCGGCGATCTCGAAGAACCGGCGGTAGCTGAGATGCCGGCTCGCCGTCTTCCAGTCGGCAAGCTGCCAGGGCTGCGCGGCGTGAAGCGCGGCGATGCGGGCCGGATCGGCCGAGACGGCTTCGAGATGCGCCTCCAGCGCGGCGCGGGCGCCGGCCGGCTCCAGCAGGGCGGAGAGGATGGCCTTGCCTTCCGGGTCGTCCCGTGGATGGGCCCGTACGGCCGGTCCGTCCAGCACCAGCCGGTAGGTTCCGGGGTGCAGCGGGTAGTGGCTGTCGTGGTAGCGCAGCGTCAGCGCATCGTGCTTCGGGTCGAGCGCGAGGCGGATGGCGCCGGAGGAGAGCTCCTCGGAAAAATCCCGGCCGAGGAAGGGCAGCGTCAGCTTCTCCGACCAGTCGATGTCGAAATGGCCGTGGAACGGGCTTTCCGCGCCCCAGACGACGACGCTGCGCCACCAGGGATTGTCGAGGCTGGCGGCCATGTGGTTCGGCACGATGTCGAGGAGAAGCTTCATGCCGCGCCGGTGCAGGTCGTCCGCAAGCTGGCTGAGGCCCTCGAGGCCGCCGAGCGCGGGATCGATTTCGTCGGTGCGGGTGGCGTCGTAGCCATGGGTCGAGCCGGCGACGGCGGTCATCAGCGGGGAGGCGTAGAGATGGCTGACGCCCAGCCGTTCCAGATAGGGCACGAGGCGGCCGGCCCTCCCGAAGTCCATGCCGCTGCGGAACTGGAGGCGATAGGTCGAGCGCGGGCGTGTCATGAGGCTCCGGAAAACATGGGGTATCAGCGGCCCGGAACGTGCGGCCGCCCGATTTGTTCCGCAAGGCGGCTCAGATGCCGTGGCGGGCGAAGTCGGTGCGCGAGACGACGCCGTTCAGCCGGTTCTGCCGGTCGAGCACGGCGATGCGGCGAAGATGCAGCGACTGCATGTTGGCAAGCACGCCGGCGGCCTCCTCGTCGTCGTAGCAATAGGTGATGTTGGTGGTCATGATGTCGGCCACCTTGGTGGTTTCCGCGTCCAGGCCCGGCGCGACGGCGCGCAGGATGATGTCCCGGTCGGTCAGCGTGCCGACGAGGCCGTTGGCGTCGGCCACCGGCAGGAAGGCGATGTCCCATTCGGCCATCAGGCTCGCGGCATATTGCAGGGTCTCCTCGGGCCGGACGAGGTGGACGTTGTGGGTCATGATCTCACCGATATGCATGGCGACCTCTCGCTTCGGCTTTTGCGTAACAACAGACGAAAGGGGATGTTGGTTCCGCGCTAGGGTGGACCGAGGGCGACGACGATCGACGGCCCGCCCGTCCCGCGCGAAAGCGCGAAGATCGTCTCGCCCGGGCTTTCGGGCAGGGTCGCGTCCTGCATCGTCAGGTTGGCGCGGATGGCGAGCGTGGCGCGCTCGAAGCGCCAGTCGATGGCAAGGAGGCCGGGCGCTGCGGGCAGGATATGCGGCTCGGCTGCGCCGGGCTCTTTCAGCAGCGGCACGATATGCTCCTGCCGCAGTTGCACGAGCTCGCGCAGGAAGGCGAGGCACTGCCGCCCGCCGGGGGAATCGGCGCGCCGCCAGTCGAGCTTCGAGCGCCGGAACGTCTTCTCGTCGTTGGGGTCGAAGAGGTCGTCCGGCGTCTTGCCTTCCGGCATGCCGCCGAATTTCTCGGCCTCGTCCTTGCGGCCCTGCCGCGTCGCATGGGCGAGCTCGCCCTCGAAATCGACGAAGAACAGGAAGGGGCGCTCCTCGCCGAATTCCTCGCCCATGAAGAGCAGGGGGATCGCCGGGCCGAGGATGAGCAGGGCCGTCATCACATTTAGGAGGGCGGGGTCGGCGAGGGTCGAAAGCCGCTCGCCGAAGGCGCGGTTGCCGATCTGGTCGTGGTTGTGCAGGAAGTTGACGTTGACGTCGGGCGGCAGCGGGTCCTGCGGCGGCGGGCCGACCCGGTCATGCGCGCGGTCGGCGAAGACGAAGCCCCGCGCCGTCGCTTCCCGCAGGATCGCGTCGGGGTTTTCCGCGAAGAGCGCGTAGTGGCCCTGGTTCTCTCCCGTCGCGATGACGCGCAGGGCATGGTGGAAATCGTCGTTCCAGCCGGCGGTGTAGTGATGCGCGATGCCGCCGTCGCGGTTGAGGAGGCCCTTGCGGCTCGCCTGGTCCTCGACGACGAGGTGGATATGGCGATCCGGCGCGGCCTGGCGGATCTCCCGCGCCATTTTGAGCAGCAGGTGCGTCTCGCTGTCGTCGACGATCTGCTCCGTCGCGTCGAGGCGCAGGCCGTCGAAGCGATAGTCCTCGATCCAGAGCAGGGCGTTCCCGGTGAAGTAGCGCCGCACGGCCGCCTCGTCGAAGGCGAGCGAGGCGCCCCAGGGCGTGTGCCGCTCGGGATGGAAGAAGGCCGGCGCGATACGGGGGAGGACGTTTCCCAGGGGGCCGAAATGGTTGTAGACCACGTCGAGCAGCACCATGATGCCGTGGCCGTGCGCGGCGTCGACGAGGGCCTTGAGGTCGTCGGGCGTGCCGTAGGCGGTGTGCGGCGCATAGTGCAGCACGCCGTCATAGCCCCAGCCGCGCCGGCCGGCGAACTGGGCGACCGGCATGATCTCGATGGCCGTGATGCCGGCATGGCGCAGATGCGGCAGGCGCCCGATGGCGGCCCTGAACGTGCCCTCGGGCGTGAAGGTGCCGACATGCAGCTCGTAGATCACCGCCTCCTGCCACGGCCGTCCCCTCCAGCCGGGGTTCCGCCAGGGATAGCGGCCGTGGTCGACGACGAGGGAGGGGCCTTCCACGCCGTCCTGCTGCGCGTGGGAGGCGGGGTCGGCTATCTGCGCGCCATCGCCGAGCCGGAACGTATAGGGCGTGCCCGGGCCCGCGCGATCGGTCTCGACCTCGTGCCATCCGCCGGCTGCGGCGTGCATGTCGATCTCGTCTCCAGCGGCCAGCAGTGTCACGGCCTTCTCGGCGGGGGCCCAGAGACGGAACCGCACCCGGCCGTCCGGCAGGACGGTCGGTCCCCAGGTTCTCGGCGTCGATGATGGTCGTGTCATCCGTTTCCTCTCGATCCTCGGAGGCGGAACCGGGCGGGGGGCGAAAAGGTTCCGGAACAAATCGCCTCTTTTTGCGTTGCACCACCGCTCCCGACCCTGCCGGCGATCCGATCCGGCGAAGCCTGCCCAGGGCCGACCGGGAACCGGGCACGCTGGACCGAAGGGGAAGATCGCATGAGCTATTCGTTTTCCGAACTCGATTTCATGAAGCCGGAGCTCGGCGCCGAGTTCACCGGCGAGGGCACGCATTTCGCCGTCTTCTCGGCGCATGCGGAGCAGGTGGAGCTCTGTCTCTTCAGCGAGGACGGCAAGGAGGAGGAGGCCCGCCTGCCGCTGCCCAAGCGCGAGGGCGACGTCTGGTCCGGCTATATCGACGGCCTCAAGCCCGGCACCGTCTACGGCTACCGGGCGCACGGGCCCTACGATCCCAATGCCGGCCACCGCTTCAACCCGAACAAGCTGCTGCTCGATCCCTATGCCAAGCAGGTCCTCGGCGAGATCGAGTGGAACGACGCGCTCTACGGCTACCGCATCGGCGACCCGGCGGAGGACCTTTCCTTCGACGAGCGCGACAGCGCGCCCTTCATGGTCAAGGGCGTGGTGCAGGACCCGGATTTCGACTGGGCGGGCGATGCGGCGATCCGCCGGCCCTGGACGGAGACGATCATCTACGAGGCGCATGTGCGCGGCATGACGATGCGCCATCCCGGCGTGCCGGAGGAATTGCGCGGCACCTTCATGGGCATGGCGAGCGATCCCATCGTCGAGCATCTCGTCGATCTCGGCATCTCGGCCGTCGAGCTGCTGCCGATCCAGTATTTCCCCGACGACCGCTATCTGCTGGAGAAGGGGCTGCGCAATTACTGGGGCTACCAGACGCTCGGCTTCTTCGCGCCGCAGCCGCGCTTCCTCTCCGGCCGGGCGATCACCGAGTTCAAGACCATGGTCAAGCGCTTCCATGCCGCCGGCATCGAGGTGATCATGGACGTCGTCTACAACCACACGGCCGAGGGCTCGGAGCGCGGGCCGACGCTGTCCTTCCGCGGTCTCGACAATCTCAGCTATTATCGCCTGTCGCCGGACGATCCGCGCCACACCTACGACACGACCGGCACCGGCAACGCGCTCAACGTCGCCCATCCCATGGTGCTGCGCATGGTGCTCGACAGCCTGCGCTACTGGGTCGGCGTGATGCATGTCGACGGCTTCCGCTTCGACCTCGCCAGCACGCTCGGCCGCACGCGGCACATCGAGTTCGACCGCGAGGGCACCTTCTTCAACGCCATCCGGCAGGACCCGATCCTGTCGGGCGTCAAGCTGATCGCCGAGCCCTGGGACGTCGGCGACGGCGGCTACCAGGTCGGCGGCTTCCCGCATCCCTTCCGCGAGTGGAACGACAAGTACCGCGACGACGTGCGCCGGTTCTGGAAGGGCGACGGCGGCCTCGTCTCGCGGCTCGCCTCGCGGCTCACCGGCTCCGCCCCGCAGTTCAACCATTCGGACCGCGGTGCGACCTCCTCCGTCAACCTCATCAGCGCCCATGACGGCTTCACGCTGATGGACACGGTCTCCTATGACGGCAAGCACAACGAGGCGAACGGCGAGGAGGGCCGCGACGGCCATTCCGACAACCATTCGCACAATATGGGCGCCGAGGGGCCGACCGACGATGCGGATATCCGCGCCGCCCGCGACCGCCGCCGGCGCAACATGATCGCCACGCTGATGCTGAGCCAGGGCGTGCCGATGCTGCTCGGCGGCGACGAGCTCGGCAACGGCCAGGGCGGCAACAACAACGCCTATTGCCAGGACAACGAGATCGGCTGGACGGACTGGAGCGGCCTCGACGATCCGTTCCTGAATTTCTGCAAGGGCGCGATCGCCTTTCGCAAGGCCCATCCGGCGCTGCGGCAGGAGCGCTTCCTGACCGGCGACGCCGTGGAGGACGGCACGATCGAGATCGCCTGGTACAGGCCGGACGGCGCGTTCATGGACGACGCGGCCTGGACGGACGGCGAGCTGAGGGCGCTCGGCCTGTTCCTCAGCAAGCCGGCGAACGGCGAGGAGCCGGATCAGCTCTTCCTCGTCTGCAATGCCGGCGGCGACTGCACGGTCACGCTGCCGAAGGTGAACGGCATCACGGCATGGAGGCGGGTGCTCGACACGGGCGCCGAGGACGGCGCGTTCGCCGGGCATGCCGTCGACGGCGCGGCCACGGTCTATGCCGCCAGCCTCGCCGTCTTCGAGCCGGCGGGCTAGCGATCCGCCATGGCGCCGGACGACCTCAAGGAAACCGGCCTCGTCTATGTCTGCGACAGCGAGCCCGGCATCCGGCGCCAGCGCGCCGGCCGCAGTTTCTGCTATCGCCTGCCGGACGGCTCGCTGCTGCGCGACGCGGCGGTGAAGGCGCGCATCGCCGCCCTCGGCCTGCCGCCGGCCTATGAGAATGTCTGGATCTGCCTCGACGCCAACGGCCATCTGCAGGCGACGGGCTACGATGCGCGCGGGCGCAAGCAATATCGCTACCATCGCGACTGGCAGGCGCTGAAGAGCGGCGACAAGTTCGACCAGCTCGTCGCCTTCGGCCGCGCCCTGCCAAAACTCCGGCGGGCGGTGCGGCGCGATCTCGACGGCGCGCCCGGCACGGTCGGCGCCATGCTGGCGGCGATCACCGTGCTGCTCGACGAGGCGCATCTTCGCGTCGGCAACCGCGCCTATGCGGAGGAGAACAAGACCTATGGCGCGACGACGCTTTTGAAGCGCCATGTCCGCCTCGCCGAAGGAGGCATCGATCTCCGCTTCACCGCAAAGGGGGGCAAGCGCGTGCGCCGGACGCTGAAGCATCCGCGTCTCCAGCGCCTGCTGGAAGATTGCGCCGACCTGCCCGGCCGCCAGCTCTTCGTCTGGCAGGACGAGGACAATGCCGTGCGGCCGATCGATTCGGGCCGGCTCAACACCTATCTCGCCGATATTTCAGGGATCGCCGTCTCCGCCAAGACCTTCCGCACCTGGGCCGGCAGCCTGGCCGCCTTCTCGCTGGCCCGCGCCGTCATCGAGGACGGCGGGCGGCCGACGATCAAGGGCATGGCGGAGGCAGCGGCGGACCTTTTGCACAACACGTCCGCCATCGCCCGGTCGAGCTATATCCATCCCGACGTCGTGGCGCTGGCCGAGACGCCGGAAGCCCTGCGGACGGCTTTGCGCCGCCCGCCGCTCGCCGTGACGGGGTTGCGTGCGGAGGAGGAGCGCCTGCTGCGCTTCCTCGAGAGCCGCCGCAATGCCCGCCGTCGACGGGCAAAGGGAAAGCCGCCTTCGCAGGAAAGTGCGGCGCAGCCATAGGCGTGATGAGATCGTTCGCCCGTCAGCGGGGGACGTGCGGTTCCACGCTTCTCCGGCGGGCGGGGGCCCTGCGCGAGGAGGCGACGGCCTTGCGCGTGGCGTCGTCGGCCTCGACGGCGTTGCGCTTCTTCTTCAGGTGCTCCGGCAGGGCGACCCTTTCCAGTTCAGCGCGCTCGCGCGCCGCCTGTTCCCAATGCTCGCGATCGCGGCCGTGCGGGCGGCCTTGCGCCTCCCACAGGCCATAGGCGCGTTTGCTGATCCATTCCTCGCGTTCGTCGTCGTCCACGGTGATGTCCCTTCGAGCGTGGCGGTTGTTTCTTCTGCCGCCTGATGTCATGCGGTCCACGAATTCACGCGGAAGCCGGCTTCCCTTGCCGCGTCCGCGAAGGCCCGGCGGGCGAGGCGCGGATCGTCGTCGCTCGTCAGGCCCTTCTCGCAAAGGGTCCGGGCGGCGACGGCCGCGGGGCTGTCGGCGAGCGGCCAGTGGTTCTTGAGGCAGAGCAGGGCGTCGCGCGTGCTCTGCACGCACAGAACCTGCCGCTCGCCCTCCAGCACCACCGCCTCGTCCCACAGCCGGTCGGTCGCGAAGAGGGTCATGGCGAACCCTCCTCCACCGCTTCGGGCGCGGGAAGATCGACGAGGCTGACGATGCCGACGACGCGCCGCTCGCCGTTGACCACCACGAGCCGCCGCACCGCGATCTCGCGCATGCGGGCCGCCACCTTCACCGTCTCGTCGGCCTCGTCGCACAGTTCCGGCGACACGGTCATGAACTCGGCGATGGTGGTGGAGGTGGAAAGCCCCCGCGCGAGCACCGACACGACGATGTCGCGATCCGTGATGATGCCGACGATGGCGCCGACGCCCGGCACCTCGACCGGCAGCGCGCCGACTTCGGTTTCCAGCATCAGCCGCGCGGCCGATTGCGCCGTGTCGTTGGGCGAGACCGTAACGATCTGCGCGGACATCACGTCCTTCACAAGCATGGCCCGCTCCTTCAGAGCCGGCCGTTGACGAGGCTGCGGCCGTTCGGCGCGGCGGGCACGGCCACCTCGTCCCGGTCCGTGCGGATCAGCGGCAGATCGACCTGCTGCGGCACGATCACCTGCGGCTCCCAGGAATTGCGGCGTTTGCGGGCATTGCGGAGCTCGGCATCCGGGGTGACGGCAGGTTGGCGGCCTGGCGGCTTCTTCTTCTGGTTCTTCTGGCGCACGGTGAACTCCTGCGAACTGGCTTCTTCGATGAGCAAACGCGAAGTGGGGCGCTTGGTTCCGAAAAATCGGGAACCACGACGCCCGCCGGACATTCCTGCCGGACCGGAAGCGCGCGAAGGAGTCGCCATGCTGTTTGCAGGAAAGGTCGCCCTCGTCACCGGCGCCGGATCGGGGATCGGCAAGGCCACGGCGCTGGCGCTCGCCCGCCATGGAGCCGGCGTCGGCGTTTTGAGCCGCACGGCCGAGGAGGTGGAGGAGGTGGCGAAGGAAATCCGCGCGCTGGGCGGGGAGGCGCTGGCGCTCGCCGCCGATATCGCCGACGAGGCTTCGATGCGCGCGGCGGTGGACCGTCTCGCCGATACGCTCGGCAGCCTTTCTATCGTCGTCGCCAATGCCGGGGTCAACGGCGTCTGGGCGCCGATCGACGACCTCACGCCCGCCGAATGGGACGAGACCGTCGCCATCAACCTGCGCGGCACCTATCTGACGCTGCATCTTTGCGTGCCGCATCTGAGGAAGGCGGGCGGGGGCGTTATCGTCGTCGTCTCCTCGATCAACGGCACCCGCACCTTCACCACGCCGGGCGCCACCGCCTATTCCGCCACCAAGGCGGCGCAGGTGGCGATGGTGCAGCAGCTCGCGCTGGAGCTCGGCAAGGCCGGCATCCGCATCAACGCCGTCTGCCCCGGCGCCGTCGAGACGAGCATCGACGAGAACACCGAGCAGCGCGGGGCCGACGAGACGGGCATCCCCGTCGTCTGGCCGGAGGGCGACATACCGGTCACCCAGGGCAAGCCCGGCACGGCCGACGAGGTGGCCGACGCGATCCTCTTCCTCGCCTCCTCCAAGGCGCGGCACATCACCGGCGTTCCGCTGTGGATCGACGGCGGGCAGGGGCTGCTGCGCTGACGGTTTGCGCTGGCGTTCCCGCCCGATGGTGTGACACTCTGCGGGCAGCGAGAGGAGACCTTCATGGCCAACCATCTTTTCGACGCGATCCGCGCTGCCGCGACGCCGGAAGCAATGTTCATCGAGACGGCCGAGGGGCGGCGCTGGACCTATGGCGAGATGATCGGGTTCTCCGGCCGGCTGGCCGGCGCGCTGAGCGCGCTCGGCGTGGAGCCGGGCGACCGGGTGGCGGTGCAGGTGGAGAAGAGCCCGGAGGCGCTGATGCTCTATCTCGCCTGCGTCCGGGCCGGGGCGGTCTACCTGCCGCTCAACACCGCCTATACGCTGGCCGAGCTCGACTATTTCATCGGCGATGCCGAACCGCGGCTGGTGGTGGTCGATCCGCGCTCGCGCGAGGGCGTCGCGGCGCTCGCCGAGGCGCATGGCGGCGCGGTCGAGACGCTGGATGCGACGGGCGGCGGCAGCCTTCTCCAGCGGGCCGGCGGCGCGGCGGCGGATTTTTCCGATGCCGAGCGCGGGCCGGACGACCTTGCGGCGATCCTCTACACGTCGGGCACGACGGGCCGCTCCAAGGGCGCGATGCTGACGCATGACAACCTGCTGTCGAACGCGCTGGCGCTGCGCGACTGCTGGCGCTTCACCAGCGCCGACCGGCTGATCCACGCCCTGCCGATCTTCCACACGCACGGCCTGTTCGTCGCCTCCAACGTGACGCTGCTGTCGGGCGCCTCGATGATCTTCCTGCCGAAGTTCGACGCCGACGAGGCGCTGCGGCTGATGCGGGAGGCCACGGTGATGATGGGCGTGCCGACCTTCTATGTCCGGCTCGCGCAGCATCCGGGCCTGACGCGGGAGGCGGCCGCCGGCATGAGGCTCTTCGTCTCCGGCTCCGCGCCGCTGCTCGCCGAGACCCATCGCAGCTTCTCGGAGAAGGCCGGCCACGCCATCCTCGAGCGCTACGGCATGACCGAGACCAACATGAACACCTCCAATCCCTATGACGGCGAGCGTGTCGCCGGCACGGTGGGCTTTGCGCTGCCCGGCGTCTTGCTGCGCGTCACCGAGCCGGAGACCGGCCGGCCGCTGCCGGACGGCGAGACGGGCATGATCGAGGTGAAGGGGCCGAACGTCTTCAAGGGCTACTGGCGCATGCCGGAGAAGACCGCCGCGGAATTCCGCGCCGACGGCTTCTTCATCACCGGCGACCTCGGCAAGATCGACGAGCGCGGCTATGTGCATATCGTCGGCCGCGGCAAGGACCTCGTGATCTCGGGCGGCTACAACATCTACCCGAAGGAGGTGGAGAGCGAGATCGACGGCATGCCCGGCGTCGTGGAGAGCGCCGTCATCGGCGTGCCGCATCCCGATTTCGGCGAGGGGGTGACGGCGGTGGTGGTCGCGCAGAAGGGCGCGGCGCTCGACGAGGCGGCCGTGCTCGCCGCGCTGCAGGACAGGCTGGCGCGCTACAAGCAGCCCAAGCGCGTGCTGTTCGTCGACGACCTGCCGCGCAACACCATGGGCAAGGTGCAGAAGAACCTGCTGCGCCAGACCTATGCCGATCTCTACAAGGGCTGAGGCGGCCGCGCGAAATGCCGCCTGAGGATATCGAGGACCTCGCTTGCGAGTTCCCCGACGATGCCGCCGCGCTCCCAGGAATAGAGCGAGGCGATGACCGGCGACTCGTCCGCGAAACCGGCCAGCGGCGCGATGCGCCAGCCCCTGGCGGCGTCGACCGGCAGCAGCGATAGGCCGAGGCCGGCTTCCACGGCCATCAGCACGTTGCGCAGGCTCGCCGAGGTGAAGGCGATGTACCAGCGGCGGCGCTCGCGCTCCAGCCGCTCGAACATGGCGTCGCGATAGAGCCCGCCGGGCGGGAAGGTGACGAGCGGCACCGGGTCGGGCAGGTCCCGCGCCGAATCGGGTGCGGCGAACCAGGCGATCGGCTCCTCGAAGCTCGCCCAGCTATCCTCGCCGGGCGCATCCTCCTTCATCACCACGATGTCGAGCTCGCCGGAGCGATAGCGGCGCGTGAGGTCCGAGCGCAGGCCCGTGGTGACGTCGAGGCGCGCCTCCTTGTGGCGCTTGGCGAAGGCGGCGAAGGCGCGGGCCATCTCGGGCGTGGCGATGTCGTCGGGCATGCCGATGCGCACGGTGGTGGTGCCGGAGGTCTCGGCGACCAGCGTCAGCGCCTCGCTCTGCAGCGCGAGGATGCGCCGGGCATGGCCGAGCAGGCGCTCGCCCGTCACCGTCAGGCGCACCGGGCGGGCGGCGCGGTCGACCAGCTCGCGGCCGATCGCCTCCTCGAGGCGGGCGATCTGCTGGCTCATGGTCGACTGGGTCATGTGCAGGCGGTCGGCCGCGGCGGTGAAGCTGCCGGCGTCGGCGATCGCCACGAATGCCCGGAGCAGGCGCGGGTCGAGCACGGCATCTCCATCCAGTTTCGGAATGATAGCCATGTAAACATCTAATTTGCGAATGATTCAAGCCAATGATAGCGATAGGCCATGACGGAATGGCCGGCCTGCCGCCGGACAGCCTTTTTCAGCACGAGAGACGAACGATGACGGATATGCGCCCCGGCCGCGACTGGGCAATGCTTGCACTGGTGGTCCTGATCGGCCTCAACCTGAGGCCGTTCATCGCGGCCCCCGCGCCGATCCTCGACGGGATCGTCGCCGATACCGGTCTCGGTTACGGCGGCATCGCGATGCTGACGCTGCTGCCGATGGCCCTGATGGGCGTCGGGGCCTTCGTTTCGCCCGGCCTGCAGGTGAGGATCGGCACGCGGCGCGGCCTGCTGATCGCGCTTGCGGTCCTGCTTGCCGGCTCGGCGCTGCGCCTCGTCGCCCATGACGGGCTGACGCTGATCGCGACGGCGGCGCTGTGCGGCATCGGCGTCGCCTTCATCCAGGCGGCCTTCCCCGGCATCATCAAGGCGCGCTTTCCGACCAATGTGCCCGTCGTGACGGGGCTCTACTCCGCCATGATGATGGCGGGCGGGGCCATCGGCGCGCGGCTGATGCCGATGCTCGTCCAGGCGGGCTATAGCTGGCGCGCGGCGCTCGCCTTCCTCGCCCTGCCGGTCGCCGTGGCGCTCGTCGCCTCCTGGCGCATCCTGTCGGACGTGCGGTCGAGCCGGCCGGACGGCACGTTGACCCGCCGGCTCCTGCGGCGGCCGCGGACCTGGGCGCTGATGGTCGCCTTCGGCCTGATCAATGCCGGCTACAGCTCGATGATCGCCTGGCTCGCCCCGTTTTATCAGGCGCAGGGCTGGACGAGCGCCGACAGCAGCGGCCTCGTCGCCGTCATGGCGATCTGCCAGGCCTTCGCCGCGCTCGGCCTGCCGATCCTGGCGCGCCGCAATGTCGACCGCCGCCGCTGGCTCTGGCTGACGATCGTGTTCCAGATCGTCGGCTTCCTCGGCCTCGCCACCTTGCCGGACCTTGCCCCCGGGGTGTGGGTGGGGCTGTGCGGCGCGGGCCTCGGCGGCAGCTTCGCGCTGGCCATCGTCACCGCGCTCGACCATCTGCCGCATCCCGAGCAGGCCGGCGCGCTCGCCGCGCTGATGCAGGGCGGCGGCTTCCTCATCGCCGCCGTCGGCCCCTATGCGGTGGCGCTGCTGCACGACTGGACGGGCGGCTTTTCCGCCGGCTGGCTGCTGCATCTCGGCTGCGTGCTGGTGACGGCGCTGCTCTATCTGCGCTTCGACCCGCGCTCCTATCCGCGGGCGATGCCCCTCGCCGGCTGAAGGGCGGGCAACGAAAAACCCGCGCCGGTGCGGCGCGGGTTTCTTCATGCGATCCGGATATGCCTTAACGGCGTGCGCCGAAGGGCTTCAGCGCCATGTGGCGGTTGACGTCCTTGTAGAGCAGGTAGCGGAACGGGCCGGGGCCGCCGGCATAGCAGGCCTGCGGGCAGAAGGCGCGCAGCCACATGAAGTCGCCGGCTTCCACTTCCACCCAGTCCTGGTTGAGGCGGTAGACGGCCTTGCCCTGCAGCACGTAGAGGCCGTGCTCCATCACATGGGTCTCGGCGAAGGGGATGACGGCGCCGGGCATCAGCGTGACGATGGTCACGTGCATGTCGTGGCGAAGGTCGTTGGGGTCGACGAAGCGGGTCGTCGCCCAGCCGCCGTTCGTGCCGGGCATGGCGGCGGGCTCGATGTCCTTCTCGTTGAGGATCAGCGGCTCGGGATGGGGCAGGCCGTCCACGGCCTCATAGGCCTTGCGGATCCAGTGGAAGCGGGCATGGGCGCCCGAGCGGTTGTGCAGCGACCATTTCAGGGCCGGCGGCAGGAAGGCGTAGCCCCCCGGCGTCAGCGTGTGCTTGCCGCTCGGCAGGGTCAGCTCCACCTCGCCGTCGACGACGAAGAGCACGCCCTCGGCCTCCGGGTCCTGTTCCGGCCGGTCGCTGCCGCCGCCCGGCGCCACTTCCATGATGTATTGCGAGAAGGTCTCGGAAAAGCCGGAGAGCGGGCGGGCGATGACCCAGCAGCGCGTGTCGTTCCAGAAGGGCAGGAAACTGGTGACGATATCCTGCATGACCCCCTTGGGCATCACCGCATAGGCCTCCGTGAAGACGGCGCGGCCGGTCAGGAGATCGCTCTGCGGGGGATGACCGCCGAGGGAGGAATAGTAGCTTCTTTGCATCGTCTCAGGCCCTTTGTCTTGAGTGTTTCCGATAGTTGTCGCGCGTCACTTCGCCCCCGCCTTCTCCAGCAGGGCGGCGATCTCGTCATAGCCGCGGTCGCGGGCGTGTCGCAGCGGCGATACGCCTTCGTTGTCGGCAAGGTTCACGTCGGCGCCCGCCGCGATCAGCAGGGCGACGATCTTCCGATGGCGCTCGTCCCCGTTGCCGAGGATGATCGCCTCCAGCAGCGCCGTCCAGCCGAGCCGGTTGACATGGTCGACGGCGACGCCCGCCTTGATCAGCGTGTCCACCGTCTCGACATGGCCGCGCTCGGCGGCGGGGATCAGCGCGGTGCCGCCGTAGCGGTTGACGCTCTTGAGGTCGGCGCCGTGGGCGAGCGCCAGCTTGAGGATCTCCAGATGGCCGCGCGCGCCGGCGAACAGATAGGGGCTGTCGTCGATCCTGTCCTTGGCGTTGACGTCGGCGCCCGCCTCGATCAGCGCGCGGGCGGCATTCACCTTGTCTGAATGGGTGGCCACGAGCAGGGCGGTCGCGCCGCTGGCGTCGCGCGCCTCGATGTCGGCGCCCCCGGCGATGAGCGCGGCGACGGCTGCGGCATCGTCGGCGGCGGCGGCTTTGTGCAATTGGGTCATGGGGGCATCCGCGGCAAGGAGGGGAGAGCAAAGGGCGGCGAGAAAGAGCCAGGTCGAGAGCAGGGCAGGTTTCAGCATAGGCCATCCTGTGTGGTTGCGGTTGCAAAATTAACAGGCGGCCGCGTCATTAGAAAATTAAATGTGTAAATCCCTATCATTCAGAAGATGGAATTCGGCCTGCCGGCCGGCTATAAGCCGGAAACGACCTCGATCGGCGAAAGGGCCGGCCCATGAAAACGGAACAGGGACTGCTGCGCGTCTCCATCGCCGTCACCATCCTGCTTGCCGGCGTCGGCATCCTGTTCGGCATTCTCTCGGGCTCCTTCGCCATCGTCTTCGACGGCGTCTATGCGCTGACGGACGCGGCGATGACGATGGTGGCACTTTTGGTGTCGAACCTCATCGCCTCCTCGGCCGCCGGCGGCGGCCGGCTCGTCAAGCATTTCACCATGGGCTTCTGGCACCTGGAGCCGATGGTGCTCGGCCTCAACGGCATCCTCCTGACGGGCGCGGCGGTCTACGCGCTGATCAACGCCATCGGCAGCATCATGGAGGGCGGGCGGCCGCTCGATTTCGACCGGGCGATCGTCTATGCCGTCGTGACGCTCGCGATCACCATCGCCATGGCGGTCATCGGCACGCGGGCGAACCGCACGATCCAGTCGGATTTCGTGGCGCTCGACGCCAAAGGCTGGATGATGTCCGCCGGATTGACGGGGGCCCTGCTCGCCGCCTTCGTCATCGGCTTCCTCATCCAGGGCACGGCGCATGAATGGCTGTCGCCCTATATCGACCCGGTCGCGCTGGCGCTGGTCTGCCTCGTCATCATCCCCATCCCGGCCGGCACGATCCGCCGGGCGCTCGCCGATATCCTGCTCGTCACCCCGGCGGACCTGAAAGGCCATGTCGATGCGGTGGCGCGGGCGGTCGTCGAGCGGCATGGCTTTCTCTCCCACCGGGCCTATGTCGCCCGTGTCGGCCGGGGCCGGCAGATCGAGCTCTACTTCATCGTGCCGGAGGATCTTCCGGCGAGGAAGCTGCAGGAATGGGACGCCATCCGCGACGAGATCGGCATCGCCATCGGCGACGAAGGGCCGGACCGCTGGCTGACCATCGCCTTCACCACCGATCCCGAATGGGCCGGCTGAGGCCGGGACAAAGGAAACCCGGAGCGGATCGCTCCGCCCCGGGTTCCTGCCCCCGCCCCGTAAGGACGTGTATCAGAGGCCGGCTGCCGCGATGGCGGCATCCATGCGCTCGCGTGCCTTCTTCGGCAGCTTGCCGGTCTTGACCGCGTCGAGATTGGTCGGCGCATCGCCGACGATCACGAGGCCCACCATGCCCATGCCGACATGCGGCGTGCACTTGACGCCGTAGGCGCCGGCCGTGTCGAAGGTGACCTTGTAGTTCTCGTTGATCTTGCTCTTGAAGGCTGCCGCGCCCTCGGGGATCATGTCCTTGATCGTTTCGACATTGTGACCCTTGTCGGTCGGGATGAAGGTCACGCTGTCGCCGGGTGCCACCTTCACGAAGGCCGGCTCGAACACCATGGCGCCCTCGGCGCCCTTGTTCAGCATATGCACTTCAAAATCCGCCGCCGCCGCCGGGAGCGCGAAGGCCATGATGACTGCTGCCGCGCCGACGATGCTCTTTGCCATGGTATGCACTGGAATTCTCCTTAGCTGACGAACGTCAATCGTTCATGCGCAACAAGTAGGCCCGGAAGAGGGTGGTTTCTTTGACATTGATCAAACAAGACGGCGATGATGCGTGGCGTCCTGTCGCAGGGATCGGCCGTTTCAGGTGACGGCGACGACGATACCGCCCAGCCCCTCGATCTCGGCCTCCATCACGTCGCCCTTCACCACCGCGCCGACGCCGGCCGGCGTGCCGGCGAAGATGAGGTCGCCCGGCGCGAGGGTGAAGAGGCGCGAGAGACAGGCGATCATCTCCGGCACCTTCCAGATCAT
The DNA here is from genome assembly GCA_039812945.1 of Shinella sp. Lineage (GTDB taxonomy): Bacteria > Pseudomonadota > Alphaproteobacteria > Rhizobiales > Rhizobiaceae > Shinella. The sequence goes on from JBDHSZ010000016.1 coordinate 21,771, forward strand.
CCGGGCGAGGTCGCCGTGCTGGCGGAGCGCGCCGTTGACCGAAAGCCGGATCGCGCCCCGCGAGGGGTGGCCGACGACGGCGGCGGGATGGACCGGCCCGCAGGGCGCCGAATGCTCGAAGGCCTTGGCGATCTCCCAGGGGCGGCCGAGCTTCTTGGCCTCCGCCTGCAGGTCGCGGCGCGTCATGTCGAGCCCGACGGCATAGCCGTAGACGCAGTCGAGCGCCTTCCCGACCGGGATGTCGCTGCCGCCGCGCCCCAGCGCCACGACCAGCTCGACCTCGTGATGCACGTCGCGGCTGGCGCCGGGATAGGGGAAGCCGCTTTCCGGAGAGACGAGCGTGTCCGGGTTCTTCTGGAAGAAGAAGGGCGGCTCCCTGTCCGGGTCGTGGCCCATCTCGATGGCGTGATCCGCGAAGTTGCGGCCGACGCAATAGATGCGGTGCACCGGAAAGAGCGCCCTCTCGCCCTCGACCGGCAGGGCCGGAACGGGCGGCGGCGCGAAGAGGTAGTTGCGGGCGGTCGCGGCGTTTTCGGCTATCATGGCGTGCTGCACCTTCGTTCGGCTGTTTGCGCGCGGAGGCTAGCATGCCGGGTGGCGGCAGGCGACCCGCCCGTCCCGCCCGCGCCGGCTTTCCATTGCGCGGGCCGGAAAAATCGCGGATAGAGGCAGAACGAAGAACGGTGCCCCTGCGGATATGAGCGATCCCGACAAGACGAAGGACGAGCCCCGGCGCGAACGCCGGCGCTCGCTGGCGATCGGCCTTTTGAAGGCGCGCGAAGCGGTGATGAGCCATTTCCGGCCGATCCTTGCCGATCATGACGTGACCGAGCAGCAATGGCGGGTGCTGCGCGTGCTGGCGGAGGCCGGCACGCTGGATGCCTCGGAGGTCGCGGAAAAGGCCTTCATTCTCGCGCCGAGCCTCACGCGCATGCTGCGCTCGCTGGAGGAGCGGAGCCTGATCTTCCGCCACAAGGACAAGGACGACGGCCGCCGCGTGCTGCTGCGGCTGGCGCCGGCCGGGCAGGCGGTGATCGACGAGGTGATGCCGGATTCCCGCCGTGTCTATGCCGATATCGACGCGCGCTTCGGCGCCCGGCGGATCGAGGACCTGCTCGACCTGCTGGAGGAGCTCGCCGCCCTCAAGCTCGACGGCAAGGCGGGCGGCGAGGAATAGGCGCGCCGGCTCATCGTCGTCCGAGCGGCGCGGGCCGATCAGCCGTCCTGCCAGGCGACCTGCAGTTCCTCGCGGAAGGCGAAGCGGACGAGGTGGCGGATCACCACGTCCTTGAGCTGCTCCAGCTCCGCGGCGCCCGGGGCGGCAAGGTCGATCCGCAGCGCCGCGCCGTCCGCCTTCAGCCGGCAATCGCCGATGGCGAAGGCGACCTCGCCCGCATGCTCGTTGAAGCTGACGGTGAGCTTGTGGGCGAAATGCTTGCAGAGCTGCTGCAGGTAGCGGCTGGCATGTTCGGTGGCGATGGCGGTTGTGCTCGTTGCTGCGGTCATCAGCTTTTCTCCACGGTCCGGGCGGCAAGGTCCAAGGCGGCGGCGATGGTTTCGGCCGCCTCCTCGCTCACGTCGCCGCGCCGCAGGCGCAGGCGCATGGCGAGTTTGAGGTTCTCCATGGCGCGCACGACGGGGGCGGGCACGCCCTCGCGGTCGCCGCGCCCCTTGCCGGCGCGGGCCATCAGTTCGTCTATGGCGGTGCGGTTGGCGGCAAGGAAGGCCCGGCCCTCCGGCGTGATGCTGTAGCGCTTGCGCCCGCCCTCGGCCGGCTCGATCACGGCATAGCCCATGTCGTCCAGCCAGGCGAGCGTCGGGTAGATGACGCCGGGGCTCGGGCTGTAGCTGCCGCCGAAGCGCTCCTCGATGGTCTTGATCAGCTCGTAGCCGTGGCTCGGCGCGTCGGCGACGATGGCGAGCAGCAGCAGCCGCAATTCGCCGTAGTCGAACAGCCGGCCGCCGCGGCCCCGGCCGCGATGGAAGGGACCCGAGCGGTCGTCGGGCGGTGAAAAGTGGCGGTGAGGGCCGCATCCCATTCTGTGTTTCATGGTTCCGATATAAATCTCGATATATCGAAAATCAAGATATATCGGGATTTATTTCTTTGCAATGACGCGCGCGGCCGCTATCGTCGTATCTGTGAATATATAGCGGTGGAGACAGGCATGGTGCGGCTGAACGAAATCCGGGAGAACGAGGTGGCGATCGCGCCGCCGGAGGCGGCGGATGCCGCGCTGGTCTTCATCGGCCGCATCTCGACGCCCTGGACCTCGCGCCTGGAAACGCCGCGGCAGGGCCGCCCGGACGGGCCGCTCTGCACCATCGAGATCTTCGCGCCGTGGGTGGAGGCGCTTGCGGGCGTCGAGCGCTTCGAGCGGCTGGAGGTGCTCTACTGGCTGTACCGGTCGCGCCGCGACCTCGTGCTGCAAAGCCCGGCTTCGAACGGCAAGGTGCACGGCACCTTCTCGATCCGCTCGCCCGTCAGGCCCAATCCGATCGGCACGTCCATCGTCGCGCTGGAGAGGATAGAGGGCAACCGGCTGTTCGTGCGCGGCCTCGACTGCCTCGACGGCACGCCGCTGATCGACCTCAAGCCGGAACGCTCGCTCTTCAAGCCGATCGCCCCGCCCCAGAAGGGCGATTTCGAGACCGGCGAGGCGCGGACGTGCCAGGAGGTCGGCGATCCCTAATCCACCGGCGACCGCCAGCGCGCGGTGCGGGCGATCCATTCGCGCGTGCGCGCCTCGGGATCGGCGTTGAGGGTGATGTCGGTCACGACGGCGGCGCTGTCCGCGGCGTTTTCGAAGACGGCCGGCAGGCGGTCCGGGTTGAGGCCGCCGATGGCGACGAGGGGAAGCGGGGCGATGCGCGCCTTCCATGCGGCAAGGCGTTCGACGCCCTGCGGCGCCCATTTCATCTTCTTCAGGATCGTCGGCCAGACCGGGCCGAGCGCCACGTAGTCGGGGCCGGCGGCGAGCGCCTTTTCCAGCTCGGCCTCGTCATGGGTGGAAAGGCCGAGCTTCATGCCGGCGGCGCGGATGGCGGCGAGGTCGGCGCCGGCAAGGTCTTCCTGCCCCAGATGGACGAAGTCGCAACTCTCCTCGATGGCGATCTTCCAGTGGTCGTTGACGATGAGCTGGCAACGGTGTTCGGCGCAGACGGTTTTCGCGCGGCGGATTTCCTCGCGCAGCCGCTCTTCGGACAGGTCTTTCATGCGAAGCTGCACCAGCTTCACGCCAAGAGGAACCAGCCGCTCGATCCAGCCGGCGCTGTGGACGATGAGATAGAAGGGGTCGAGCTTCATGAGAAGACGGCCTTTCCGATGACGGGGGTGGAGGGGACGGCCATGTCGCGCGGCTCCAGCGGCACGGCGCGGTGGGCCATGCGCCCGGCCGCGATGGCGCCCGCGAAGGCCTCGGCCATGGCGGCGGGGTCCCCCGCGCCCGCGACGGCGGTGTTGAGCAGCACGGCGTCGTAGCCGAGCTCCATGACCGCGGCGGCATGCGAGGGGCGGCCGATGCCGGCGTCGACGATCAGCGGCACATCGGGGAAATGGGCGCGGAAGGCGCGCAGCGCCATCGGGTTGACCGGCCCCATCGCCGAGCCGATCGGCGCGCACCAGGGCATCAGCACGCGGCAGCCGGCTTCCAGCAGCCTCTCGGCGACGACGAGGTCGTCGGTCGTATAGGGGAAGACCTGGAAACCCTCGCCGGCAAGGATTCGCGCCGCCTCGACGAGGCCGAAGACGTCGGGCTGCAACGTGTCCTGGTGGCCGATCACCTCCAGCTTGATCCAGTCCGTGCGGAAGACCTCGCGCGCCATCTTCGCCGTCAGCACGGCCTCCTTGACGCTGTGGCAGCCGGCCGTGTTCGGCAATACGCGCACGCCGAGCGCGCCGATCAGCTCGAAGAAGGCCCCGCCCGCCTTGCCGCCGGCGCTTTCCCGCCTGAGCGAGACGGTGACGATCTCCGCCTTCGAGCGCCGCACTGCCTCCGCAAGCACGGCGGGCGAGGGATAGCGCGCGGTGCCGAGCAGCAGCCGGGAACGGATTTCGGTATCGTAAAGCTTCAGCATCTCAGCCTCCCTGCATGGGCGAGAGGATCTCGACGCGGTCGCGCTCGCCGAGCGCGAAGGCGGCGCGGTCCTCGCGGTGCACCAGCTCGCCGTTGACCGCCGTCGCCAGCCAGTCGCCGTCATAGTCGAGCGCCGACAGGAGGTCGGCGAGTGTCGCGGCGGCGATCTCCTGTTCCTCGCCGTTGACGATCAGGGTCATGACGCCTTCCTTTCCGGTTGCCATTGCTGGAGGAGGATGCGGGCGACCTCGCCCGCCATGGCGGGGGCGAGCAGGAAGCCGTGCCGGTAGAGGCCGTTGACGTGGATCGTGTCGCCGTCCTCGCTGACGCGCGGCAGATTGTCGGGATAGGCGGGGCGCACGCCTGCGCCCGTTTCGACAAGCCGCGCCTCGCCGAAGGCCGGGTGCAGGGCATAGGCGGCGTTCAAGAGCTCCATCAGCGAGCGGGCGGTGACGGGGCCGTCGTCGCCGCTCTCGATCATCGTCGCGCCCACCATGAAGCGGTCCTTTTCGCGCGGCACGATGTAGATCGGGTGGCGCGGATGCAGCAGGCGGACGGGACGGGAGAGGCGGATCTCGCCGGTTTCGAGATGCAGCATCTCGCCGCGCACGCCCCTCAGCTCCGGCAGGCGGCCGATCCGCGCCGCGCCGGTGCAGTCGATCACCCGGTCATGGCCGCCCGCATGGCCGGTGCCGCCGAGGAGGAAGCGCATGCGGGCCTCCTCCAGCGCGGCGGTGAGGGCGGAAAGGGCCTGCCGCGGGTCGAGATGGGCTTCCTGCCGGAAGAACAGGGCCTTGTGGAACCGTCCCGCAAGGTCCGGTTCCAGCGCCGCGATGCCGTCCGCATCCAGCCATTCCCAGCCGCTCGTGCGGCCGGCGAAGCGGTCAAGCTCGCCGGTATCGCGGCCGCCGGCGACGACCAGGGTGCCGTTGCGATGGACGAGGCCGGGCAGGGCCGCCTCCCACCAGTCGGCGGCGGAGCGGCCGAGCGCCAGCACGGGCTCCTCCGCGCTTTCCCGCTCGCACCAGGGCGCGAGCATGCCGCCGGCGAGGCCGGACGCGCCGCTGCCGGCGGTCTCGGCCCGGTCGGCCACGGTGACGTCGAAGCCGTGGCGGTAGAGCTGCCAGGCGGTGGTGAGGCCGGCGACGCCGGCGCCCTTGACGAGGATGCGCATGGTCATTCCCCTTTGAGCGGCAGGTAGAGGTCGCCGCCCTCGCGGAACTTCGCCGCCATGGCCGCCAGCCCCTCCTTCTGCGCCTCGGCGCGGATATCGTGCGAGATGCGCATGGAGCAGAATTTCGGGCCGCACATGGAGCAGAAATGCGCGACCTTGTGCGCCTCCTTGGGCAGCGTCTCGTCGTGGAAGGCGCGGGCTGTCTCCGGGTCGAGCGACAGGTTGAACTGGTCCTCCCAGCGGAACTCGAAGCGGGCGCGCGACAGCGCGTCGTCGCGGATTTTTGCGGCCGGATGGCCCTTGGCGAGGTCGGCGGCGTGGGCGGCGATCTTGTAGGTGATGACGCCGACCTTCACGTCGTCGCGGTCGGGCAGGCCGAGATGCTCCTTGGGTGTGACGTAGCAGAGCATGGCCGTGCCGAACCAGCCGATCATCGCCGCGCCGATGCCCGAGGTGATGTGGTCGTAGCCGGGGGCGATGTCCGTCGTCAGCGGCCCGAGCGTGTAGAACGGGGCCTCGCCGCAGGTTTTTAGCTGCTTGTCCATGTTCTCCTTGATCTTGTGCATCGGCACATGGCCGGGGCCTTCGATCATCACCTGGCAGTCCTTATTCCAGGCGATCTGCGTCAGCTCGCCGAGCGTTTCCAGTTCGGCGAATTGCGCGGCGTCGTTGGCGTCGGCGATGGAGCCGGGGCGCAGGCCGTCGCCGAGCGAGAAGGTGACGTCATAGGCCCGCGCGATGTCACAGATCTCCTCGAAATGCTCGTAGAGAAAGCTCTCCCTGTGGTGATGCAGGCACCACTTGGCCATGATCGAGCCGCCGCGCGAGACGATGCCGGTGACGCGGTTCACGGTCAGCGGGATATAGTGCAGCCGCACGCCGGCATGGATGGTGAAATAGTCGACGCCCTGCTCGGCCTGCTCGATCAGCGTGTCGCGGAAGACCTCCCAGGTGAGGTCCTCGGCGATGCCGTTCACCTTTTCCAGCGCCTGGTAGAGCGGCACGGTGCCGATCGGGACCGGCGAATTGCGGATGATCCATTCGCGGATATTGTGGATGTTGCGGCCGGTCGACAGGTCCATGACCGTGTCGGCGCCCCAGCGGATGGCCCAGACCATCTTCTCCACCTCCTCCGCCATGGAGGAGGTGACGGCGGAATTGCCGATATTGGCGTTGATCTTCACGAGGAAATTGCGGCCGATGATCATCGGCTCGGCTTCCGGATGGTTGATGTTGGCGGGGATGACCGCCCTGCCGCTCGCGACTTCCTGCCGGACGAATTCCGGCGTCACGAAATCCGGGATATGCGCGCCAAAACTCTCGCCGTCGCGGGCGAGCGCCTCGTTTGCCGCCTTGCGGCCGAGATTCTCGCGGATGGCGATGAATTCCATCTCGGGCGTGACGATGCCGGCGCGGGCATAGGCGAGCTGCGTCACGGCCTTGCCGTCCGTCGCGCGGCGCGGGCGGGCGAGGACGGGGAATTCCGGCGTCAGCCGTTCGCCGGTGGCGAAACCGTTGTCCTCCGGGCGGATGCGGCGGCCGTCATAGGGTTCCGTGTCGCCGCGGGCGGCGATCCAGCTTTCGCGAAGGCGCGGCAGGCCGCCCTCGATGGAGACGACATGGGCCGGGTCGGTATAGGGGCCGGAGGAGTCGTAGACCGTGACCGGCGGCTCGCCCGAGGTCGGATGCAGGGCGATCTCGCGCAGCGGCACGCGGATATCCGGGTGCAGTTCGCCGGGAACGTGGATCTTGCGCGAGGCGGGCAGGGCGCCGGTGGTGACGGTCGGGGTGAGCTTCTGGGCGGCAATATTCATCGTGAGGCTCCAAGTTGCGGTTGGAGACCCAGTCCTAGAGCCGGAATGATGGAAGGACGCCGACACGGAATCCGCCTTGCGGACCACGGCTGCACAGCGCTTGCACCGTCCCTACGCCAGTATGAACTGGATCAGGTTCAACGGGTCACTGCGCTGCGAAAGCCAGCAGTATCTCAGCCCCTTGTCGGGACCCCCCTGGTGAATGTCTCAAGCAAAGACGCTGCGGGGAGATTTGTCAACGGGGGTAATTTATGTAAGTGAATTCTTACATTTTATTGCGGCGCGTCAAAAGAAAACGGCGGGGCATTGCCCCGCCGCTCCCTTTGAAATCGCTCGCGAAAACTACTCGCGCTCGCCGGTGAAGCTCAGCAGGAGCTGGAAGATGTTGACGAAGTTGAGGTAGAGCGAGAGCGCGCCGAACACCGCCATCTTCTGCTGCGACTCGTGGCCGAGGTTCTCGGCATATTGCTCCTTGATGTTCTGCGTGTCCCAGGCGGTGAGACCGACGAAGACGACGATGCCGATCACCGAGATGGCGAACTGCAGGGCGCTGGAGCCGAGGAAGATGTTGACGATCGAGGCGATGACGACGCCGATCAGGCCCATGATCAGGAACGAGCCGAACCTGGAGAGGTCACGCTTCGTCACGTAGCCGTAGAGGCTCGTCGTGCCGAACATGGTGGCGGCGATGAAGAAGGTGCGGGCGATGCTCGTGCCGGTGAAGACGAGGAACACCGAGGCGAGCGACAGGCCCATGACGGCGCAGAAAGCCCAGAAGGTCATCTGCGCGGCGCCGGCCGACATGGTCTGGATCCTGAACGAGAAGAACAGGACGAAGGCGAGCGGCGCCAGCATCACCACCCATTTGAGCGGGGAGGAGAAGATCGGCACGTAGAGGGCCGGCGTCGAGCCGACGATGAAGGCGATGAGGCCGGTGATGACGAGGCCGGCGCCCATGTAGTTGTAGACGCGCAGCATATGCCGGCGCAGGCCTTCGTCGAAGAGGGCGGCCGACTGCGCCTGAGCGCCATAGCCGAATCGCTGTTGTACGGGTTCCATCGGGATCTCCTTCGATATGGAAGCGGTTGATCAGTAGAGCGTGCGGGAAAGGTCCCGCGCGGTTTGCGAGAGGTCGTCGGCCTTGCGGCTTTCCGAGACGAGCGCATAGGCGACGTCGCCGATCTGCCAGTAAGCGGCGCGGGCGCTGTCGGCATGGAAGACGAGGACATGCTGCACGGCGAAGGAGCCGGGCCGCACGGCGAAGAGCGACAGGCGCTCGCCCTTCACGGGCTCCAGCACCAGTTCGACGCTCGGGCCGTAGGCGGAGGGGAAGACCTGCGTGTCGACCACGCCCCAGCCTTCCGGCAGGTCCGGCAGCACGATGGCCGTCGCGGAGCGGATCTCGGCGGGGTCGAAGGTCGCGGTCTCCGGCTGCGATCGCATCGTGTCGCGCAGCAGCGTGGTGCGGTGCGCGCGCACGGCCTCCTCCACGAAGGCCGGCGGCGGGGTGGAGGCCACGACCTCGCTGGCGCCGAACGGGCCGAGCACGGCATGGGCCGTCCAGCCGGCCGCGACGAAGAGCGCGATGGTGGCGGCGCGGCGCAGCAGCGAGAAGACGCGGCGGCGGGAAAGCGCGCGTTCGAGCAGGCGCGCCGCGTCGCGCGTCTCCTGCCGCGTCACCGTGCGGTGGTCGGCGAGCGCCAGGCGCAGCTCGTCGCGCACGCGCAGGTCCCTCATGATCTGCGCGGCGATATCCGGCCGCTCCGAAAGATAGGCCTCGACCTCGATGCGGCGGCCGACGGCGAGCTGGTCGTCGACATAGGCGTTGAGATCGGTTTCGAGGATGGGGTCATTGCTTGTCATCGCCGGTGCCTCCGACAATCCTGAGATGGGTGACGGGCGCGGCAGCGCCGTTCTGTTCGAAGCTGCGCAGGCGCTGGCGGGCGCGGGCGACGCGCGACATCAGCGTGCCGAGGGGAATGCCGAGCGTCTCGGCGGCCTCCTGATAGGAAAGCTCCTCGATCGCCACGAGATGCAGCGCCTCGCGCTGCTCCTGCGGCAGGCCGAAGAAGGCCTCGCGCAGTTGCGTCAGGCGCACCGAATGGTCCTGGTTCGCCGGCAGGGAGGTCTCGGCGAGCCCGGCCGCCGCATCGTGGCGGCGCGCCTGCGAGCGGCGCTGGCGCAGGCGGTCGATATGGGCGTTGTGCAGGATCGACATCAGCCAGTTGCGCACATTGGCGCCGGTGCGGAAGGTCGATTGCCGCTCATAGGCCTTCACCAGCGCGTCGTGCACGAGGTCCTCGGCCTCGTCCGGATTGCGCACGAGCGACAGCGCGTAGCGCCTCAGCGCCGCAAGCTGGCCGATCACGTTGAAGGCGGGTGTCTTTCCGTTCATGCCCCAATATACGAGAGCCGGGCGTAGCTCATTCCATTGCGGCCGAAAAAATTTCAGACCCAGTGCAGCACGAGGGCGGCCAGCACGATGTAGCGGCCGAACTTGGCAATGGCGACGACGGCGAGGAAGCGCGCGAAGGGCTCGCGCATGATGCCGGCCGCGACCGTCAGCGGATCGCCGATCACCGGCAGCCAGCTCAGGAGCAGGCTCCACCAGCCGTATTTCCGATACCAGCGCGCGGCGCGGTCGAGATGCCTTTCGCCGACGGGGAACCAGCGGGCGCCGCGAAAGCGCTCGATGCCGCGGCCGAGCAGCCAGTTGACGGCGGAGCCGAGCACATTGCCGATGCCGGCGACGAGGACGAGCAGGGCCGGGGCATGGTTTCCGGCCGCCAGCAGGCCGGCGAGCACCGCCTCCGACTGGGCCGGCAGGAGCGTGGCGGCGGCGAAGGCGGCGAGGAACAGGCCGCCATAGGCGGCAAGCGCGCTCATCGGCGCACGGCGCGTGCGCCGTCGCCCATGACATTCTTCGTCCGGATGGCCATCATGGCTCTCCGGTAGCCGGCATCGGCGCGGCGGGGAAGCCCGCCGCCGCGCTTTCCGGCGGAAAATGTCAGGGGGGCGGCGTCAACAGACGGGCGAGCGGTTCATCAGCATTATGTCCGTCGCCGTCAGCGCGGTGCGCGACTGCTCGTCGATCTGGTCCAGCACGGCGCGCAGCGCCTTGTCCAGACAGAATTCGGCGATCTCGGCATCCAGCGTCCTCGCCGATTCCAGCGCGAAGGCGACAAGGCGCGCCAACGCCATCAGTTCGGTGCCCCGGTCCTCGGTCTCTATCGTCTCGGTCTTCATCTCCATTGCCCCCGGAAATCTCAAGCCTGCCTAAAGTATAGGCGTGACTCCCGGGTCGTGCGCGTGACTTGAGCGTGACACACGCGGAATGGGAAACTGCGCGTTTTTCTAGGTCTTCGGTTGCCCGCTCGCGGTGCGCCACTGGGCGGTGGAGCGAAATGTCCAGTTTCCCCGTTTTGCAGGGCTTTGCAGCGGGGAATTGGACAGGACGCGCACAAGCGCGAGGGCGTCCTCCCGTTTCCGGTCGACGGCCTCTGCATGGAGAAGTTGCAGAAGCCTGTCGCGATCCTGCCGGATGCCGGCCCGTTCGAGCACCGCGGGCCATGTCCGCTCCTTGTAGAAGAGGTCGCGCGCGGCGGCGTGCAGTTTAAATATGTAAGGCTTATCAATGGTCTCATTCGCCGCCAGCCGCTCCAGCGTCGCCTCCGCATTGACGAGGGGAAGCGACAGCGGCGGGTAGCCGAGCTCGGCGGGTCCGTGCAGCAGGGCGACGTCCGCATCGTCGATGCGTCGGCCGGTTGCATAGTCCTCGTAGATGCGGCCGATGCCGATCATGCCGAAACGGTCGCATTCGGCGGCGCGGAGAGCCCCCATGCTGGCGGCGCCGAGGACCGTGACGCCCTCGTCCAGCGCATGGAGGATCTCCTTGTGCCAGACCGGGGCGACATGCTCGAAATTGCCGTCGACGAGGCCGATCGCCGTCGCGCCGGCGCGCACCGCGGCCAGCACGTCGCCATGGGCGGCGGGCGGGCGCAGGGCGATGCCGTCGCCCTGGAAGGCGGCGGCGTCGGGCAGGCTGGGGCCGACGAAGAGCAGCCTCATGACGCGCCGAACAGCATGCGCGAAAGCGCGCGCGGGCCGACGGCATGGCGGCGCGCGCCTTCGGGATTCTCGAGCGCGGGAAGGACCATCTTGACGACGGACACCGGCAGCGCGGCATCGCCGAGCGGCACGGCGACGACTGGCGCTATGCCGGACGCCGCCAGCGTCTCCAGGCACCAGGCGAGGAGGGCGGCGGCATCGCCCGCCGGCGCCGGGGGAATCTTGGCGGGGGCGGGGCGGGCGTCGAGAAGGGCGCGGGTTTCCGCCGGAAGCGGGCGGGTGAAGGTTTCGGCGTAAAGATCGTCGCGGGCGCCGCTGATATAGGTGAGGCGCGACTGGGCGACTTCCGTCAGCGCCCGGATGAGCGCCCGCGCGGCGACGGGATGGGCGCCGTAGCCGATCGTCGCGTCGTGGAAGAGCGGCTGCCTCTTCGCAAGGATGCCGGCGTCGCCGAGCAGCGCCGCATAGCTGGGGATGGCGAGGTCGCTGGTGATGTCGAAGAGGCGAAGCTCCAGCCCGGCATCGGCGAAGCGGCCGAGTAGGCCGTCGACGATGGGATCGCCGAAGGCCGCGCCGTCGATGGCCGTCGCAAGGCGCGCCGCGCGCGGCAGCAGCCGCCACAGCCGGTCGGCATCCCGCTCGACCCGCTCCAGCAGGCCGTGCAGGATGGCCTCGGTCTCGCAATTGCCCGAGGCGAGGCCGTCGGAGGATTGCCAGAAGCGCGCTTCGGCGGGAGTGCGGTCGAGCATCACGGCCTCGCGCGGCACCCAGACCCGCTGTCCGGTGACGATATCGCGGCCCGCCAGCCAGTCAAGCCGTTCGTCCTCGGCGATGAAGGCCTGCCCGGCCGCCACGAGCATGTCGAGCGGCAGGCAGGCTTCGCCTTGTGCGGCGAGGTCACGGCGCGAGGCGCGGCGCGCGGGGGCGAGCGGCTCGCCCGCCACGGCCCGTTCCAGCGCCTCCATGGCGGCGGAGACCTTCGCGTCGATATCGGCGATGCCCTTGCCCTGGTTGATGACGATGGAGCGGGCATTGGGGCTGACGGCGTTCCAGACCGGAATGCCGACCCGGTCGAGGCCCGTCAGGCGGGCAAGCCTGGTGACGCCGAACCGGGGCAGCAGCGCCTCGATCCGGCTCCAGGTCTCCTCGGGCGCGATGATGCGGTCCGAACAGGCGTCTTTGTTCACTTGTCCATGAAACCGCCGGAAGCGTCCATGAAGCCGCCCGAGACATCCATGAAGCCGCCCGAGACGGCATCCGCGGAGGAGGCGAGCGCGGCGAGGTTGACGCCCTTGGTGATCGTCGCGCCGGCCTTGCGCAGGTCGTCGGCGGCTTTCAGCGCCCCGCTCGCCGGCGCGCCGATCTGCGCGACGGTGCCGGCATCGAGATCGGCGACCCACAGGCCGTCGTCGCCTTCCACACCCAATACAACAAGTCTTGCCATGTCCCCAGTCCTCTCTTCCGGTTGAACTTCAAAAACCCGCCTTCTTCAGCCCCTCGTAGTAGTGCTTGCGCTGCCACTCCTCCTTGAAGGGGACGATGGCCATCCAGGCCTCCAGGTCGAAGCCCGGATGCACGTCATAGGTCCGGCGGATGAACTGGCGGGCCTTCTTCAGGTCGCCCAGCATGCTCCAGCTCGCGGCCGACAGGCGGTCGGCGGCGGCGCGGTCCTTCATGCGGGCGATGTAGACGAGCGCCTGCTGGTAGAGGCCGAGCGAATAGGCGGCGCCGGCGGCGGTCCAGAAATATTCGTCCGGCGGCAGCGGGTTGAGCTCGATCGCCTGCTCGATCTTGCGCAGCCCGACATCGGGGCGCGAGGCCTGGACGAGCGTGTCCGCATAGCTTGCGATGACATTGGCATAATGCGGGCTCAGCGCCTCGGCGCGGTCGTGATAGGCCACGCTCTCGTCGAACTGCCGGGCGTAGAGCTTGACCACCCCGAGCTCGCGGTAGCCGGAAGGCAAGCGCTCGTCGGCGCGAATGGCCTCCTCGGCATGCTGCTCGGCCTGGCGCAGCAGCGCCTCGTCGCCGCGCGCCGTCACCAGCCATTCGAGGAAGTAGCTGCGGGCGAGCCCGCCGAGCGCCGGGGCGAAGCCGCCATTGGCCTGCAGCGCCTCGCGAAAACTCTTGCGGGCGCGGCGGATAGCGCGCAGGTCGAGGTTCTTGAGCTGGCCCTGTCCGAGAAGGAAGCTGCGATAGGCGTCGGCGTCGCGCTCGTAGTCGCTGCGCACCAATTCGTTGCGCTCGATCTCGGTGGCGATGGCGCCGGCGATCTGGTGGGCGATCATCTGCCGTGAGCGGGCAAGCCCCTCGGCCGAGAGCGGGAAGCGCTCGGCCCAGATCACCTCGTCGCTGCCGAAATAGATGAGCTGGACGAAGAGCGTGTGCCCGTCGCCCTCGTCGCGAAGCCGCGTTTCGAGGATATAGCTGATCTTGTGGCGCTCGTAGGTGGCGGCGCGGTCGGCCTTGAGCGAGATCTGCGCGGCGGTGTGCGGCGCGATGATCGAGATCGAGCGCAGGGCGCAGAGCCCGATCGTGACGTCCTCGATCAGCGCCTCGGAAAAGCGCGTGGCGCTCCGCGAGGCATAGGCGGTGACGGGCGGAAGCAGGACGACGCGCGGCGGGTTCGCGCGGGGCAGGGCGATGCCGGCCTCCTCGGCGGAGGCGAAGCCCGCTATCGGCTGCGGCGTCATCAAGGTCGCGGGCACGGTGGGGCGGCCGGTCAGCACGGCGCGGACCTCCTCGTCCCGGGGATTGGCCTCGAGCAGGCGAAGGGCGGCGGCCGAGCGGGCCTGCCGGGCGCCGTCGCCGTCCTGCGGCGCGCCTTCGAGCAGGGTGCGGCGCAAGAGGGCGATATGCGCGGCGCGCTGCAGGGCGATCCAGTTGGAAAGCGCCGGATTGCCCGGCTTGACGTGCCTCAGGAACTCCTCGTTGAGCAGGCCGGCCAGAAGGTCGAGGCCCGCCCCCTCGCGCACCAGCTCGATATCGCTCTCGACGGGGTCCGGCCCGAGCGCGATGGCGGCGTCGGTGAAGACGAGATAGGTCCGGCCGAGATCGCGCTGGCGCTTCTGGACGCGCGACACGGTCTGCCGCAGGCTGGCATAGGCGGCGCCGGTATTGGCGTCGTCCCAGAAGAGGCCGGCGGCGTCGGCCCTCGGCATGTCCCTGAGGCCGCGCGTGCGCAGATAGCAGAGGATCAGCAGCGCCTTTTCGGGAAAGACGATGCCGTTACCGCCCTCGTCGAGCAGGCGCAGATGACCGAGCGTCTGCAGCCGTGCCGCCATGCTGCGTCAGATCCGCAGTTCCGGTGCGTTCTCGGCGCGCTCGCCCGTTTCGGCGGCGGCGCCGGCCTTGGAGAGCGCGGTGGCGAGCGCGATGATCGACTTGCGCACGCCGGCGTCCTCGATCTTCAGGAAGGCGCGGTTGAGGTCGAGGCCTTCCTTGGAGGAGACGAAGGTGGAGACGTCGCCGGTGTCATGGGCGCCGGTCGTCGAAGCGGCGTTCTCGTCGTCCTGGAAGAAGAAGCTCGGCGGCACGCGGAAGACGTCCGAGATCGCCTGGAGGCGGCTGGCGCTGATGCGGTTGGTGCCCTTCTCGTATTTCTGGACCTGCTGGAAGGTCACGCCGAGACGGTCGGCAAGCGCTTCCTGGCTCATGCCGACCATCAGGCGGCGCAGGCGGACGCGGGAGCCGACGAAAATGTCGATCGGATTGGGTGTTTTCTTGTTCATGGACTTTCTCCCCTGTCAGACATGCCGGGGGCATGACGCGATACGAATATCCCGCAATCTGCTTGAATCGTCCGCTGGATGCAACTGTCGCGGATTCGATTTCATGGCTATCAGGGCGCGAGGCGGCGTGTATCGCCTAGATATCGTAGCTCTGCGGCGCGCTCAGCGAGGCGATGAATTTCTTCGTGCGCTCGCGCTGCGGCGCCGAGAAGAGGGCGCGCGGCGGGCCCTCCTCGACGATGACGCCGCCGTCGAGGAAGACCACGGCGTCGGCGACGCGCGAGGCGAGGCGAAGGTCGTGCGTCGCCATGACCATGGTCGTGCCCTCGCGGGCAAGGCGGCTCAGCACCTCCACCACCTCTTCCGCCAGTTCCGGGTCGAGCGCCGAGGTCGGCTCGTCGCAGAGCAGGACGCGCGGCGAGGGGGCGAGCGCGCGGGCGATGGCGACGCGCTGCTGCTGGCCGCCGGAAAGCGTCGCCGGCCAGGCATCGGCCTTGTGCGCCATGCCGACCTTCTCCAGCAGTTCGAGGGCGCGGGCGCGGGCCTTGTCGGCCGGCCATTTCAGCACGGTGACGAGGCCCTCCATCACATTGGCGAGCGCCGTCTGGTGCGGGAAGAGCTGGAAGTTCTGGAAGACCATGCCGGTCTGGCGGCGCAGCTTCTGGATCGCCGGCCAGCCGACCTTGCGGCCGGGGGCGAAATCGATCTCGTCCCCGCCGAGCCGGATCGTACCGGAGGTGGGTATCTCGAGCAGGTTGATGCAGCGCAGCAGCGTGCTCTTGCCGCCGCCGGAGGGGCCGACCAGCGCCGTCACGGTGCCTTCGGCCATGGTGAGGCTGATGTCGCGCAGCACGTGGTTGTCGCCGAAGCGTTTCTCGATATGCGACAGTTCGATCATGTGCGGGCCTCCAGGAAGCCGCCATAGCGGGCGAAGCGCTTTTCCAATCTCACCTGCAGGGCCGAGAGCACGGAGCTCAGCGCCAGATAGATCAGCGCCGCCTCGATATAGAGGATCAGCGGCTCGTAGGTGGTGGCGACGATGCGCTGGGCGGTCTGGAACAGTTCCGGCACGGTGACGGCGGCGGCGAGCGAGGTGTCCTTGACCAGCGAGATGAAGGTGTTGGACAGCGGCGGCACGGCGACGCGCGTCGCCTGCGGCAGGATGGTGCGGCGCATGGCCTGCGACCAGCTCATGCCGATCGAATAGGCCGCCTCCCACTGGCCGCGCGGCACGGAGGCGATGACGGCGCGGATGATCTCCGACGTATAGGCCCCGACATTCAGCGTGAAGCCGATGAGGGCCGCCGGAAAGGCGTCGAGCAGGATGCCGATGCTCGGCAGGCCGTAGAAGATGACGAAGAGCTGCACCAGGAGCGGCGTGCCGCGGATCACCCAGACATAGAAGCGCGCGATATCGGAGAAGGGCCGCGGCGCGAACAGCCGCACGACGGCGGTGACGAGGCCGAGCGCGAGGCCGAGCACGAAGGAGGCGAGGGTGAGCGGAATGGTGAAGACCAGCGCGGCCCACAGGAGCGGCGCAAGCGAATCCAGCATCAGTTGAAGCCACGGCGGCACGGGACGATCCTTCGAAATGCGGCTGGCCGGGGCGATCCCGGCCAGCGGCGGTCTATTCATAGGGCAGGAGCCGGCCGCCGCGAAGCGGCCGGGAGGCGATTACTTCGAGACGTCCTGGCCGAAATACTTCTCCGAGATCGCCTGGTAGGTGCCGTCGGCCTTGATCTCGGCGAGCGCCTTGTCGATGGCCGCCAGCAGCTCCGGCTCGCCCTTGCGGATGATGATGCCGGAATAGTCGGCATCGGCCTGCTCGGCGGCGATCCTCACATTGGCGTCGGGCTTGTGCTTCTTGAAGTCGAGGAAGGACAGGCTGTCGTTGATCGTCGCGTCGGCGCGGCCGGTCAAAACGAGCTGGATCGACTGGTCGAAGCCGTCGGTGCCGATGAGCTCGGCGCCGGCGCCCTCGGCGATCTTGCCGAAATTGCTGGTCAGCGACTGGGCGGACTTCTTGCCCTTGAGGTCGGCGAAGCCCTTGATGCTGTCGTCGTCGGCGCGCACGATCAGCACGGCCTTGGAGGCGATGTAGGGCTCGGA
>JBDHSZ010000017.1:0-36211 GCA_039812945.1 Shinella sp.
AAGCCTCACTCACAACGGCCACGAGGCCCCACCGCTTAATTCTGCGTGCAGGTCACATCCCCGAGCCGGCTGGCCGATTCCCCCTCGACGCTCACCGTCTCCTCGCCGCGCGCGGTGCAATTGCCCTTCTCGCCGACGCCGCTGCGGAACTTCACCATGGGCTGACCCTCGATCATCACGCTCGGCACGATCTCGTAAAGCTCCGGCGGGCAGTTCACCACGTCGGAAAGGCGCAAGGCCGGCGCGCCGCCGATGAAGACGCTCTTGGAGCCGGACAGCGCGCAGGCGGGGATCGGCACAGCCGCCTCCTCGGCAAGGGACGAACAGGGCACACCCGCAAGGCAGCAGGCAACGGCAAAGGCCGGAAACGGCTGGTTTCTCATCATGCTTCTCCCTTTTCCCGCGCCCTGCGGGAAAGAGCCCGCAGCACGTCCAGCGCCCGTTCGGCATCCCGCTCCGGCACGAACAGATGGTCGTGATGGAAGGCGGCGACCACATTGGCGCTGATGCCCTCCTCCGTCAAAGCCGTGGCGAAGGCGGCCGTCAGCCCCACCGCCTCCAGCGAGGACTGCACCGTCAGCGTGATCATGCGCAGCGGCGCGCTGACGGCAAGCCCCTCGGCGGCGTCGACGGGCAGGATCAGCGTGACGCCCTCCGCCTCCCGGAACAGGCCGATGACCCCGCGCGCCAGATGCGCCGCAAGATCCGCTTCCGGCACGCTCGCATAGACGTAGCGGCCCGCCGCGAGCGCCGGCTCCAGGCTCGCCAGCAGCGTGCCGAGGTCAGCGATGCCGCTCACGGATTGGCCATCCGCCGAACGGCGTCGCAAAGCGCGGCGAAGCCGGCCTTCGCGCCCTCGCTCATGAAGCGGGCGCGCAGCCAGGCATGGATCATCTGCTTCTCCTCGCGGTACTCCACCGGCACGCCGGAAAGGATCAGCCGCGCCGCGTAGGCCCGCGCATCGTCGCGCAGCGGATCGAAACAGGCCCCGGTGATGAAGGCGGGCGGCAGGCCGGCGAGGTTTTCCGCGCGCAAGGGGAAGGCGTGGGCCGAATCCTCCGGCGCCTTGTAGACAGCGCGGTAATAGGCGACGTCGGCGGTCGAAAGCCCCGGCGCCTCGGCCATCTCCACATAGGAGCCGGAGGCAAGATCGCCGCCGAGGCCGGGATAGACCAGCGCCTGGCCGGCAATGCCCTTCAACCCCTCGTCGCGCGCCTTCAGGACGAGGCCGGCCGCAAGGTTGCCGCCGGCGCTGTCGCCGATCACGACGACCGGGCGGCTTTCCAGCAGGAGCTCGACCAGCACCGCCCAGCAATCGTCGAAGGCGGCGGGCCAGACATGTTCCGGCGAAAGACGGTAATCGACCGAGACGAGCTCCGCCCCGGCCGCCTCGGATATCTCGGCGCAGATCGCGTCGTGGCTCGCCAGCGAGCCGACGACGAAGCCGCCGCCGTGAATGTAGAAGAGCCGCGTTCCGCTCGTCAGCCGCGCCGGGCGGTAGCGGCGCACCGGAATGCGCGCCGCCACCAGCCCGTCCTGCTTGACCATGCCCGCCGGCGGCGCGGCGTCGAAGGCGGCGCAGAGCGCGTCGTACCAGGCGCGCTGCTGCGCGATGTCGGCCTCGACGGCGTCGGCCGGGTAGAAATCCTCGCAGCGCTTGTGGAAGGCGAGGATGCCTTCCTCGGTCGGCATGGGGCGTTCGGTCATGGCGGCTCCTCGTCGTTCGGAAGATCATAGCAGGGCGGCGGGGGCGAGGCATGCGGAAGGCGTGTTTTCCCGGGCTTTTTGCGCGGCTTGCATCGCCCGGCGCCGTCCTGTTAACTGCCGCCATGGCTTTCACCCTGCGGCAGTTGCAGTATTTCGTCGCCGTTGCGGAACAGGGCTCCGTGACGCGGGCGGCGCAGCATCTGTCGATCTCGCAATCCTCGATCACCGAGGCGATCAAGGAGCTCGAATCCGATCTCGGCGTCGAGCTCTTCGAGCGCCATCCGCGCGGCCTGACGACGACGCATAACGGCCACCAGTTCCTGCGCCACGCGACGAAGATCCTCGCCAATGTCTCCGACGCCCGCAGCTCCTTTTCCGACAACCGCGCGCCGGAGAAGGGCCAGCTCAATCTCGGCGTCACCTCGCTGGTCGCCGGCTATGTGCTGTCGGACCTGCTGTCGCGCTATCGCCGCGCCTTTCCCGGCATCGAGGTCAGCGCCATCGAGGACAACGGCTCCTATCTGGAGCACCTTCTGGTCGGCGGCGAGCTGGACGTCGCCGTCATGGTCATCTCGAACCTGCGCGACCGCATGGCGCTGCAGGCGGAGATCATCGAGACCTCGCCCTACCGGCTCTGGCTGCCGATCGGCCATCCGCTGGTGGCGGCCGACATCATCTCCGTCAGCGATATCGCCAGGGAGCCGCTGATCATGCTGACGGTGGACGAGATCGAGGAGAATACCGGCAAGCTGCTGAGCGCGCTCGGCGCCCGCCCGCATGTCGCCTTCCGCACCCGTTCGGTCGAGGCGGTGCGCAGCCTCGTGGCGACGGGCGCGGGCATCGCCCTCCTGCCCGACCTCGTCTACCGCCCCTGGTCGCTGGAAGGCGACCGCATCGAGAGCCGCGACGTCTCCGGCGCGCTGCCGGTGGTGCAGATCGGCATGGTCTGGCGCAAGGGCTCCGGCCTGCCGCAGGCGGCGCGCGATTTCGTCGGGCTGGCGGAGGCGCTGCGGAGCGGGCGCGGGCGGTAGCGAGAGCATTTCCAGCCGAAGCGAAGTCGCTTTGGCGTCGGATAATGCGGCAAAAACAAGAGACTAGAACATTTCCGGTGAACCGGAGTTCACCGGAAATGTTCTAGGCCTCGGAACGGCCCGAAGCGTCGCGATCGCGGTCATAGCGCCTCGCGACGGGAAACGGCGGCAGCCATGGCTCGCGGCGAAGGGTCCAGAGTTCATAGGTCGGCGTCAAGCAACCGGGCTCGTCGAGCGAGCCGAGATTGACCTCGATCTCGTCCCCGGTCCGGGAGAAGACGGACGAGCCGCAGCGGGGGCAGAAATGCCGCCCGGCATAGTCCCTCGTCCCGCCCTCGATCGCCACCGCATCCTCGGGGAACACGGCCGAAGCGTGGAACAGCGCCCCGTGATGCTTGCGGCAATCGAGGCAATGGCACAGGCCGACCCTGTACGGATTTCCCGACGCCGCGAACCGGACGTCGCCGCACAGGCATCCGCCAGTCAATCGGCTCATGCTGATCTCCTTCCCGCAACGCGCTTCACCCATCCTACAGGTTTCACGGAAAGGGTGAACCATTCGGAATTTCCGATAGCGCCATTCTGATTAATGAATTTGCGAAAGCGGCGAAAGCGCGGCACCTTTCCTTCCGGGAACAATACCGCAGACAAGCGGATCAAACCGGGAGACTGTCATGAAGCGACTTCTGCATTCCTGCACCGCGCTTGCCCTTTCGCTCGCCTTCGCCACCGCCGCCATCGCCCAGGAACCGCTGAAGACGCTCGGCGCGGGCGAAGGCGAGGTGTCGATCGTCGCCTGGGCCGGCTATATCGAGCGCGGCGAGACGGACAAGGCCTATGACTGGGTCAGCGACTTCGAGAAGCAGACGAGCTGCAAGGTGACGGTGAAGACCGCCGCGACCTCCGACGAGATGGTCGCGCTGATGAACGAGGGCGGCTTCGACCTCGTCACCGCCTCGGGCGACGCCTCGCTGCGGCTCGTCGCCGGCAAGCGCGTGCAGCCGATCAACACCGACCTCATCCCGAGCTGGAAGACCATCGACGAGCGCCTGCAGAACGCGCCGTGGCATACGGTGGACGGCGTCCACTACGGCACGCCCTATCTGTGGGGGCCGAACGTGCTGATGTACAACACCGAGGCCTTCAAGGGCGAGGCGCCGACGAGCTGGAACGTCGTCTTCGAGGAGATGACGCTGCCGGACGGCAAGTCCAACAAGGGCCGCGTGCAGGCCTATGACGGCCCGATCCACATCGCCGACGCCGCGCAGTATCTGATGGCGCACAAGCCGGACCTCGGCATCAAGAACCCCTACGAGCTCAACGAGGACCAGTACAAGGCCGCGCTCGACCTCTTGCGCGTCCAGCGCACCCTCGTCGGCCGCTACTGGCACGACGCGATGATCCAGATCGACGACTTCAAGAACGAGGGCGTCGTCGCCTCCGGCTCCTGGCCCTTCCAGGTCAACCTGATGAAGGCGGAAAACCAGCCGATCGCCTCGACCTTCCCGGAGGAAGGCGTGACGGGCTGGTCGGACACGACCATGCTGCATGCCGACAGCCAGCATCCGAACTGCGCCTATATGTGGATGGAGCATTCGCTGTCGGCCAAGGTGCAGGGCGATGCGGCCGCCTGGTTCGGCGCGGTCCCCTCCGTCCCGGCCGCCTGCAAGGGCAATGCGCTTCTGACCGACGAGGGCTGCTCGACCAACGGCTTCGACAACTTCGACAGGATCGCCTTCTGGCGCACGCCCGTCACCAAATGCGAGAGCCAGGGCGAATGCGTGCCCTATCACCGCTGGGTCTCCGACTATATCGGCGTGATCGGCGGGCGCTAAAGCCCTCTCTGCCTGCCGGCATCTCCCCCACAAGGGGGGAGAAAGGCGGGCAGCCCGCTTTTCCTGCGCTTTATGAACGCCGGGCATGCCGCGCGTTAAGTCCCTCCCCCTTGTGGGGAGGGATTTAGGGAGGGGTCTTCAGCCCAGAAACGTCTCGCGATGGACGGACCCGCACCCGTCGCCTCGAAAACACCGGGAGCCCTCATGACCGCCGTCCTGTTCCAGCAAGTATCCCGCCATTTCGGGACCGTGCGCGCCGTCGACAGCGTGGACCTCGCCATCGCCGAGGGCGAGTTCTTCGCCATGCTCGGGCCGTCCGGCTCCGGCAAGACGACGTGCCTGCGCCTGATGGCCGGCTTCGAGCAGCCGACCTCCGGCCATATCGAGATCTTCGGCGAGACGGCCGAGGGCGTGCCGCCATACCGACGCAACGTCAACACGGTGTTCCAGGACTACGCCCTCTTCCCGCATCTCTCGATCCTCGAGAACGTCGCCTACGGCCTGATGGTCAAGGGCGTCGGCAAGGCGGAGCGGCTGAAGGCGGCCGAGGACGCGCTCGCCATGGTCAAGCTGCCCGGCTACGGCGCGCGCCGCCCCGGCCAGCTCTCCGGCGGCCAGCGCCAGCGCGTGGCGCTGGCGCGCGCCCTCGTCAACCGCCCCCGCGTCCTCCTCCTCGACGAGCCGCTCGGCGCGCTCGACCTCAAGCTGCGCGAGCAGATGCAGGAAGAGCTGAAATCATTGCAGAAATCCCTCGGCATCACCTTCGTCTTCGTCACCCACGACCAGGGCGAGGCGCTGTCCATGGCCGACCGCATCGCCGTGTTCAGCGATGGGAAGATCCAGCAACTCGGCACGCCGGAAGAGGTCTACAAGCGGCCGAGGACGCGCTTCGTCGCCGATTTCGTCGGCTCCTCCAACGTGCTGCCGCCGGATTTCGTGGAAAGCCTCGGCTATGGCAGGCATCACGCCAGCCTGCGCCCCGAAGCGATCACGCTCGGCGACGGCCCCGGCCGAAAACCCTTCACCGGCCGCGTGACGGCGACGAGCTTCCTCGGCGCGGCGAGCCGCGTCACGGTGGAGGCGAACGGCGCGCGCATCGCCGCCATGCTGCCAGCCTCCAGCGCCGTCCCCGCCGAGGGCGAGACCGTCACCCTCTCCTTCCTGCCGCAGGACCTGCACACCATGGACGGCGCGTCATGAGCACGGTCAGCGAAACCGCCATCCTCGACCACCGGCAAGGCCCCACCGGCCGGCTCTCGGATTTCTTCTGGCGCAACCCGAAGATCCTCCTGCTGCTGATGCTGACGCCGCCGCTGCTCTGGCTCGGCATCATCTATCTCGGCTCGCTCCTCGCGCTGCTCCTGCAAAGCTTCTTCTCGATCGACGACTTTTCCGGGCTGATCGACTACGAATTCACCCTCGCCACCTACCGGCAGCTCCTCATCCCGTCGAATTTCGACATCATCCTGCGCACCGTCCTCATGGCCGCGCTGGTGACGCTCGCCTCCGCCGCCATCGCCTTCCCCATCGCCTATTACGCGGCGCGCTACGCGAAGGGGAAATGGAAGGTCGTCTTCTATCTCGGCGTCATGCTGCCGCTCTGGTCGAGCTACCTCGTGAAGATCTACGCCTGGAAGCTCATCCTCGCCAAGGAAGGCATCCTCACCTGGTTCCTCGCCAAGCTGCATCTGATGTGGCTACTCGATGCGTGGCTTTCGCTGCCGGTCGTCGGCGGCTCGTCGCTGTCGATCAGCTATACCGGCACCTTCATCGTCTTCATCTATGTCTGGATGCCCTTCATGATCCTGCCGATCCAGGCCGCGCTGGAGCGCGTGCCGGGCAACCTCATCGAGGCCTCCGCCGACCTCGGCGGCAACCCCGCCCAGACCTTCCGCCACGTGCTGTTTCCCTTAGCGCTGCCCGGCATCATCGCCGGCTCGATCTTCACCTTCTCGCTGACGCTCGGCGACTACATCATCCCGCAGATCATCGGCTCGTCGCGGCTGTTCATCGGCCAGGCGGTCTATGCCCAGCAGGGCACGGCCGGCAACATCCCGCTCGCCGCCGCCTTCTCCGTCGTGCCGATCGTCATCATGGGCCTCTATCTGTGGATGGCCAAGCGACAGGGGGCCTTCGATGCGCTCTGACCGGAACACCTCCGCCCCCATGGGCCTGAAGATCGCCGCGGGCGCGGGCCTCGCCTTCCTGCACCTGCCGATCCTCTTGATCTTCCTCTACGCCTTCACCACGGAGGAGAAGAGCTACCAGTTCCCGCCGCCGGGCTACACGCTCAAATGGTTCGCCGCCGCCTGGAACCGGCCGGACGTCTGGGAGGCGATGGGGCTTTCCGTGCGCGTCGCGTCGATCTCGACGGCCGTCGCGCTGGTGCTCGGCACGCTCTGCGCCGCCGCCGTCTCCCGCACGAAATTCTTCGGCCGCGAGACGATCTCGCTGCTCGTCATCCTGCCCATCGCGCTTCCCGGCATCATCACCGGCATCGCGCTGCGCTCGGCCTTCTCCTTCGCGGAGATCCCCTTCTCCTTCTGGACCATCGTGCTCGGCCACGCGACCTTCTGCGTCGTGGTCGTCTACAACAACGCCGTCGCTCGCTTCCGCCGCATCTCGGGCAGCCTGGTCGAGGCCTCGATGGACCTGGGCGCCGACAGTTTCCAGACGTTCCGGCATGTCATCCTGCCGAACATCGGCACGGCGCTGCTGGCCGGCGGCATGCTCGCCTTCGCGCTGTCCTTCGACGAGGTGATCGTCACCACCTTCACCGCCGGCCAGCAATCGACCCTGCCGATCTGGATGCTGGAGGAACTGGTCCGCCCGCGCCAGCGGCCGGTGACGAATGTCGTCGCCATGGTGGTGGTGCTCGTCACCTTCCTGCCGATCCTCGGCGCCTATTACCTCACCCGCGACGGCGATCAGGTCGCCGGCAGCGGCAAATGAACGGGGGCGAATAGGGAATGGTGAATAGCGAATAGGGAAGACAGGGACTCTATTCGCTACTCGCCATTCGCCATTCGCTCCGCCGAACCAACGGAGAACCAAGCCATGGACACCCAGATGCTGATCGGCGCGCGCTTCGAGGCCGGCACCGAGACGGAGGAGCACATCCTCAACCCGAGAACCGGCGCGAAGATCGTCGACCTGCCGGAAGCCTCTCACGCGCAGATCGACGCCGCCGTCGACGCCGCCGAAAAGGCCTTCCTCAATTGGGCGGCGACGACGCCCGCCGAGCGCTCCGGCTACCTCCTGAAGATCGCCGACGCCATCGAGAAGGACGCCGACGCCTTCGCCGCGCTCGAATCGCTCAATTGCGGCAAGCCGATCAACGCCGCCCGCAACGACGAACTGCCGGCCATCGTCGATTGCTGGCGCTTCTTCGCCGGGGCGATCCGCTCGCTGCACGCCCCGGTCGCCGCCGAATACCTGCCCGGCTTCACCTCCATGGTGCGCCGCGACCCGGTCGGCATCATCGGCTCCATCGCGCCGTGGAACTATCCGCTGATGATGATGGCCTGGAAGCTCGCCCCGGCGATCGCCGGCGGCAACACCGTCGTCTTCAAGCCCTCCGAGCAGACGCCGCTGACGGCGCTGAAGATGGCGAGGCTCCTCGCCGATATCCTGCCGGAAGGCGTGGTCAACATCGTGCTCGGCCGCGGCGAGACGGTCGGCAACACGCTGATCAACCATCCGAAGATCAACATGGTCTCCATCACCGGCGACGTGGCGACCGGCAAGAAGGTGCTGGCGGCGGCCGCCAAGACCGTCAAGCGCACCCATCTGGAGCTCGGCGGCAAGGCCCCGGTCGTCGTCTTTGACGACGCCGATCTGGAGGCCGTCGTCTCCGGCATCCGCGCCTTCGGCTACTACAATGCCGGCCAGGACTGCACCGCCGCCTGCCGCATCTATGCCGAGGACGGCATCTACGAAAAACTCGTCGCCGACCTTTCCGCCGCCGTCTCGACCATCCGCTACAACGACCCCGACGACACGCTCAACGAGATCGGCCCACTGATCTCCAGGCGCCAGCGCGACCGGGTGGCGAGCTTCGTCGAGCGCGCCGCCGAGGTGAAGCATATCGAGATCACCGCCGGCGGGCAGGCCGGCAGCGACGAGGGCTATTTCTACCAGCCCACGGTGGTGGCCGGCGCGACGCAGGACGACGAGATCGTGCGCCGCGAGGTCTTCGGCCCCGTCGTCTCCGTCACCCGCTTCTCCGAGGCAGAGCAGGCGATAAGCTGGGCGAACGACAGCGACTACGGCCTCGCCTCCTCCGTCTGGACGAAGGATATCGGCAAGGCGATGAAGGCCGCCTCCCGCCTGCAATACGGCTGCACCTGGATCAACACCCATTTCATGCTGACGACCGAGATGCCGCATGGCGGCGTCAAGCAGTCGGGCTACGGCAAGGACATGTCGATCTACGCGCTGGAGGACTACACCGCCGTCCGCCATGTGATGATCAGCCACGGCTGAGATACGGTCTTCGCCGCCTACCCCCCTCTGCCCTGCCGGGCATCTCCCCCGGCAGGCTCTCCGCTCAACAAGCCGCATCAGAGATAGGCAAGGCGCCGCTCCATCCAATCTCCCCCCTTGAGGGCAGGGCAATCGCATATGGAATGATACGTCGCGACTCTCTCCCTTCTCCCCGGCGGGGAGAAGGTGCCGGCAGGCGGATGAGGGGGCTGCCGAAGGCGCAAAAAAGGCTAACCCTCCCCTGCATCACCCCCTCATCCGGCCCTTCGGGCCACCTTCTCCCCGAGGGGAGAAGGGGAGATTCGGCAACGGCGTGCCATATGCGATTCGCCTGCCTTGAGGGGGAGATGCCCGGCAGGGCAGAGGGGATGCTCGCACGACGGAACATTTCCGTCCGCCGAACGTCTTTTCTCCGACATCATCGGAGGCTTCGCCATGCTGAAATGGGCTTTGATTTTCCTCGTCATCTCGCTGATCGCCGGCTTCCTCGGCTTTTCCGGGGTCTCCGCCGCCACGGCGACCGTCGCGAAGATCCTGTTCGCGATCGCCCTCATCGTCTTCCTGGTCTTCCTCGTGCTCGCCCTGATGGCCGGCAGCCTCGCTTTCTAGGCCGGCGCGGAAGACAGTCGCCGTGACCGCCGACAGCGCCTCCTGGGGCCGCCTCAAGCCGAATTGAGGCGGCCGGCCCTTCCGGCCGCCTGCCGTGCAGGCTATACCATGTCCAGGAGGACCTGAATGATCTGGGCATTTGCGGTCGCGGCGGCGGCAACTCTTTATCTCGCATTGCGTTTCCGGCGTTTCCAAAGCTGGGTCGAACCCGTCCTCACCATCACGGTCGCCATCGGTCTTGCCGTGGCGATCCTGGTCTGGTTCGTCGAGGATCGCGCACCCTCGGACGGGCCCGTCACGTCGAACACGGTGACGCAGGCTCTCACCGCCGACAGCGTCGAGCTCGCGGACATGCAGGCGAGCGTCGGCCAGACGAAGACGAGCTATCGCGTCACCGGCCAGATCACCAACAAGGGCGCCGTCCCCATGCAGTCCTTCCGCCTCGACGCCGTGCTCTCCGATTGCCCCGGCGGCGCCTGCCGCGAAGCCGGCCGCGACAGCGCGCTGATCGTGCTGCGCGTGCTGCCCGGCGAGACCCAGCCCTTCAGCACCTTCGCCGTCTTCCCCGGCCTCGACCTCGCCCCCGTCACCGCCCCGCAATTCGACTTCGGCGTGCGCGAGGTGCGAGCGGCCGGGCGCTGAGCCTCAGAAGTAGATCCTGAACTTCTCCCGCACCGCCCGGTCCGTCGTCAAATCGAAGAGCGGGCCGCCGGCTTCGGAAAGGATGCGGTTCTTGCGTTCGATGGCCTTCTGGATAAGGTCCGGACGGCCGATCTCGGCCCATTCCTTCGGGCTCGTGCGGTCGGCGACGGCAGGGTAGACATATTCCGTCTGCATCAGGGAGAGCGTCTGCGGGTCGCCGAGATAGTGGCCGGGACCGTCGAGGCAGACGGAGCGCATGGTCTCCAGCGAGACGGAATCCTCCGTCACGTCGATGCCGCGCACGCAGCGCTGCACCTGTCCCAGAAGGTCGTCGCCCAGCACGAGGCTTTCCAGGCAGAAGCCGAGCAGCGAGGCGTGCATCCCCACCGCCTCGTAGACCATGTTGAGGCCGGAAAGGCCGGCCATGACGTTGGAGATCGCCTGTTCCCAGCCGGCCTGCATGTCGGGCAGCTTGGAATCGGCGATACCCGCCGCCGCCCCGCCCGGCAGGCGGTAGAACTGGTGCATCTGCGCGCAGCCGGCCGTCAGCAAGGCCTGCTCGCCCGAACCGCCGGACATCGCCCCCGTGCGAAGGTCCGAGACGAAGGGCCAGGTGCCGAAGATCGCCGGATGGCCGGGCGCCATGGCGTTGACATAGACGACGCCGGCAAGGCATTCGGCGACGGCCTGCACGATGGCCGTGGCGAGCGGCGCGGGAGCCGTCGCGCCCGCCTGCCCCGCCGAGAGCAGGAGGATCGGCATGCCGGCCCGGATGCAGGCCTCCATGGTGATGCAGCTTTCCTCCGCGAATTTCATCGGCGGCACGACGAAGCAGTTGGAATTGGACACGAAGGGCCGTTCGCGCCACTTGTCCTCGCCGCCCGCCATCATGTGGATGAGGTCGAAGCAGCCGGCGACATGCGAGGGATCGGAGAAGCTGGTGCCGACATGCTTGGACGTGCCGGCGCAGCAGCCGTAGAGCGTGTTGATGTCCATCAGGAAATTATCGGCGACGTCGCGGCAGACCATCGCCCGCTGGAAGAAATGGATATTGTCGAGGTGATGGACGAGCTGGGCGGCGTTGAAGAGGTCCTTCGCCGTCGATTCGCGGTATTCGCGCTTCTCCACGTCGACGATATGCACCGCCGCCCCGGCCGTGCCGTAATAGACGCGGGTGCCGGAGAGCTCGAGGTCGTATTTCGGATCGCGGCCATGAAGAGTGATGTCGCGCGCGGCGAGCGCCAGCATGTCCTCCACCAGCGCGCGCGGGAAGCGCAGCCGGCCGTCCTCGCCGAGGATCGCCCCGGCGCGGGTCATGATCTCGACGCCGGATTTCGGCGCATTGGCAAGGCCGATATTCTCCAGCGCATCCAGCGCCGCCTCGTGGATGCGGCGCACGCCCGCCTCGCTCAAGGGCTTGTACTGGCCGCCCGGCAAGCCGGGGCGAACGGGCCGGACATTCTCCGCCAGAGGCGCGGCGCGCATGGCGACCCGCGCGGCACGGCCGCCGGCGCGGCGGGAGGTCAAGGTTGCTGCTTCAGTCATCGTCCGCTCCTGCGCGAAGGCATCTGGCTTCAATGGTCTCGTCATACCCGGCCCTTGCCGGGCCTCAGGCGTCCGCCGGCTCCGTCATCCCGAGCCGATCTCGCCGGTTCCGGCCGCAAGCATCCGGTTGATCCGGTCCCCCGGCGCGGCGGCGGACAGCTTTTCGAAGCTGCCGTCCCTGACGATCGCCTCCATCTGCTCGGCGATGGCCGCGTGGGTCACCCGGGCGAGCATCGACCCGAGGGAAATGCGGCGCACGCCCGCACCGGCGAATTGCGGCACGGTGAGCTGGCGCAACGGCCCGGCGGCGAGCGCATTGACAGGCTTCGACACCGATCGCACGACGCGGCGCAGTTCCGCCTCGCCCGGCGGCACGGGCACATAGAGCAGGTCCGCACCGGCCTTCTCGAAGGCCTGGATGCGGCGAACGGCCTCGTCGAGATCGTAGACGCCGTTCATCACGCCGTCGGCGCGGGCGCAGAGCACGAAGGGACGGCCGAGCGAACGGGCGGCATCGGCGGCGGCGCGGATGCGGCCCACGGCGAGGTCGAAGGCATAGGCCGGGTTGCCCTCGACCATCCGCGTGTCCTCGATGGAGCAGCCGGAAAGGCCGGCCTCGGCGGCAAGGCGGATGGTCTCGGCGACATCGTCAGGCGCATCGGCAAAGCCGTTCTCGAAATCGCCGGAGACGGGCAGCGGCGTGGCGCGAACGATGTCCTCCGCATGTTTCAACGCTTCCTCGCGCGTGACGCTGCCCATGTCGGGGCGGCCGAGCGTGAAGGCGAAGCCCGCGGAGGTGGTGGCGAGCGCCACTGCGCCTGAGGCCGCCATCATGCGGGCGGAGCCCATGTCCCAGGGGTTGGGGATGACGACGCAGCCCGACTGGTGCAGGTCGTGGAAACGCCGGTGGCGTTCGGCAAGGCTGGTCATGCCCGCACCCTCTCGGCCTTCGGGTCATACATCGGCGCAAGCGAGGCCTCGGCCTTCACGCGCACCCCGGCGATCTCGATCTCGTAGCTGGAGGCCAATACGTCCGCCTCGCTCTCGCCCGCGCAGGGCACGTAGCCCATGCCGATCGCCCCGCCGAGATAATGGCCGTAATTGCCCGAAGTGATGGTCGAGACGATCTTTCCGTCGCGCACCAGCGCCTCGTTGTGGAAGAGCAGCGGCTCGGGATCGGTAAGGCGGAACTGCACCATGCGGCGCTTCAGCCCCTCCTCTTGCCTGCGCAGAACCGCATCGCGGCCGAGAAAATCGCCCTTCCTCGTGCGCACGGCGAAGCCGAGGCCGGCTTCCAGCACATGGTCCTCATCCGTGATGTCGTGGCCGAAATGGCGGAAGGCCTTTTCGATGCGGCAGCTATCGAGCGTGTGCAGGCCGCACAGCTTGAGCCCCATATCGGCCCCCGCCGCCTCCAGCGCCTCGAAGACATGCGCGGCCTGGTCGGTGGAGACATACAGCTCCCAGCCGAGCTCGCCGACATAGGTGACGCGATGGGCGCGGGCGAGGCCCATGCCGATCTCGATCTCCCGCGCGGTGGCGAAGGGGTGATGGGCGTTGGAGAAGTCGTTGGGGCTGACCTTCCGCATCAGATCGCGCGCCTTCGGCCCCATGACGCACAGCACGCTTTCGGCCGCCGTGACATCGGTGATGACGACGAACTCGTCCGCAAGATGCCTGCGCAGCCAGGCAAGGTCGCGCTGGAGCGTCGCGCCGGGCACGACGAGAAGGAAGGCGGTCTCGGCAAGGCGCGTCACCGTCAGGTCGCTCTCGATGCCGCCGCGTTCGTTGAGCATCTGCGTATAGACGATGCGGCCGGGCGCGACGTCCATCTGGTTGGCGCAGAGCCTTTGCAGGAAGGCCAGCGCATCGCGGCCCTCCACGCGGATCTTGCCGAAGGAGGTCATGTCGAACAGGCCGACGCCATTGCGGACGGCCAGATGCTCCTCCCTCTGGTTCTCGAACCAGTTCTGCCGCTTCCACGAATAGCGGTATTCCCGCTCCTGCCCTTCCCTGGCGAACCAGTTGGCCCGCTCCCAGCCGGCGACCTCGCCGAACACCGCGCCGCGCGCCTTGAGATGCTCATGCAGCGGCGAGCGCCGCACGCCGCGCGCCGTCGCCATCTGGCGATAGGGGAAATGGTCGGCATAGAGCAGGCCGAGCGTCTCGGAGACCCGGTCCTTGAGATAGGCGCGGTTCTTCTGGAACGGCTGGGCGCGGCGGATATCCACCTCCCAGAGATCGAAGGGCGGCTCGCCGTCGTTCATCCACTGCGCCAGCGCCATGCCGGCGCCGCCGGAGGAGACGATGCCGATGGAATTGTAGCCGGCGGCGACCCAGTAGCCCTTCAGTTCCGGCGCCTCGCCGAGATAGTAGCGGTCGTCCGGCGTGAAACTTTCCGGGCCGTTGAAGAAGGTGTGGATGCCGGCGGTCTCCAGCATCGGCATGCGGTTGATGGCATTTTCGAGGATCGGCTGGAAATGGTCGAAATCCTCCGGCAACTGGTCGAAGCAGAAATCCTCCGAAATGCCGTCCATGCCCCAGGGCTTGGCCTTCAATTCGAAGGCGCCGATCAGCATCTTGCCGGCATCCTCCTTGTAATAGGTGCATTCGTCCGGCACGCGCAGCACCGGCAGGCGCTGAAGGTTCGGGATCGGCTCGGTGACGATGTAGAAATGCTCGCAGGCATGCAGCGGCAGCGTGACGCCCGACATGTCGGCGAGCGTGCGCCCCCACATGCCGGCGGCGTTGACGACATTCTCCGTCTCGATGGTGAAGGTCTCGCCGTTCTGCTCGCAGGTGACGCCCGTCACGCGGCCGTCCTTCGTCAGCACCGACGTCACCTTGACACCCTCGATGACGCGCGCGCCGTTCTGCCGCGCGCCCTTGGCGAGCGCCATGGCGATATTGGCCGGGTCGCACTGGCCGTCGAGCGGCAGGTGCACGGCGGCCTTCACATCCGCCGTGTTGAGATGCGGATAGAGCGCCTTCACCTCGTCCACGGTGATCTCGCGCACGTCGATATCGAAGGCGCGGGCGAGCGAGGCCTGTCGGTAGATCTCCTCTTTGCGCTCCTCGGTCAACGCCACGGTCATCGAGCCGCACTGGCGCATGCCGGTGCCGATGCCCGTCTCGGCCTCCAGCTTGACATAGAGGTCGGCGGAATATTTGGCGAGGCGGGTCATGTTCTGCGAGGCGCGGAGCTGGCCGATCAGGCCGGCCGCGTGCCATGTCGTGCCTGAGGTGAGCTGCTTGCGCTCCAGCAGCACCACATCGGTCCAGCCGAGTTTCGCCAGATGATAGGCGACCGAGCAGCCGGAGACGCCGCCGCCGATGATGACGGCTCTCGCCTTGGAGGGAACGGGCTTCGTCATGCGCGCAGTCTTTCATTGTTGGGGTCGAAGAGCGGGCCGTCCGGCTGGACGGTCGCCTTGAAGCGGTCGCCGTAGATCTCCACCTCGATTTCCGTGCCGGGCGCGGCAAGGTCGGCGCGCAGCATGCCGAGCGCGATGGATGTGCCGGTGCGATAGCCCCAGTTGCCGGAGGTCGTCTCGCCCACCACCTTGCCGCCGTGCCAGAGCGTCGACATATAGGGCGCGTCGCATTCGCCGGCCTCCACCGTCAGCAGCACGAAGCGCTTGGCAACCCCCTGCTGCTTCTCGCGCTCCAGCGCCGCCTTGCCCTTGAAATCGGGCTTGCTCCAGTCGACGAAGCGCTCGAGCCCGCCTTGCAGGATGGTGTAGTCGGTCGAAAGGTCGCCCTTCCAGGCGCGATAGCCCTTCTCGATGCGCAGGCTGTCCAGCGCCTCCATGCCGAAGGGTTTCAGGCCATGCTTCTGCCCCGCTGCCCACACGGCGTCGAAGATGGCGGCGGTGTCCTCGATCTTGCTGTGGATTTCCCAGCCGAGCTCGCCGGCGAAGGAGACGCGCACGAGCTGGCACCAGCGCCCGGCGATCCGGCAGCTCTGATGCGTCAGCCAGCCCTTGGAGAGATCGGCATCCGAGACCTCGGCGAGGATGGCGCGGGACTTCGGCCCGGAGAGGATCTGACAGGAGAAACCCTCCGTCACGTCGTCGAGGGTGAAGGCGGCGTCCTTGGGCAGATGCTTCGCCAGCCACTCGAAATCGTGCCACTGGGCGGTCGCGGCGGTGATCAGGAAGAAGAAATCCTCCTCCAGCATCATGACGGACATTTCCGTGACGATGCGGCCCTTGTCGTCGGCGAAATAGGCAAGGCCGATACGCCCCGGCTTCGGCACCTTGCCGGTGACGAGCGAGGAAAGCCACGCCGTCGCGCCCTCCCCCTTCACGCGGAAGCGCGAGAAGCCGGGAAGGTCGAGGATGCCGGCGGCCTCGGTGACGGCGCGGCACTCCGCCTCGATGCGCGCACGCCACGGCCCCTCGCGGTTCCAGGTCTGGGTGGCCTCCTCGGAGAGGTCGTCGCCGGGCGCGGCATACCAGTTGGCGCGCTCCCAGCCGTTATAGGGCTTGAACTGGCCCCCAAGCGCCTTGATGCGGTCGTGGATCGGCGACAGCTTCCGGTCGCGGCCGGCCGGCCAGGCGTGCTTGGGGAAGTGCATGGCATATTCGTGGCCGTAGACCTCCATGCCCTTGGCGATGCAATAGTCCTTGTCGGCGGCAAACGCGGTGTAGCGGCGCGGGTCGCAGGACCACATGTCCCATTCCGTCTCGCCCTCGGTCACCCATTCGGCCAGCACCTTGCCGGCCCCGCCGGCCTGGCAGATGCCGAAGGTGAAGACACAGGCCTCGAAGGCGTTCGGCACGCCGGGCATCGGGCCGATCAGCGGATTGCCATCCGGCGCATAGGGGATGGGGCCGTTGATCATGCGCGACAGGCCCGCCGTGCCGAGGATCGGCACGCGCTCGACAGCGTCGTTGAGATACCATTCGAGGCGGTCGAGATCGTCGGGGAAGAGCTGGAAGGAGAAATCGTCCGGCATCGGATCGTCCGGCGCCACCCAATGTGCCTTGCAGTTGCGCTCGTAGGGGCCGAGATTCATCCCCGTCTTCTCCTGCCGGAGATAGTAGGACGAATCGACGTCTCGCAGCAGCGGCAGCTTGCGGCCGGCCTCCCTCGACCATGCGGCGAGCTCCGGGATCTCCTCGAAGAGGATATATTGATGGCTCATCACCATCATCGGCACGTCGCGGCCGAACCATTTCCCCACCTCGCGCGCATAGTAGCCGGCGGCGTTGACCACCTTCTCGCAGCGGATCTCGCCCTGCGGCGTGGAGATCACCCATTCCTCGCCCTCGCGGCGCGCGCCGGTGGCCGGGCAGAAGCGGAAGATCTTCGCGCCCATGTCGCGCGCGCCCTTCGCCAAGGCCTGCGTGAGCTGCGCCGGATCGATGTCGCCGTCATAGGGATCGTAGAGCGCGCCGGTGAGGTCGTGCGTCTCGAGGAACGGATACTTGCCGCGCATCTCGTCGGGCGTCAGGATATCGAGGTCCATGCCCTGATAGCGCCCCATGCCGACGACGCGCTTGAACTCCTGCAGGCGCTCCTTCGAATGGCCGAGGCGGATCGAGCCGGTGACGTGGTAGTTCATGGGGTAATCGACCAGTTCGCCGAGCTCCCGGTAGAGCGCGGCGGAATAGCGCTGCATGTTCATGATCGACCAGGAGGAGGAGAAGGTCGGCACGTTGCCGGCGGCGTGCCATGTCGAGCCGGCGGTCAGCTCGTTCTTTTCGAGCAGCACGCAATCCGTCCATCCGGCCTTGGCCAGATGATAGAGCGCCGAGGCGCCGACGGCGCCTCCGCCGATGATGACGACACGGGCATGGCTTGGCAGTGCGGACATTCTCGCTCCCCTTCTTCCAGGGGATTTGTGGCAATCAACCGGCCCCGCAGCAAGCGGATGGATGCCGCTTTATTAATCGGAATTTTCGATTACACTTCCGCGAAACATTACGGAAATACGGCGCATTCATGCAAATCATCCTGATTGAGACATTCCTCGACCTGATGGAAACGCGCAATTTCAACCGTACGGCGGAGCGGCTGAACATCACGCAATCGACGGTCACGCACCGCATCAACGCGCTGGAGGCGCTGTTCGCGCGAAAACTCTTCGCCCGCAACAAGGGCGGCACGCAGCCGACGGCGGCGGGCCTGCGCTTCCTCGACCATGCGAAAGCCCTGCAGCATCAATGGCATGAGGCGACGCGCGCGGTGGAGACGGCCGGCGCCTACGAGCGCTCCATGCGCATCGGCCTGCAGCACGACCTTGCCGCCCACTATGCCGGCGACTGGCTGGCGGCGGTGCGCCGGGAGTTGCCGGCCACCTCGATCTACCTGGAGGTCGACTATTCCGGCCAGATGAACCGCGATCTCGGGGCCGGCGACCTCGACCTCGCCATCCTCTTCACGCCGCACTACCTGCCGGACCTGCATTACGAACGCATCGGCGACGTGCATTACGAGATGGTGAGCAACACGGTGAGCCGCATCGAGGACGTGAAGCCTGAGGACTATATCCAGGCCGTCTATTCCCCCGCCTTCGACCGGCTGCACCGGCAGGCTCACCCCGAGCTCTCCACCGCGCCGATCGCCAGCGGCGAGACGACCGCCATCCTCGCCCTGATGCAGAAGCTCGGCGGCTCGGCCTTCGTGATGGCGGCGGATGCGAGGCGGCTGCTGAGGACCGGCGCGGCGAGCCGCGTGGCCGGGGCCGAGCCGATCGCCCAGGCCGTCTATGCCGCCGTCAACGTGCGCACCCGCCACGCCCACCAGCACCGCCGCATCATCGCCGCGCTTCAGGCCCTGCTTGCCGCATGAACCATTGACGCCTATGTACGGCGCACCTCGAATCCCTGAAGGAGTTCCCCATGGCCGCCCGCGACCGCTATTCGCGCAAGCTCGAATGCGCCATGTGCGGCAATTCCGGCTATGCCGAGGTCTCCGAGGACGACATGCCGACCCGCCCGCACCCGGATTTCACGGTGGACGCGCTGCCGCGCGGCTTCCTCACCGAGCGCCCCTCGAAATATCCCGACAGGCACATGATCCGCTGCCGCTGCGGCCACGTCTTCAAGTTCCGCCAGAAGACGGTCTATGCCGAGGGCGGCGAGCCGCGGCGGTAAGAGCCGGGCCGGATAAAGATCGGCTGAGGATACCCCCCTCTGCCCTGCCGGGCATCTCCCCCTCAAGGGGGGAGATCGGCAAGAGGCTTGCACATTGCTCAATCTGCACGCTGGAGATGGGTGAAGCGATGCTCCATCCAATCTCCCCCCTTGAGGGGGAGATGCCCGGCAGGGCAGAGGGGGGTATGCCACACGCTCCCACGCCCCCCGATCACCCTACCCCCGCCCGACGAAGGGCATGTTGGTCGCCATGACGGTCATGGTCAGCACATTGGCGTCGAGCGGCAGGCTGGCCATGTAGACGACCGCGTCCGCGACATGGCTGACCGACATGGTCGGCTCGCTGGCGATCTCGCCGTTCGGCTGGAGGATGCCGGCGCTCATCCTCGCCGTCATGTCCGTCGCGGCATTGCCGATATCGATCTGGCCGCAGGCGATATCGTATTTGCGCCCGTCGAGCGCGGTCGACTTGGTGAGGCCCGTGATGGCGTGTTTCGTCGCGGTATAGGGCGCGGAATTGGGGCGCGGCGTGGTGGCGGAGATCGAGCCGTTGTTGATGATGCGCCCGCCGCGCGGCGTCTGCTCCTTCATGAGGCGGAAGGCCTGCTGCGTGCACAGGAACGCGCCGGTGAGGTTGGCGGCGAGGATGCCCGACCATTCCTCGAAGGGAATGTCCTCCAGCAGCGCCGGGGAGACATTGGAGCCGGCATTGTTGACGAGCACGTCGAGGCGGCCGAATTCCTGCCTCACCTCGGAGAAGACCGCCGCCACCTGCAGGGGATCGCCGACGTCGCAGGCGATGCCGCGCACCGCATGGCCCGTCGCGGCGGAAATCTCCGCCGCCGCCGCTTCCAGCACGGCAAGCCGGCGTCCGGTGATGACGACCGCATAGCCCTCGGCGCTGAGGCCGCGGGCGATCGCGCGCCCGATGCCCGTGCCGCCGCCGGTCACCAGCGCGATCCTGCCCTTCCCGGTGCTGCCCCAGTCCGTCATGCCGGCTCCTCCTCCAGAATCGATGCGTATGGTCGTCCAGGACGACTAACGCGCCGGGCCGGGAAAGTCACCCGCCGAGCAGCATGCGGCAGGCCGTCAGGAATGCAGGAGGATGTGATCGCTGCGTTCGCGCATCACCGCAAGCGCCTGCTGGAAATGCTCCCTGCGGGCATCCTCCATCGCGATGGCGATGGTCTCGGTGATGACGCGAAGGCTGTTTTCGGACACGAGCGGCGAGGCCCTGCGGCACTCCTCCGCATGCAGCTTGCAAAGCGCGCTGGTCAAAAGCCGCGCATAGTCTTCCGGTTTGCGACCCATGTTCCCCACCATTTTTCGATTAGAGCCACAGAAAACCACACAATGCGGCAATATGCCACAGTTTTCTCACATCCTGGCGGAAAAAATGCAGGTTGCCGCGCAACGGGCAACCGGCACGGAACGCCGGAAAACGAGACGGTCCGAAAATGAGACGGCCGGAAAGGAGACGGACGGCAGGCGTCGTGCGTCAGTCCACGACAGGAAACACGATCTCGGCCTCGAAACCGTCGTCGCGACCCGGAACGGGCGATGTCAGGACGAGGCTCGCCCGCATCTGCGCCAGCAGGCGTTCGGCGATGGAAAGGCCGAGGCCCGAGCCGGGCGCCGCGGTCCTGCCGCGGGAGAAGCGCTTGCGCACCGCCGCAAGCTCCGCCTCGCCCATGCGCGGCGCGCCGTTGCGGATACGGACATTGCCCGCCTGCGTGAGGAGGATATCGACCGGCTCGTCCGCCCGGCCGTGCAGCAGGGCATTCTCGATGAGGTTGCGCAGCACGATGGCGAAGGCATCCGCCGTGCCCTCGCGCAGCGACGGACCGGCAAGATCGCTGCGGAAGCGGATGCGCCCGGCCTCGTCGGCGGCGCGCTGGAAATCCGTGACCACGACGTTGACGACGCCGGCAAGGTCGAATGTGGTTTCGGTCACGCCGATGCCGGCCTCGGCGCGGGCGAGCTGGAGCAGCTTTTCCGTGAGCCGCGCGAGTTTCTGCAGCGAGGCCTCGATCTGCCGGGCACGCGCCCGCGTCGGCGCTTCCTGCGGATCGGCAAGGAGAAGCTGGGTCTGCGCGAGGGCGCCGGCAATCGGCGTGCGCAGTTCATGGGCGCTGTTCGCGGTGAATTCCCGCTCGGCGGCCAGAACGGCGCGCAGCCGGGCGAGCAGCAGATTGACCGAGCGCAGGATCGGCCGCAGCTCCTGCGGCAGGTCCACCGCCGCGATGGCGGCGAGATTGCCGCCGTCCTTCTCGCCGATCGCCGCACGCAGCGTTTCCACCGGCGCCAGCACGCGCCGCACCACGAACCAGACCGCCGCGATGGTGACGGGAACGATCAGCAGCACCGGCAGCAGCAGGGCGAGCGCGCCTTCCACCATCGCCTCCCGCCGCTCGGCGGCGGAATCCTTCACCTGCACGAAGATCGCGCCGTCCGCCGTCGCGGCCGTATAGATGCGGCCGGTCGCGCTCTGCCAGAAGCCCACCTCCAGCGGCGCGTCGAAGGGCTCGGCCACGGCCGTATGCGAATGGAGCAGCACGCGACCCGCCGCGTCGCGTACCTGATAGGTCAGGTAGTCCTCCTCGGCGGGGGCGCGCAGGGCCTCTATGCGGCGCGGCGTGGTAAGGTCGTCGCGCCGCAGCAGGTCGTCGGCGACGAGCGGCACCAGCCGCTCGGCCGTCTCCTGCAGGGCGCTGTCGAAGATCTCGCCGAACTCGTCGTGCATGACGAAGGCGCCGAAGCCGACGGCCAGGAACCACAGCAGGGTGATCGTCGCCGTGATCCACAGCATCAGTTGCCCGGCAAGGCTCTTCAACCTTATCATCGGCCCAGCCTGTAGCCGATGCCGCGCAGGGTCTCGACGCAGTCCCTGCCGAGCTTCTTGCGCAGCCGGCTGACATAGACCTCCACCGTGTTGCTCTCGATCTCCGAGCCGAAGGCGTAGAGCGCCTCCTCGATCTGCCCCTTGGAGATGACGGCCTCGGGCCGGGCGGCAAGCCGCGCCAGCACCGCCCATTCGCGGCTGGACAGGTCCACCGGCTCGCCATGGCGCAGCACCCGGCGGTCGGCGAGCCGGATCGTCAGCGGCCCGGCCTCCAGCACCGGAAGCGCCGCGCCGGCATAGCGCCGGGCGACGGCCAGCATGCGCGCGCCGAGCTCGCCGAGATTGAACGGCTTGACGAGATAGTCGTCCGCTCCGCTGTTCAGCCCCTCGATGCGGTCGGAGATTTGGTCATGCGCCGTCAGGATGATGACGGGCGTCGCGACGCCCGCCCGGCGCAGCTCGGTCAGGAGCGAAAGCCCGCTGCCGTCGGGCAGGCGCAGATCGAGCAGGACGAGGTCGTAATCGACCGTGCCGGACGCGGCGCGGGCATCGGCGAGCGTCAGCATCCAGTCGACGGCGTGGCCGAGCCCGGCGACGTAATCGCGCACCGCCTCGCCCAGAACGGCATCGTCCTCGATCAGCAGAACCCTCAAGCAGCCGGCCTCCATGCTTTTAATCCGGACACTATACCGGGCCCGGTCCTTCCGCCAGCCGGCGGCGGCAGGGCGACAGGAGGTCGAGCGCCGGGTCGCGTATGTCGGTTTCCACCCGCATCATGCCGAGCACGCTATGGAACAGGTTGTCGTGCGACCGCGGCGCCTTCGTCTCGTCGTCGAGGCAGGCGGCGGAATAGGCCGCCCTCGCCTGCTTGCCGAGCCAGAGCACGAAGGGCACGCGGGTCTGCTGACGCGGCGCGATCATGTAGGGCGCGCCGTGCAGGTAGAGCCCGAGTTCGCCGAGGGACTCGCCGTGGTCGGACATGTAGAGCATCGACACGTCGAGACGGTCCTGCTGCTTCTCCAGCCGGCCGATGACGCCCGCGAGGATATGGTCGGTATAGGCGATCGTGTTGTCATAGGCGTTGACGATCTCTTCCTTCGTGCAATCGGAGAAATCGGCGCTGCGGCAATCCGGCGTGAAGCGGCGGAAGTCCTCCGGGTAGCGCTGGTAATAGGCCGGACCGTGGCTGCCGATCTGGTGCAGCACCAGCACCGTGTCCCGCTCCACCGAGCCGATCCAGGCGTCGAGCGCATCGAGCAGCACCTGGTCGCGGCACTCGCCGCCGGCGCAGTCGCGCGGGTTGCCGCCGGCAATCAGCGAGCGCTCCGTCACCCGGCTGGCGATCTTCTTGCTGCCGGTATTGTTGTCCCACCACTCGACCCGCACGCCCGCATGGGAGAGAACGTCGAGCAGGTTTTCCGTCGAGAGCCCCTTGCGGTGCGTATAGTCGGCGCGGCTGTAGACGGAGAACATGCAGGGCAGCGAAACCGCCGTCGCCGTCCCGCAGCTCGTCGTGTCGGGGAAGTAGAGGATATCCTTCCTCGCCAGTTCCGGATTGGTGTCGCGCCCGTAGCCGCCGAGCGAGAAATCGTCGGCCCGCGCCGTCTCGCCGGCGACGACGATCATCAGCCGCGGCTTGCGCTTGCCGATGGGCGTGTCGGCGACCCGCGCATCCGTGCCGAGCGGGGCCGCCGCCACATTTTCGCCCCCCGACTGGCCGGCGGCGAATGCCACGGCGGTGACGAGCGGCACGAAGGGGTTCAGCGTCTCGAACCAGTCGTGATGGGCCCGTGCGGCGGCGGCATAGACGCGGGCATGCGAAAGCCCGGCGACCAGCGCGATGACGAGCACCGGCACGATGACGGCGAGATTGCCCCGCACCTTGCCGAAGAACGGGCGATGCCGGACCTTCACCCAGCCGATGAGAAGACAGGGCAGGACGCCGTAGGCCAGCATGTGCAGCGCGAAGCCGGGCGTGATGAGATGGCCGGCCTCGGCGCTGTTGGTCTCGGCCGCGTTGCGGATCATCTCGGTGTCGATGATGACGCCGAACCGGTCCATGAACCAGGCGCCGGCGGCGCTGGCGAGGATGAGCAGCATGAAGAGCGGCTTCGTCACATATTTCAGCGAGACGGCGACGCAGAGCACGACATAGAGGCAGGCGATGCCGATGGCGATGGAGGCGAAGGTGGTGGGCCTGCCTTCCAGATAGAGCCAGCCCTTCGACCAGAAGCTCCAGTTGGTGAGAGCCAGGAGGTAGAGCGCCGTCAGGATGCTGACGGCGACGCTGCCGAGTTCGGGCCGCCACAGGGCAATGCGGCCGGTTGCTTCGCGCATGGGATCGTCCTTTCAAGGCATGGGGCGAAGCCGCCGAAGCGGATCGCCATCCTGCCCCTTCCCTGCCGGGGCAAGCTGACAGCCGGCTGAACGGGCCTGCGTTCAGCGCGGCGTCAGGTTCGCGGTCCATGAAGGGACCGTCGAATGCGAGGTGATGCATGAAATCAAGGCTGCTGCATCCGGGCGCGCTGTTCGTCACAGCGCTCGTCCTTCTGGTCCTGGCGATACCCTTCGCCCAGTCCCGCCCGCACAACGAGGACTTGCACCGCATTCTGTCGTGGCGGGCCGGCTAGCGGCACGTCAAAATCCAATTGCATTTTGCAATCGGATTTGCGACAAGGGGCGACGGACGCGGAGGTTGCCATGAAGCCGGTTCTCTATGCCCATCCCTTTTCCAGCTACTGCCAGAAGGCGCTGACGGCGCTCTACGAGAACGGGACGGATTTCGAATACCGCCTGCTCGATCCCGCCAATCCCGAGGTTCTGGCCGATTTCGAGGCGCGCTGGCCGATCAAGCGCTTCCCGATCCTCGTCGACGGCGACCGCACCATCGTCGAGGCGAGCATCGTCGTCGAATATCTCGGGCTGCATTATCCGGGACCGGCAAAACTCATCCCGGACGATCCGGCGGCGGCCCTCGAGGTCCGCATGCTCGACCGCTTCTTCGACAACTACATCTCGACGCCGCAGCAGAAGATCGTCTTCAACGCCATCCGGCCCGAGGCGGAGCGCGACCCTCCCGGCGTCGCCGATGCGCGGCAGATGCTGGAGCGCGCCTATGCCTGGCTCGACCGGCACATGGAGGGCAGGACCTGGGCGACGGGCGACGCCTTCACCTTGGCCGACTGCGGCGCCGGCCCGTTCCTCTTCTACGCCGACTGGACGCACGCCATCGACCCGGCCTTCGCCCATGTGCACGCCTATCGTCGGCGCCTGCTCGCCCGCCCGGCCTTCGCCCGCGCCGTCGACGAGGCCCGCCCCTACCGCAAGTTCTTCCCGCTCGGCGCGCCCGACCGCGACTAGCCCTTCGGGCAGTGCCGCCGCTCGGCCGCCGTCGCCTCCCGCACGATGCCGGTGACGACGAGCGTCGACGGGGCATTCTCGCGCCTGCCGACATGGCCGCGCAGCACGAAGCGGCCGAAATACAGCGCGTCCGTCTCGCGGATGCGCCGTTGCCCGGCCTGCGAAAGCCCGTTGATATCGGGAGAGGTCGCCCGCCATTCCTTGCCGGTCGCAAGATCCCGCACCGTGGTGGACGGGCACGGCGCCTTCACGCAGCGCAGGCCGTTGTCGCAGGCGACATAGGCGGCCTCCGCCGCCGTCGACGGCGACGGTCCGGCAAGGAGAAGACAGGCGGCAAGAGCGGGGACCGGGGCGCGCATGCGGTCAGTCTACGCCCTTTGCCGCGGCGGAGAAACCCCGGCGGTGGAAGGCGGCGCTACGGAACCTGCCCGATGAGGGCGAGGCGCGCGAATTCGGCGACCGAGGTCGTGCCGAGCTTCTGCGCGATGTTGGCCCGGTGCGTATCCACCGTGCGGGGCGACAGTTGCAGGCTGTCGGCGATCT
This sequence comes from Shinella sp., assembly GCA_039812945.1. Taxonomy (GTDB): domain Bacteria; phylum Pseudomonadota; class Alphaproteobacteria; order Rhizobiales; family Rhizobiaceae; genus Shinella. The sequence continues at coordinate 25,703 of JBDHSZ010000017.1, forward strand.
CCCGCGTCGACCAGCCGCGCCCCACCATGTCCAGCACCTCGCGCTCGCGCTCGGTGAGCTGGGCGACCAGCTTCACCGCCTCGGCCTTCTCCGCATGCGCGTCGAGCGCGCCGGCGGCCTGCTGCAGCGCCTCGATCAGCACCTGCTCGTCGATGGGCTTGGTCAGGAAATCGACGACGCCGGCCTTGAAGGCGCGCCGGCAGGCATGCACGTCGCCGTGGCCGGTGCAGATGATGGTCGGCCAGTCGCAGCCGATGGCGGCGAGCTTCTCATGCAGTTGCAGGCCGGTGATCGCCGGCATGCGCAGGTCGAGCAGCAGCACGCCGGGCTTCAGCTTCGGCGCGCGGGCGAGGAAGGCGGTGGGCTCGCCGAAGGTCTCGATGCGGATGCCATAGGTGCCGAGCAGCAGCGACAGGGCGCTGCGCACCCCCTCGTCGTCGTCGACCAGATAGACCGGCGCCATCGTCATTCCGCTGCTTCCTCCCGTTCGTGGGTTTCCCGCGCCGCCGGCAGGCGGACGGTGAAGACCGCGCCGCCCTCCGCCCCGTTGCGCGCCGCGATGCTGCCGTCGAAGCGCTCGACGATGCTCTCGCACAGGCTGAGCCCGAGGCCCATGCCGTCCGGCTTGCCGGAGAAGAACGGCTCGAACAGGCGCGGCAGGATGTCCGGCGGGATGCCCGTGCCGTTGTCGGAAACGGTGATGGCGTGGCTCTCGCCGGAAGCCTCCAGCGCGACCAGCACCCGGCCGTCCGCCCTGCCCGGCTCGATCGCGTCGGCGGCGTTGCGGATGAGGTTGTGGATGACCTGCTCGATCTCGACGGGATCGATCCGCGCCAGCGCCGGCGCCTCGGGAATGTCGATGTCGAGCGCGATGCCGCGCCGGTCGAGATCGATGCGCGACAGGGCGACGATATCGGCGACGTGCCGGCCGAGATCGTGCACGCCGGCCTCCGGCGCGCTCTTGCCGACATAGGCGCGCAGGCGCACGAGGATATCGGCGGCGCGCTTGGCCTGCTGCACATTGGCGGCGAGCACCGTGTCGATGGGCGTGTCCGAAAGGCCGTTCGCGGCGGCGATGCGCCGGCCGGCTTGGCTCTGGCTCAGCAGCGCCGTCAGCGGCTGCGTCAGCTCGTGGGCGATGCCGGAGGCCATCTCGCCCATGCTGTTGATGCGCAGCGCATGGGCGAGCTTCGTCTCGTGCTGGCGCAGCGCCTCGCGCCGCCGCGCGGCCTCGGCCGCCTCCCGCGCCAGCGCCGCCTCCCGCCGCTGCTTGATGAGGGCGCGGACCAGGACGAGGCCGCCGAGCGACACGGCGGCGAAAAGCGCGAAGGGCAGCGGCGGCAGAAGCTGCGCCGGCGTGACATGGCGCTGCAGCGAGAGCCGCAGCGGCTGGGTGGGGCTGACGATCGGCGCCTCGAAGCTGACGGTGCGGGAAAGAAAGCCTTCGGACGCGGGCGGCGTCGCGCCCGTCTCCAGCAGCGTCTCCTCTTGCGTCGAAAGGCGCAGCCGCGCCCAGCGCGGCAGTTCCCCGCCCTCGACCAGCCCGGCCGCGTCGATATCCAGGCTGACCGCCATCGTCTCGTTCATGCGCTTCATCACCCGGTAATGGCCGGGCTTGGCGTCCGCGCCATAGGCCGCCTTGCCGGGGGTGAGCATCTCCACGGCCTTGGAGACCTGCCCCGGATCGGCCGTCGAGCCGCCCTGCGACGTCGCGGAGCTGACGACGCCGCCCGCCGGCAGGCGGATCAGGTCGATGGCGACGATGCGGGGATAGAAGCGCAGGATCGATCTGGCGACGAGGTCGAAATCCTCCGAGGGCTGCGCCTGCGCCAGGCCGAGGGCGCTGAGACCGGTGAGATGCGCATCGTGCTGGGCGACGCGCTGGGAGATCGCCCGCTGCAACGCGCGGCCGCTTTCGGAGACCTCCTGCTCGAAGGCCTGCCGGTGGCTCGCCGCCGAATAGAGCCCGAAGGCCGCCAGCATCAGCAGCCAGCCGCCGGCAAGGGCGGCATTGGAACGAAGGAAGGTCGGGCGTCGATGCATGCGCGGTGCAGCCGGATCGGGGAACGGAAGACGCATCATAGGGCCTGCTTCACGCCTTGGCGATCCGCAGCGTCACGGATGCCGCGGCCCCGCGTCGCCGGCGGCGTCAGGCATGGCTCGTCCTGAAATGCCTTTCGAGGAAGCGGCTATAGGCCCCCATCAGCGCGCTGAAGGTGAAATAGACGGCGGCGGCGACGAGATAGCCTTCCAGCACCGCGATGCCCTGCCATTCCGGATCGCGGATGGCCGAGCGCACCGTGTCGAGGAAATCGACGAGGCCGACGATGGTGACGAGCGTCGTATCCTGGAAGAAGCCGATGAACAGGCCGACCATCGGCGGAATGACCTTCTTCAGCGCCTGCGGCAGCACGATCTTGCGCATCACCTGCCAGTAATGCAGGCCGAGCGAGGCGCCCGCCTCGTATTGCCCGGCCGGCACGTCCTGCAGCCCGCCGCGCACGATCTCGGCGATATAGGCCGAGGCGAAGAGGATGATCGCCACCTGCGCGCGCAGCAGCTTGTCGATGGTCGTGCCCTCCGGCATGAAGAGCGGCAGCATGACGGTCGCCATGAACAGGATGCTGATCAGCGGCACGCCGCGCACGATCTCGATGAAGCCGACCGCCAGCACGCGGATCGCCGGCAGGTTCGAGGCGCGGGCGAGCGCCAGCACGATGCCGAGCGGCAAGGCGAGCGCCAGCCCGACGAAGGACAGCGTGAAGGAGAGCGGCAGGCCGCCCCAGCTCGTCGTCGGCACCCGCGTCAGGCCGAGGACGCCGCCGGCCATGAGGATATAGAGCCCCGGCAGGACGGCGACGATCCAGGCGATCAGCAGCGTCCGGCTCCAGAAGCGCGGCATCATGGAGAAGAAGCAGGCCGCGAAGAAGAGCAGCAGCGCCAGCATCGGCCGCCATTGCTCGTCATAGGGATAGAAGCCGAACAGCATGTAGCGCAGCTTCTGCGCCACGAAGGGCCAGCACGCCCCGCTCGCCGCCTTGCAGACCGCGCCGTCGCCGGAAAACACCGCGTCGACGAAGAGCCAGCCGATGGCGAGCTTGGCGATGAAGAGGATCGCGGCGATCGAGACCACGCTGATCAGCGTGTTGCCGGGCGTGCCGAAATAGGCGGAGAGCCTGCCCATGCGCGCGGCGGCGGGCGGAGGCTGCGGCGGCGCGAGGACGAGGGCCGTGACGTCGGTCATATCAGCGCTCCTTCAGCGCGACATGCGCGTTGTACCAGTTCATCAAGAGCGAGATGGCGACCGACAGCGCGAGATAGACGCCCATGAAGATCGCGATCGTCTCCATCGCCTGGCCGGTCTGGTTCATCACGATGTTGGAGACGGTGACGAGGTCCGGATAGCCGATGGCGATCGCCAGCGAACTGTTCTTGAAGACGGTGAGATAGGTGTTGGTGAGCGGCGGGATGATGATGCGCAGCGCCTGCGGCAGCACGACGAGCCGCATGGTCCTGCCGCGCGAAAGGCCGAGCGCGGCGGAGGCCTCCCACTGCCCCTTGTCGACCGCCTGGATGCCGGCGCGCACGATTTCCGCCACATTGGCCGAGACGCTGAGCGCGAGGCCGAAGAGCAGCGCGACGAATTCCGGCCGCACATGCAGCCCGCCCGTCAGGCGGAACTTGCCGGCCGCCGGGAAATCCCAGCCCACCGCCACGCCGCCGGCAAGCCACAGCGCGAGCGCCGGGCCGACGAGCGCGGCAAGCGCGAGGAGGCCGCCATGGTTCGGCCGACCGGTCGCAACGCGCCGCTTCGTCGCCGCGCGGCGGATGGCGAAGGCCGCCGCCGCGCCGCCGATCAGGCAGGCGAAGAGCGCGGGCCCGCCGCTCTCGACGAAGGCGGCCGGCACGACGAGGCCGGAATTGGAGAGATAGACGCCCGGCAGCAGGTTCAGCGCCTGCCGGACCGGCGGCAGGACGAGGATGATCAGCGAATACCACAGGAACAGGTAGAGCAGCAGCGGCACGTTGCGCAGGAGCTCGACATAGACGAGCGCCAGGCGCGCCAGCAGCGGGTTTCGCGACAGGCGCGCGATGCCGACGGCAAGGCCGAGCACGGTGCCGAAGAAGGCGGCGAGCAGCGACACCTTCACCGTGTTGGCGATGCCGACGAGGATCGCCCGGCCGACCGTATCGCTGGGCTCGAAGGCGATGGCCGCCTCGGTGATGACGAAGCCGGCCGGCCGCGTCAGGAAGTCGAAGCCGGTGGCGATGTTCTGCTTGGCGAGATTGGCGCTGGCGGTGGAGAACAGCGTCCAGCCGATGAGGGCGACGAAGCCGATCGCGACGACCTGGTAGAAATAGGCGCGAAAGCGCATGTCATGCAGGAAAGCCATGAAACCTCGCGCCGGTGCGGGGAAGAAAGGGCGCGCGCACCGCCATGCGCGCGCCCGGGAAGATCGCTTCAAGCCTCCTGCCTGTCGCATGATGCGGCAGGCAGGACGCAGCGATCAACGGATCGGCGGGGAATAGACCAGCCCGCCGGCGCTCCACAGCGCGTTCGGGCCGCGCGTCAGGCCGAGCTTGGTGCCCTCGCCGACATTGCGCTCGAAGATCTCGCCGTAATTGCCGACGCTCTTGATGATGTTGTAGCCCCACTTGTCGTCGAGGCCGAGCATCTTGCCGAGTTCCTCCGTCTCGCCCAGCATGCGCTGGATGTCCGGGTCCTCGCTCTTCAGCTTCTCGTCGACATTGGCCTGGGTGATGCCCTTTTCTTCCGCCGCCATCAGCAGCCAGACCGACCAGGAGACGATGTCGCCCCAGTTGGAATCGTTCTGGCGGAAGGCCGGCGCGAGCGGCTCCTTGGAGATCGTCTCCGGCAGGACGACATAGTCCTCCGGATTGTTGGCGACGGCGCGGATCGAGGCGAGGTCCGAGCGGTCCGAGGTGATCGCCTCGCAGCGGCCGGAATAGAAGGCGGCGCGGTTCTCGTCCGGGCTCTCGAAGACGACGAGCTCGAACTTGCCGTTGATGGCGGCAAAGAAGTCGGAAATGTTCTGCGCGGTCGTGGTGCCCGGCAGGGTGCAGATCGCCGCTTCCGTCAGCTCCTTGGCGCTGGTGACGCCGAGCGACTTGGGCACCATCAGGCCCTGGCCGTCATAGAACACCGTCGGGCCGAAATCGAGCCCGAGCGAGGCGTCGCGCGAAAAAGTGTGGGTCGTCTGGCGCGACAATACGTCGATCTCGCCGGACTGCAGCGCCTGGAAGCGCGTATTGATGTTGGTCGGGACGAAATCGACCTTCTCGCCATCGCCGAAGACGGCGGCGGCGATCGAGCGGCAGATATCGACGTCGAAGCCCTGCATGCGGCCCTTGTCGTCGGGCGCGGCGAAGCCGGGCACCGTCAGCGAGACGCCGCAGATCAGCTTGCCGCGCGCCTTGACGGTTTCCAGCGTGCCGGCGGCCGAGGCCTGGCCGGCCAGCGTCAGCCCGAGCGCGGCCGCGCAGATCGAAAGAAGTGCCTTCATTGTCCCCTCCCATGGGTGTTGCCGGATGGGCGGGGCGCGCCGCCCTCCAGCGGCCCGCCATCCCATCGCGATCCACTGGACCGCACTAATTGTGTACAATGCAAAAAGTGCATCATCAACACTTTCCGACATGAAATGTCGACGATCCTTTCAGACGCCCCATGTACAATGGTCATCATGCTATGTATGATGGGCATCAACCGTCGATTTGCAGCGCGATATCCACCAAGGGTAGCGGCAAAGGACGTCCGGCCGCGTCGACAAGGCGGCCTCAGATCAGGGCTTGCCCGGTGGCGCGGTACACAATCCGTGCCGACAGGCGGCGCGCATCACCCAGTTTCTCCCGGAGGGCGGGGCCGGAACGCGAATGTTCCGGTCCCGCTTCTGTTTGACGCTCGCGCGGCCTTTCCAGTCGGGCCGGGAACAATCGCCGCCCTGGCCGGTTGAAGCATCGTCCATGACGATAGGGCGTGATCGCGATGCCAGACCAGTCCAAGCTCTTCCCCGACCACCGCCGGCTGTCGGGGGAACGCTACACGGTGGAGACCTTTCGCGCGGCCTACGCGCTCTCCGAGACGGAGGCCAAACGGCTCTACGACAAGTTCGGCCCCTCGAAACGGGAGCTGGACCTGTTGATGCGCGCGCGCAAGGACCCGCAGCACTTCCTGAATTTCTGAGGCCCCAATTTCTGAGACCCGAATTTTTGAGAAAGGAACCGAGGATGACCAAGCCCGCAGGCAAGGACCCGAAAACCCCTTCCCCCGACAAGCGCCGGGACGACGCCGCCGACCGCGACGAGGCCGAGACCGAGGAGGAGAAGATCAGGCGCGAGCAGGCGACGAACCCGACGCTGATGCCGATCGGCGACCCCGCAGGAGCCGCCTGAAAAGACGGATGCGAGCGCCGGCGCCCTGCCCGCGCGCCGGCGGGAAGATCCTAGCGAAGCCCGTGGCTGCCGTCGTAGCCGTTGACCGGCGGCGGCGCCCAGCCTTCCGGCAATCCCTTGGCCTTGTAGACCTCCACCACCATCGGATAGCACTTGGCCGTGTCGGAGGAATGCTCCGCCGAGCAATCCCCGCCCGGGCAGGCCGACATGCAGCCGAGAAGGTCGATTTCCGCGAAGAACTCCAGATAATCGCCCGGCCGCACCGGGCTCGCCTTCATGAAATACTGCCCGGTGTCGCGCGTGAAGCCGGTGCACATGAAGACGTTCAGCACGTCATGCACATGGGTCTCCGCCTCACGCGGCGCCATGCCGGTCTTCGCGGCAAGCGCCCGCGTCAGGTTCGAATGGCAGCAATGATGATACTGGCCGCCATGGCTGAGCAGGTTGTGCGTATAGGGATCGCAGCGCGTGCCGATGACGTCGTGCACGGCGCCGCCGAATTCGTCGAAGCCGTACCAGTCCAGCGTATCGTGGGTGATGGTAGCGATGGGCCTCAGATAGGGGAAATTGGAGAAGAGCTGGTCGCCGAGCCCGACATGGGTGCCGTTCAGCGCCCGCGTCTTGCCGGTGTAGAGCCGCTCCTTGATGTCGTGGGCATTGAACAGGTTGAGGTCGCCGACCTGCGCGCCCTCGCTGCAGACGATCCGGCAGAAATGCCCCGCCGGCACCGACCAGGTCGCCGCCTCGCGCGGCGGCACGACCACCGTCTCGACAAGCTCCAGATCGTCGCGCAGCGCGCGATAGGCCGAAAGGTCCGGCCGCGGCAGGCTCTCCACCGGATAGCAGACCACCGGCCTGACCGCCTTGCGCGCCGCCGCATCCATCGGCGCCGTGGTGATCGCACTGGGCTTCATGGCATTCTCCTCCCCTTCGGCCGGCTACATACAGCCGGCACCATCCAGACTTGTTGAGTAACCTTATCTTCATTGTTCAACAAAAGCAATCGAAACAACGGTGCCGCCAGCGCGACGCCCGCTGCGGTGGAGTGCATACGAAAGGGGATCGGAAGGAATGGTGGGCCCGGAGGGACTCGAACCCCCAACCAAGCGGTTATGAGCCGCCGGCTCTGACCATTGAGCTACAGGCCCGCCCGGCGCACGCCGGGGGCCGCCGGTCAATGGCGGCCGGCGGCAGGAAAGCGTCTAGACGAAATCGGTCCGTCTCACAAGCATCCTGCCGTATTCTCTACACAATGGCGGGCGAAGAACGAGGCAAGGGACACAACCATCAGGAGATAGTCCAGCATGTTCCACGGAAGCTTGAGCCGCCGCAGCGGCCTCGTTGCCCTCTCGCTCGCCCTTGCCGCCGCCGCGCCGCTCGCCGCCAAGGCGCAGGAGAGCGCGAAGCCGCGCGAATCGACCATCGTCGTCACCGGCGAGGGCACGGCCGAGATGGCGCCCGACATGGCGCTGATCGACCTCGGCGTCGTCAAGGACGCCAAGACCGCGCGCGAGGCGCTGGATGCCAACAACAAGGCCATGGCCGAGATCCTCGCCGCGCTGAAGGAAGCCGGCATCGAGGAACGCGACCTGCAGACCTCCGGCTTCGCGATCAATCCGCAATACCAGTATCCGCAAAGCTCGACGGGCGAGAACCCGCCGCCGGTGCTGCTCGGCTTCCAGGTGACCAACACGGTCACGCTGCGCGTGCGCGATCTTTCCAAGCTCGGCGAGATCCTCGACAAGGCCGTGACGCTCGGCGCCAACCAGGGCGGCGGCATCCGCTTCGTCAACGACAAGCCCGATACGGCCGTCAGCGCGGCGCGCAAGAAGGCCGTCGAGAACGCCATGGCCAAGGCCAGGGAACTGACGGATGCCGCCGGCGTCGGCCTCGGCCGCGTGCTGGAGATCTCCGAGACGAGCTACCGCGCCGAGCCGATGCCGATGATGCGCGCCATGGCCAAGGACTATGCCGCGGCGGGCGCCGTACCGGTCGCCACCGGCGAGAACAGCTATTCCGTCGTGGTCAACGTGACCTTCGCGCTCGGCAACTGAGCCGGCGGACATCGCAGACTGGAAAGGGTCGGGGAACCGGCCCTTTTTGTTGCGCGGAGGAGAAATTGGCAATCCTTGGCAAAATATGCCATAATTGTCCTTGGAGGTGCCTCATGGCGACGATGAATGTTTCCCTTCCCGACCCGATGAAGGAATGGGTTGAAAGCCAGGCCCGGACCGGCCGCTACAGCAATGCCAGCGACTATGTGCGCGACCTGATCCGCCGCGATCAGGAACGGGCCGACAAGATCGCCGAACTGCAAAGGCTTGTCACGGAAGGATTGGAGAGCGGGATCAGCCCGCTTTCGAAAGACGAGATCCTTCAAGCCGCGCGCCGGCAGGCCGCCGCCCGGCGCGCATGAAATACCGTACGACCCGCCTCGCGGATCAGGAAATCACCCGATTATATCTGCGTGGCGTCACGGATTTCGGCGTCGCCCAGGCGGAACGCTATGTCGAGGGCCTTTTCGCGGCTTTCGAACTGCTTGCCGAAAATCCTCATATGGCGCGGGAGCGGACGGAGCTCACGCCGCCGACCCGGCTCCACCCCTATGGCGCCCATATGATCGCCTATGTCTTGCAGGAGGACGGCATTCTGATCGTGCGCGTCCTGCATGGGCGGCGGGATTGGCAGGCGATGCTCTCGTAAGCCCGCGCCTCGCCATGCATTCGCCTCAACAGCGAAAACCCTCCCGGCAGAACCGGGAGGGCGGCCGTCCGCCGGCCGGGGGTGACATGGCGGACGACGTCCATCAGGTGAGCGCCGAGACGCCTGCCCCTCTGTCTCGACCCGATGGCTCAGCGCCAGATCGGGCAACCACGGTCGTTGACGAAGATCATGCGGGTGTAGTCGCCGCGGCGGATGCCCTCGACCACGACGCGGCGCGGCGACATGTCGACGACGCGGGCGCGGCGCATGCCGAAATCGCGGGCCTTGGCGACGGCGAGATCCGGCGAGCAGCGGCCGCGGCCGCCCCAATCGCCATGGCGGCGGTCACGGCGGTCACGGCGATCGTCCCAGCGGTCGCGATCGCGGCCGCGGCGGTCCCAGCCGCCGTCATAGTCCTGCACCTGCAGGAAGCCGTTGCGGTAGCCGACATTGTCGATCGTCACGCTGAGGCCGGCGGCGGAGGCGGCCGGAACGAAGGCGGTCAGGGCGCCGAGGCCGAGGACGGCGGCAAGGATGGTCTTTTTCAGAATGCGCGTCATGGAAGGATCTCCTGTTCGTTCCGCCTGGGGTTCTGTCCGGCGATTGAGGAAACCATATGGCGGCCTGCCTGAATGAAATCCGAATCCGCCGTTCAGCCTGCGTTCAACTTCATGCGGCGGTGAAGACGGCAAAGCGCGTGATCACCCCGTCCTCCAGCTCGAGGAGAAGAATCTTCTCGCGGGAATAGCTGTCGCCGCCCGGCGATCTGCCGCGCGCCGTCACGCGGATCGCGATGTTCCGGCCAGCCGCGTCGCTCATCGCCAGCGCGTCGCCATAGCTCTCGTCGGACGCCTCGAAATGCCGGGCGAGCCGCTCGCGCAGCGCTTCGCGGCCGTTGTCGGCGCCCTCGCCGATGCCGGAAACGGCGACGTCCTCATGCACCTTGCCGGCAAGGGCGGCATAGTCGCGGGCGTTCAGCGCCTCGATGACGGCGTGGTCGATGCTTCCGGTGCCGGCCATGGATCTCTCCTCCTGTTGGACGCCACAGGAACGTCCATCCTGCGGGGCGGTTCCGTCAAGGGCTAAGATGCAGCACGATTTCCCGCCGGTGCGGCCGGTCGCGATGCTCGAAGAGATAGAGGCCCTGCCAGGTGCCGAGCGCCAGCCGCCCGTCCATGACGGGAACGCCGATGGAGACCTGGGTCAGCGCCGCCTTGATATGGGCCGGCATGTCGTCCGGGCCTTCCAGCGTATGGGCGATCCAGCGCATCGATGGATCGTCGGCGGGCGGCACGAGACGGCGGAAGAACCGGTCGAGGTCGCGCCGGACGTCGGGATCGGCATTCTCCTGGACCAGCAGCGAACAGGAGGTGTGGCGGACGAAGAGCGTCAGCA
>JBDHSZ010000018.1:0-34242 GCA_039812945.1 Shinella sp.
GGCATCATCGATTTCACGAAGTTCTGCAGCACCATCGTCTCGAACTTGCGCAGGTGCTCCGGAACGGCCTTCGCGCCCACCGCGCTCACGCCCTCGCCCGCCTTGGCGGCGACCGTATCGCGATTGAGAATGCCGACGGCGGCCTGGAAGCCGGCGCCCGCCTCGGCAAGGCTGGTCGCCTCGAAGGTGGCGCGATTCGATTTCAGCTTGGCCTGCGCTTCCTGAACCTGCGTCGGGTCGGCGGCGCGCACGACGTCGAGCACCAGGTCGCTGGGGGGAGAAATTGCCACGTCTCAGAGCCTTTTCTGGTGATCCTCAACAGCCGGATCCGTCCTCATGGCGGTTCGCCGGCCTCATGACCATTCGGACATCCGGTTCGCCCGCGCCGTTCACGGCGGCTTCGGCGGACCTCGTCATCGTCCTGATGCGACTATCGCCGCTCAACCTTACGGGAGGCTGGTGGCGGATGCCGAAGGCGCGGCGGCGGCGGAGCGCCGATCCATCCCGGCGCAAGCTTGCCGCGGCGATGGGAAATCGCCTTTCCTTCCAGAGGGTTGCAAAAGGGGTTACGTTTCGTCCGCCTTGTAGGCGATGTGCTGGTCGATGAGATCGTAGATCGAATCGTCCGCGGCCTCGCGCTCCTCGGCGCTGCGGGCCTCCTTCATCCGGTCTTCCATGCGGTCGCCCTTGGTGCGCTCGCGCACGACGCGCATCTCGTGCATCTGCTGCACATTGGCCAGCATCTGCTCCTGCTGCTGCAGCCGGCCGTACTGGCCGGCATAGTGATGCGAGAAGCTGCGGTGCACCGGCTCCAGCGAATTGATCGCCTCGACGACGACCTCCATGGTCTCGGCCACCTCCTGGCGCTGGCGCGCCGTGTTGGCGAGGTCCATCTCGGCGATCCGTTCCAGATGGCGCTGGACGGTGACGAGGCGTTTCAGCTTGTCGGAGCGGTTCTGCGCCATGTCAGCGTCCCTGGAAGACCGGCATGAAGCCGGCGGCGAAGATCTCAAGCAGCGAGGAGATGCCGAAATAGAGCAGGATCATGCCGCCCATGATGATGAAGGGCAGCGAGACGAAATAGATCGGGATCTGCGGCGCGAGCTTGTTGATGAGGCCGATGGAGACGTTGAAGACCAGGCCGTAGAGGATGAAGGGGCTGGCGAGCCGCAGCATGATCATGAAGGTCTGGCTCAGCGTGTCGCTGAGCGTGATGAGCGCGCTCTGCGGATTGAAGCCGGCGCCGAGCGGCATGACATTGTAGGATTCCACCAGCGCCCGCATGACGGCGTGATGGAAATCCAGCATGAAGAGCACCATCAGCGCGGCGAAGGACAAAAGGTTGGTCAACTGGTTCTCCGCCGTCTCCTCCAGGACATCCGGCGTCGGCGGCGAATTGAAGCCCATCATCATGGTCAGCGCCGTGCCGGCGAATTGCAGGCCGAGCACGTAGTAGCGCGCGATGAGGCCGATCACCGCGCCGGTCAGCGTCTCGAAGACGATCATCGTCAGGTAGCCGTCGAGCGAGCCGGTGGCGCGCGGATAGATCGTGTCCCAGAGGATCGGCAGGATCGCCAGCGAGACCGCCACTGCGAGGAACAGGCGGATCTGCACGGAAAGGCGCGCGGAGGAGAAGCCCGGCAGCAGCATGAAGCACCCGCCGACACGGCAGAAGGCGGCGAAGAGCGCCAGCACCGTGCCCTGCGGGTCGGTGATCATGAGATGGAGCCGAGAATCTTGATCTCGATGCCCTTGGCGAGCTCGACATGCGAGAGAACCGGCAATGTGGCGAAGAGGCGCTCGATGATCATGCGCACATATGTACGGGATTCGGGCGAGGTGACCAAGACGAAGGGCGTGCCGCGGTCGAGAAACTCGCGGATAACCCGCGTCGCCTGCTCGGAGAACTCCTCGAGCTGGCGCGGATCGATATCGAACTCGACGATCTCGCCCTTCGAATCGCGCTTGAGCGCCTGGTGGAACACCATGTCCCACTTGTTGCCGAGGCGCAGCACCGGCAGCACGCCGTTGTCGGTGAGGTCGCCGCAGATCTGCTGCGCCATGCGGATGCGCACATGCTCGACGATCTGCTCGGTCTTGCGCACATGCGGGGCGAGCTCGGCGACCGCCTCGAGGATGAGGTGCAGGTTGCGGATGGAGACGCGCTCGGCGAGCAGCAGCTTCAGCACCGCCTGCAGGCCCGAATAGGACATGTGCGAGGAGCAGATCTCGTCGGCCAGCTTGCGGTATTCCGGGTCGAGGCGCTCGATCAGCACCTTCACGTCCTTGTAGGAGAGAAGCTGCGGCAGGTTGTTGCGGATGACCTCGGACAGGTGCGTCAGCACCACCGAGACGTTGTCGATCGGGTGGAAGCCCTCGCGGCGCAGGTCGTCGGCGAAGGTTTCCAGGATCGAGACGGCCGGCATGCCGAAGGCGGGCTCGCGGATATCGTCGCCCGGCACGCTCGGCTTGCGCCCGCCGCCGGTGACGACCAGCACTTCGCCGACGCGCACGATGTTGGAGGCGATCGTCGTGCCGTGGATGCGGATCTGGTAGGACTTGTCGGGAATGGTGATGTCGTCGGAGACCTTGATCTCCGGCACCACGAAACCGTACTGGCCGGCGAATTTCTTGCGCATCTTGCCGACGCGGAAGGCCAGTTCCTGATGCGCGCCGAGCAGGCGCGTGGAGACCTGCTTGCCGAGCAGGAGCTCGATCTCGGCGGTCTTGAGCACCGACTTGACCGAATCCTTCTCCTGGTCGCGCGTCGCCTGGACCTGCTGGGCCTCCTCCTCGCGCTTGACGCGGTTCTCCTCGGCGATGCGGCGCGGGATGATCCAGGAGCCGAAGGCCATGACGCCGCCGAGCGCCATGAAGGGGAAGAACGGCAGGCCCGGCATGACGGCGAGCAGGAACATCAGGCCGGCGGCGACGAAGAGCGCGCGCGGATAGCCGGAGAGCTGGTTGACGACCGCCTGGTCGGTGGAGCCGGCGGTGCCGCCGCGCGAGACGATGAGGCCGGCGGCGAGCGAGACGATGAGCGCCGGAATCTGCGAGACGAGACCGTCGCCGACCGACAGCTTGACGAAGACGTCGGCCGCCTCGCCGAGCTCCATCCCGTGGCGGAAATAGCCGATGATGATGCCGCCGATGATGTTGATGGCGGTGATGAGGAGGCCGGCGATGGCGTCGCCGCGCACGAATTTCGAGGCGCCGTCCATTGAGCCGAAGAAGGAGCTCTCCTCTTCCAGCTCGCGGCGGCGGAGCTGCGCCTGCTTCTCGTCGATGAGGCCGGCGGAAAGGTCGGCGTCGATCGACATCTGCTTGCCGGGGATCGCGTCGAGGGTGAAGCGCGCGCCGACTTCGGCGATGCGCGTCGCACCCTTGGTGATGACGATGAAGTTCACCACGATCAGGATCATGAAGACGATGATACCGATGACGAAGTCGCCGGACATGACGAGGCTGGCAAAGCCCGCGATGACGCCGCCCGCCGCGTCGTGCCCCTCGTTGCCGTGCGAGAGGATGACGCGGGTCGTGGCGATGTTGAGCGCCAGGCGGATCATCGTGGCGATCAGCAGGACGGTCGGGAAGGACGAGAATTCGAGCGGGCGCTGGATCCACAGCGAGACCATCAGGATGAGCACCGAGAAGGCGATGGAGAAGGCCAGCCCGATGTCGATCATGAAGGCCGGGATCGGCAGGAAGAGGATCGACAGGATCGTCAGGATGCCGACGGCGAACGCGATATCGCGGCCGCTGGGGCTGACCTTCGGAATGCTGATTGCCGGTACTTGCGCCATCTGAATGCGTCCCGTCTCGTCATGAGAGGCGGCGGCGCATCACATGCGTCGCCCATTTGACCCCGACGGGTACAGGACGAAGCTTGCGCGAAAGTGGGCTAGAACCCGGTCTCTATCCGGGAAAACACCAGATTGGTGAAGATGGAGATCTGCGCGCCGATGAAGGGGGCGGAGATGGCGATGGTGACGAAGATCGCCAGGATCTTCGGCACGAAGGTGAGGGTCATCTCCTGCACCTGCGTCAGCGCCTGCACGAAGGCGATGGCGACGCCCACGAGCATGGCGGCCATGACGGCCGGGCCGGAGGCCACGATGACCGTCCAGATGGCTGCCTGCGCAATGTCGAGGGCGTCCGCCTCATTCACGGGATGGGTTCACTTCACGGTTACGCCGGGGCCGACGACGATCTTCTTGCCCGACTCAAGCGTCGCTACGATACCGTCGTTGTATAGCGTCACTTCCGTGACGACGCCAGACGTCTTGCCGTCGTCGCTGGTGACGGTGCGGCCGATGACCGAGTTGGCCTCCTGCAGCGAGGTGCGCTGGAGCAGGCTTTCCAGGTTCTTGTTCGTCTTGATGGTCTGCTCGACCTGCGAGAAGGTGGCGAGCTGCGCCATCTGCTGGCTGGCGTCCATCGGCTCGGTCGGGTCCTGGTTCTTCATCTGCGCCACGAGCAGCTTGAGGAAGCTCTCGTAGTTCAGCGTCGCGTCCTGCGAATCCTTGCCCGAGGCGGCGCCCGTCACGGTCGGCATGTAGCCGGAGGCGTTGGTCGAGCCGACAGCGTCTACCATGGTGCGATCTCCCTGCGAATCTGTTCGATGGTGGCCGGCGCGATTTCCTGGTTGTTGAGGATGCGGTCCTCGATCGGGTAGAGGCCGCGGATCGCCTTCAGCGCCTCGAAGGCGCGGCCCTGCGTGACGAGGGCGTCGACGCGCTTCAATTCGGCCAGCACTTCCTCGTTCTTGAAGCACGACAGCAGCATGATGACCGACTTGCGGAACATGGCGATCGACTGCTCGGCGCCTTCCGGATTGATCAGCGACATCTGCGCGATGAAATAGAGCTGGCGCAGCGGCGTGGTCGCCTGCTCCGGCTGCAGCACGTGGTTTTCCAGGAGGAAGGTCACGTCGTTGAGGAATTCGATCGCCACCTTGCGGTCGACCCTCAGGACCGCGCCGTTGACGAAGATGCGCTCACCGGACTTCAGCGATATACGCAGCGTACTTTTCATTTGATGCCATCCTTGATGATGGTGGTGATGTCGATGATGCCCTGGAAATTCGTGGATTCGCGCTTGCGGATCTTTTCGACTTCCTTGAGAATCCAGATGGCGATCGAGATGAGATTGGCCCGCAGCTCCTCTTCGAGCTGGTTTTCCGGGTTTCCGAGATCCTCGATGAAGCGGATCCAGACCCGGCGGGTGAAGTAGACGGCCTCCACCGTCTCGGGGCCATAGCCGTCCGGGCTGGCCATCGCCGCTTTCAGGAGCGCGATCGACCGATCGAGAACCTGCCGTTCCCGATCCTTCGAGACGGAGATCCCCTCCTCCATGATCTCGGCATAGGAAAACTGGTACATTCAGACATCCTTCATGTGTGTCCGTACCCTCTGGTTCATCAGAGGTAATTCAGCAGGCTGAGATTCTGGATCCTCGAAGTCAGCGTGTAGGCGAGCGAGAGCTGCGATTCGAGCGTGGTGACGCGCGTGGCGGCCTCGTAGGTATCGATCCCTTCCATGTCCTTGATGCTGGTGCCCAGGATGGTGATCTG
This sequence comes from Shinella sp., assembly GCA_039812945.1. Classification (GTDB taxonomy): domain Bacteria; phylum Pseudomonadota; class Alphaproteobacteria; order Rhizobiales; family Rhizobiaceae; genus Shinella. The sequence goes on from JBDHSZ010000018.1 coordinate 5,573, forward strand.
CGCGTTGAGCGAGACATTCGCCTGGGTGACGCGCGATTCCGAGATGCCGAGCTTGGAGCGCTCGCTGTCGATGCCGGAGACCGCGCGGCCCATATAGTCGATCGCCGCATCGCTGACGGTCTTGCGCGTCTCCTCGGAAATGCCGAGCGCCAGCAGCTCCTGGCCGAGCACCAGGCCGAGCGCCATGTGGCGCATGCCCCTGGCGTTGGTGTTCGTCGAGCTCTGGACCGTCTCGGCGGCGCTGACGCGGCTCTGCATGTTCTCGTCCGAGGCGTTCGACCAGTTGGACTGCCAGTAGGCGTCGTCCAGGAAGCTCGTCTCGAGATCGGCGATGAAGGCCGACATCTCGTCGGGCGTGATGTCGCCGACGCCGGGGTCGGTCTGCGTGAAGCCGAAATGGACGAAGAAGGCGTCGTCGAATGCCGTCTTCGCCTCGGAGGCCGGCGATCCCTCGAAATAGTCCTTGAAGGGCAGCACGTCGGAATTGATGCCGGCGAAAAGATATTCGCCGCTGAACGAGGTGTTGGCCGCCGCGGTGAAGGTGGAAAGGGCGTTGCCCATGTTCGTGCGCGCCAGTTCGAGCTGGTCGCTGGTGGTGATGCCGGAAAGCGCGATCAGCACCTCCATCGCGCCGTTCGCCGCCTCCGACATCTGGCCGAGGGCCTCCTGCGAGGCCGCGAGGCGCTGGGTCGTCAGCGCGTTGGTGCTCTTCAGCGATTCCATGCGCTGCAGGTCGCGGTGCAGGTTCAGCGTGCGCGTCGTCTTGGCGCCGAGCGTGGCGCCGACATCCGCATGGCGGCCGGTGACCGTCTCCTCCTGGAGCTGCAGCATCTCCTTCTGCGCCTTGGACACGGTGATCCGCATGGCGTTCTGAAGGGACATGTTGGAAACGAAGGAAGCCTTCATGACTTAGCCCGCCGCCTGTAGAAGGGCGGTGATCATCTCATCGACCGCCGCCACGAGTTTCGCCGACGCCTTGTAGGACTGCTCTAGGTCGAGGAGCAGCGCCAGCTCCTCGTCGAGGCTGACGGAGGTCACGTTCTGCAGGGCTTCCTGCGTGCGGCCGAGCAGCGCGTTCTTGTCGTCGCCCGCCGTCGTGGCGGCGCTGCGGATCTCCTCCAGCCAGCCGGCCGAGCCGGTCGAAAAGGCGAGGATCGTGCCCGTGCCGTCGATCGCCGCGGCCGGATCGTAGGTCATCGGCGTCTCGAAAGCCGAGGCGTAGCCGTTCAACAGGTCCGAGAAGCTGGCGAAGGGGTCGCCGCCGGGATTGTTGAAGGTCTCGTTGATGCCGTCGCGCAGCAGCATGGCGTTGCCGCCCTGGCTGGTGATCACATCGGGGTTGACCTTGATGACGGTCGCAAGGCCCGGAACGACGGCGTCGACGGTGAGATCGTCGCCGACGGCGACGCCGTTGCGCACGAACAGCCCGTCGGCCGGCCCGCCCGCCGTGTCCTCGGAGAACATGTTGATGAGGCCGCGCGCCATCTCGTCGAGCTGGGCCTGGAAGGTCGGGGCGGTGTGATCGCGGAGCTGGAGCAGCGCGGCGATCGAGCCGCGCGCGCTGGTATTGCCGCCCGCGCCGGCCTGCACCGGCACGCCGTCGATCAGCACCTGGTTGCCGTCGACCGTCGCCGTATAGGTCGTCGTCGGCTGGAAGGACACGCTGCGCTCGACCGTCTCGAACAGCACGGTGCCGTCGCTGGTGTAGAGCGCGAGATCGTTGTTGGTGCGGGTGACGGTGGTCACGCCGACGATCGCCGAGATCTCGGTGAGCAGCTTGTCGCGCTGGTCGAGCGCGTCGTTGACGTCGTTGCCGGCCGCCGTACCCTGGCGGACCTGGTCGTTATAGGTCCGGAATTCCCGCAGCAGGCGGTTGAGCTCGGTGACCGCCGTGTCGATGTCGGCATCCGCCTCGGCGCGCAGCTTCTGCAGGGACTGCGAGGTGCTGTTCAGCGAATTGGCGACGTCGACCGCGTCCGAGACCACGGTCTCGGCGAGCGAGACCTCGTTCGGCTTGTCGGCGAAGGTCTGGAGATTGTCGCGCAGCTTTGCCAGATAGGTGGACGGGGCGAGCTCGTAGTCCTCGCCGCCGAGCATCATCTTCATCTGCGTGAGGCCGGACAGCAGCGTGTCCTGGCCGGCGGCCTTGGAGATCGACAGCAGGTTCTGCTTGAGCAGCGCCTCGTTCTGGGCGCGCTGCGTCTCGACCACGGTGGCCCCCGAGGAGGCCGTGGCGAGGATCGCCGCGCGGCGGGCATAGGCCGGGTTGCTTGCATTGGCAATGTTCTTCGACGCGACGGCCGATTGCAGGCCCACGTTGGAGAAGCTGGACTGAGCAGTCTTCATTGCTGCTGAAAGCGACATCGGTTCTACCTAACTCTCGAATGCGTGCGCGGCTAAAGCGCCTATCTCTTGAGGTTGACGAGGACTTCCATGAGTTCCGAGCCGGTCTGGAAGACCTTGGAATTCGCCGTGTAATTGCGCTGCGATTCGATCATGCTCGTCAGCTCCTCGGCGATATCGACGTTGGAATCCTCCAGCGCGCCGGAAAGGATGGTGCCGAAGCCGCCATTGCCGGCATAGCCCATGACGATGACGCCCGAATCGGGGCTCTGCGAATAGACGTTGCCGGCGAGCGGCTTGAGGTTGTCCGGGCTCTGCACGTTCGCCATGGCGATGCGGTACTTCGGCGCGAGGTCGCCGTTCTCGTATTTGAGGTAGACGACGCCGTCGTCGCTGATCTCGTAGCCGGAGACGCCGCTCGGGCCGATGCCGTCGATGTCGCCCTTCGCGGCGAAGGCCGCCGCAAGCTGGGTCGAGCCGCCGGAGGCGCCGCCGATGGAGATCGTCAGCCCGTTCAGCACCGCGCCGTCGATCGGCAGTTCGGCAAGGACGAGATCGGCCGGGCTCATCGCGGTGTCGAGCTTGCCGTTGGTGTCGAAGACGAGAAGCTCCGTCGTCGCGTCGTTGACGTCGCCGGAGGTGATCGGCGCGCCGGTCATCATGTCGTAGAGGTCGTTGGTCTCGGGGTCGCGGTAGGTCACCCGCACGTCCCATTCGCCCGCCGTCGCCGTCGTCGAATAGGTGAAGTCGAGCTTGCGCGTGTTGCCGAGGCTGTCATAGGCCACCAGCGACGTCGCCTTGGTATAGGGATGGGACTCGTTCGACGGCAGGTTGACGTGCAGGTAGCCCTTTTCCGAGGCCTTCACGTTCAGCTCGCCGGATGCGAGGTTGATCTGCTCGAGGCCGGCGAAGCCGTTGATGACGATGGTCGGGTCCTCGGTCGAGGAATAGGGATAGCCCATCAGCGTGAAGCCGGCGGAGTTCTTCAGCGAGCCGTCGTCCATCACGGTGAAGGCGCCGGCGCGCGTCAGGTATTCGACGCCGTCCGAGCCGTTGACGATGAAGAATCCCCTGCCGTTGATGGCAAGGTCCGTCGCCGAGGTCGTATAGGTGAAGGTGCCCTGCGAGGAAATGGAATAGCGCACATCCGTGGTGACGCCGCCCGAATTGTAGGCGCCGCCGGTGGTGGGCAGGATCAGCGAGGAGAACTGCGTCGAGGCCTTCTTGTAGCCCGTCGTGTTCGCGTTGGCGATGTTGTCGGCGACCGTGCTCAGGCGGTTGGCCTGGGCATTCATGCCGGAAACACCCGTTCTCATCGTACCGTAAAGGCTCATTGGATTTCCCCGTTCATCTCGTGCTCGGACCCTATGGGACGGGCCTTGCGTGAAGCTGGCTGCCGGGGTCCGCCTTCCCGCCGGCCGATCACCGAATTTCAGCCCTGCCAGTCGATGCAGTAGCCGAGGAAGCGCTTGGAATCGATCGGGTCGAAGCCCAGCTTCTTGCGCAGTTTCTTGCGCAGCTTGCTGATGTGGCTTTCCACGACGTTCTCCTCGACGTCCTCGTCGAAGATGCCGTAGATCGCGTTGAAGATCTGGGTCTTGGAAAGCCGGCGACCGCGGTTGGCGACCAGATATTCCAGGATGCGGCGCTCGCGGCGCGGCAGCGGGAAGACCTCGTCGTTGATCTCGGGATCGCGGCCGTCCGAGAAGACGCGGATCGGGCCGATGTCGGTATGGTTGGCCAGCGCCTTCAGGCGCCGCCGGATGGCCGCCGCACGGGCCAGGATCTCGCGGGGATGAACGGGCTTGCGCACCACGTCGTCGACGCCGCTGTCGAAGAAGGCGAGCGTGGTTTCGAGGGAGGGCGTATCGCTGACCGCGATCACCGGTGCCTGCGAGCGGTCGCGGATCGCCCGCGGCAGCTCCATGGAGAGCTGGCCCTGGCCGATCAGGAATGCCTCGACCGCGTCGATGTCCGAATCGGCGGCGGTGTTGACCCACTCGCCGAATTCACGGGGGTCGAACCCCGTCGAGGGCACGCCCTCGCGACCAAAAAGAGAAGTATAGCCGTCCTTAACGAGCTCGCGCTCATCAACCACTACGATCATTCGTCCGCCTCCGAATCAGTGTGGTGCCTCGTTCAGGAAGTGGTACGAATCGGCGGATTCAGCGGCAACTAGAGGAATTAAACGGCGGGATTTAACAGTTGATTAAGGATTGCGTGCCGATTTGGCCTATATCTAGTGGGTCCCCTCCAGATTTAGCACAATTTTTTGGTGGAAAAGTTAATAAAGGTTAACGGCCTGGCTTGCCATGCAAAAAGATGACGCATTCCAGCCACATTGCGGCGGAGGCGGAAATATCAACCTTTGATGGAATCAACCGCAGAACTGTTTCGCGTTCGGCGTCCAGCTTCCATAGCCCGTGGCGACGAGGTTGGCGATCACCCGGCAGACATAGCGCTTCTGCGCCGGGTCGTTGTTCGGGCCGGCGTGATAGCGCGCGACGGCCATGGTCCAGGTCTCGTGGCGGGCATGCAGGCGCGCGAGGAACGCCGCCGCATAATCGACGTTGCGGCGCGGATCGAACATCTCGGCGGGCGAGGAGAACTGGTCGCCGTGGAAGTGATGGTTGATCTGCATGCAGCCGAGGTCGATCAGCTTGGCGCCGCGCGCCCGCGCGGCCTCGAAGGCGCGCAGCGCCTCCTCGCGGTTCGCGCCGAAATAGGCCTTGCCCTCGATGTTCAGGGCATAGGGCTGGAGCGATCCCTTCCGGCCGGTCTCGGTAAGGCCGACCGAATAGAGGATGCCGGCGGGGATGTCGTATTTGGCGGCGGCGGCGAGGATTTCCCGCTCGCAACTGCCGACGGCGGCCCCCGCGTCAGAGATAGACGCCGCCAGAGCGCACAGGCTGGCCGCCAGAAAGGCCAGGAGCGGTTTCCGACGTGTTGCCTTCATGGGATATTCCCTCGCGTCCAAACGTGCCTGTGCCTTCGCTACCGCGCTGCCCGCCGCCATCGCCGCCCTCGCGGGCCTGCGACTGGCCGGAGAACTGCTGCGGCTGTTGCTGTCCCTGATCGCCGCCCTGCGCATTGGCGCTGCGGTCCGCCGGCGCGAGCTGCACGCTGACCTGGTCGACGGCGAAGCCCTGGCCGCGCAATGCGCGCACGATGGCGTCCTGGTCGTCGGCGAGCTGGCGGTAGGCCTCGCCCGTCTCGACCTGCAGCGAGACGACGAGCTCGTCGCCGTGCAGGCGCAAGGTCGCCGTGACGAGGCCGAGCTCGATCGGATGCATCTGGATCTTGAGCGTGTTGACCACCTTGCCGGTCGCCGCATCCGGCTGGGTCAGGCTGCCGGTGGCACTGAGCGAGGCGGCCCATTGGGGATCGCGGGCGATCGCGGTCGTCACCGCGGCCGCGTTGCCCGTCTGCGCCAGGCCGATATAGCGGCGCGAATCGACCACCGTCACCGTCTCGCCCTTCGGCCCGGCCGGATTGGCGTCGCGCAGCGACACGCGGTCGCCGCCGATGCTCATGTCGAGGCCGCGCCCCTTGCCGTCCGCCCGGATCAGGCGGAACAGCTTGTCGGACTTGGATTTCGGAGCGTGCCCGCCGTCGACCGGATCGGACGCATCCGCCGCGAGGTCGGCCTGCATGTCGGCCTTCGCCGCTGCCCTGCCCTCGATGCCCGCCTTGCCGTCCGGCTCCGTGCCGGCCGAACCCCTCGCGCCGGCTTGCGCCATGGCGGCGCCCGGCGCCGCCAGCAGGTCGAGCAGGCTGCCGACATTCGTCTCGCCCGCCGTCGCATCCGGGCCGGTCTCGCCCTCGGCCCCGTGCGCGGCCGCCTCGCCCCGGCCCTCGCCGTGAACCTTGCGGCCGGAACGGCCCGCCGCCCCCGCCAGCATGGTCTCAGCATCGGGCGAGGCTTCCTTCCCGGAGGCATCCGCGCCGGGCTTGCCGAGCGCGTCGGCCAGCATGGGCCCGCGATGGCCGCGCTTCGCCCGTGCGCCGTTCACCTGCTCGCCGTCCTGCTCGCCGCCATGGATCGAGAGGCGCGCGCTGCCGCGGCCGCCATGCCCGTCCCTCGCCTGAAGGCTGGCGATCGTCGTCGCGAAGCCGCCCGCCCCGGACGTCTCGCCGGCCTGGCCCTGCCCCGCCTTGCCCCTCGCCGGCGCCTCGCCCTGCACGACGCCCGCTATCCCGCTGCCGATGGTGCTCAACTGCCTTCTCCTTTCAGGAGCGCGTCGATTTCGTCGAGCTTGGACCGGCCGGTCGACATGAAGCTGTCGAAGGCCGGGTCGCCGCCCGCCTGATCCTGCTGCTCGGTGTTTTCCTGTTCCGGGTTTTCCTGCTCCGGGTTTTCCTGTTCCGGCTCCGCCTCCGCGACCGGCACGTCCCCCGCGCCGGCCCGCGGGTCCATCGCCCGGTCCGCCCGTTCGGCCTCGCTCAGCCCGTCCTCGGCCTCGGCAGGCAGCTTCGCCGCCTTCTTCGGGAGGGCGCTCCTCGGCACGCGCAGGACCTCCTCGGCCACGGCGCGCGCGGCCTCCTTCAACGCCCTGTCCTTGGCGGACAGCTTGTCGTCGGGAATGGCGGCGATGGATTGCATGGCCGCCGCCACATCGCCGGAGGGCACCGAGGCGAGCCCCGAATAGAGCTCCGCCAGCACCTTCGGCACGCTTTCGCCGTCGCCGGAAAGGATCTGCGCGCGTTCGGCGGCGAGCGCGGCGAGCTTGTTCCTGCCCGAGATCGCCGCAAGGCGCGCCATGCGCAGATAGACCTCGCGCTGGCGCGGCACGTCCATGAAGGACAGGACCTCGAGGATATCCTCCTGCCTGAGGACATCGAAATGATCGACGGCGAGCTTCACGAAGAGATCGGCGAACTGGCTGGCATAGGGCGAGCGCAGGTAGCGCCGCGCATAGCGGTTCGCATAGACCATGCTCCTGTCGATCCAGCCGGCTTCGCTGGCGACGTGGATCGAGCGGCGCAGCGCCGCCTCCTCGACGATCGTGCCCGGGGCGACGAGACGCGCCCAGTCGAAATAGCTGAGCGCCAGCTTCGGGTCCTTGCGGATGACCGAATTGGCCGAGACCAGCGCCAGATAGGGGCCGACGCGCGAGCGCTTGTATTCCGGGAAGATTTCGGCCAGCGACTTGACGCTCTGGCTGCCGTGCCCGCCGAGATAGTTGGTCAAGGTGTCCGTCAGGCGGGAATCGAAATGGCCGGCGACGTCCCTCTCGATCAAAATCTCCAGCGTCTCGGGATTGCCGCCGCTCATCGCATAGACGAGCGCGGCATCCACGTTGCGCGGATCGTCGAAGATCGAGGGATCGGCAGTGCGCAGCCGCTCGTCGATGGTGGACAGCAGGAAGCGCTGCATCTCCATCGCCGAATGGTCGCCGAGCACCACCGTATCCTGCACGAACTGCAGCGAGCGGATCATCTTGTAGGGCGCGAGGTCGTCGAGGTTTTCGGCGCGCGCGGCCGCGCCGGCAAGCGCCGCGCAGAGGACAGGACCCGCAAGGAGGAGGCGCCGGAGGTAGCCCATCGGTTCAGCCGCCCTCGGCCTGGATGAGGATCTCGATGCGGCGGTTGGCGTCGGCCATCGGATCGGCCGGCACCTTGAGGCGGCGGTCGGCAAAGCCGGAGACCTGGCTCACGCGCTTCTCCTCCAGGCCGCCGCGCACCAGCATGTAATAGGCGCTCTGCGCGCGATCGAGCGAAAGCCGCCAGTTGTCGTTCTTGCCGCCGGCGAAGGGGCGGGCGTCCGTATGGCCGCGAATGGCGATGGCGCCGGGCTTGCCCTCGAGGATCTTGCCGATCTTCTCCATGGCCAGCACCATTTCCTGGCGCGGCACCGCCGAGCCGACATTGAACATGGTCGTGTCGAGCTGGTCGGTGAGGCTGACGAGGAGGCCGCCCTCGGCGGGCGTGACGGTGAGGCCCTCGGCCAGCTTGCCGATCGCGCCGATCTCCCTGGCGATCTGCGTCTTCAGCTCGTCCGCTTCCTTGCTCTCCTTGGCCTTCTCGGCTGCCTCGGCCTGCTTCTCCGCCTCGGCCCGGTCTTTCACGGCCGCTTCCGCATCCGCTTCGGCGAGCGCGTCCTCCACCGTCCTGTCGGCATCGGCGGCCGCCGTCTGCTCCTTTGCCTTGGCTTCGCTGCCGGCATCGGTCGCCTCGGAGATCTGCACCTGCTGCGTCCAGAAGTCGGGATCGAACGGGTCGCGGTAGGCCTCGCCGCCATTGGCCCCGGTGGCCGGGCCGGAATTGGCCGCCCCGCCCTCGCCCTTGGCGCTGACATTGGCCTGCTGGCCGACTTCCTGGGCGATCTCGGAGAGCACCGAATAGGGATTTGAGAAGAAATCGGCCTCGGAATACTTCGTCTCCTCGCCGGCCGTGGTGTTCTCGTCCTTGCCCTTTTCCGCGCCGTTGCCGCTCGCCTGCTGCTGGCCCTGCTCCTTGGACTTGTCCTGCGTCGCCTCGCCCTGCTTGTCGTCGGCGGGCTTCTTGACGGATTTGTTGGCCGGCTTGTCGTCGGTCAGCTTGATCGGGTTGAAATAGGAGGCGACGGAGGCCTTGGTCTCCTCGTTGGCGGCATTGACCAGCCACATGACGAGGAAGAACGCCATCATCGCCGTCATGAAGTCGGCATAGGCGATCTTCCAGGCGGCCGCATGGTGGTCGCCCTCGTGGTCGCCATGGCGCTTGACGATGATGATCTCGTTCTTGCCGTGGTGGTGATTTTCGCCTTCGCTCATGCAAGCACCTTGCGCACGGTGTCAGCCCAGGCCGCCATCCGCGTTACCAGGACGGTGTCGCCGAATTCCACCGTCAGATCGACATCCTGCACCTCGACATGCCGGAAGACCGGCACCGCGTCCTCGAAGTGCGACTTCAACTGCTCGAAGAGGTTCAGCGGCCCCTTCACCGTGATCGTCACGCCCTCGCCGTCGCCGAGGCCCTCGGCGACCATGCGCGCGAGATCGGCGACCGCGCCCCTGGTCAGCACCTGGCTCATCACGGGCGCCAGCACCTGCGCCGTCTGCGCGGCGACCTGCTCGGCCACCTCGGCCGTCAGCGTCGAGAAGCGCTCGGCGAGCGCCGCCGCATAATCCTGCTCGTAGCGCGCCCTGAGCGCGTCGAGCTCGGCCGTGTGGGCGTCCTTCAGCGCGGCGAGGTCCGCCTCGTGCCTTGCGGCAAGCTCCGCCTCCGCTTCCGCCCTGCCCTCCGCGAATGCCGCAGCCCGCTCGGCCTCGACATCCACCGCCGGCAGGGCCAGCGGCAGGGCGAGGGGCTCGGCCTCGGCGGAAACGTCCTCCTGCGCAAAGCCCCTCGGCTGGAAGACGGACGGCTGCAGGCGCGGCGGCGTGCCGAAATCCTTGAGGTAGCGGGCAAGATGGGTGCTCACGCGCATCTCTCCGGCTTCGCCGCATGCCGGACGACGGCGCGCGGGTCCCGGCGGGATGCCCGCGGGCCGCCTCGACGTTCGCTCGTATGGACGCTCTTACCTGACAACACCGCTGACCTGTCTCCCGCACCGGCGTCCCGCCGCGACGGGCGGGCGCACAATCTTGCTGATCGTGCCGTCGAAACTAGGGGTTCAAACTTGTGCGAGGATGAAGATGAAGGGTGTTGGGCCGCGCCAGGGCAAACGCGCGGCCCAACCGCCCGCCTCGGCCGATGACCGCGGCCGGGCGGATCGAAGCCTCCGCCGTTACTGGCGGAAGAGCTGGAGGATGTTCTCGGCGCTCGAATTGGCGATGGAGAGCGACTGGATGCCGAGCTGCTGCTGGGTCTGCAGCGCCTTGAGGCGCGTCGATTCCTCGTTCATGTCGGCATCGACGAGGCGGCCGATGCCCTTGTCGATCACGTCGATGAGCGTGGCGACGAAGTCCTCCTGCATGCCGATGCGGCTCTGGATGGAGCCGAGCGAGGAGGCGGCGCTCGTCATGGCGAGAAGCTGCTGGTCGACGAAGCGCGTCATCACGTCCAGCACGTCGACCTCGACATAGGCGTCGCCCGTCATGCCGCCCATCGTGCCGGCAAGGTCGAGCAGCTTGTTGATGTCGAGCGTGTCGAGGGAGAAACCGAGGTTGCGGGTCGTCAGGTCGTCGGCGCCGGCGACGTCGAAATAGTAGTCGATCCCGCCGGCGGTGTAGGCCGGCGTGGTGGTGCCCGCCGAGGGGTCGCTGTCGACCACCCGCACCCAGCTATCGTCGGCGATCTTCAGGTAGAGCTCGCCGCCGACCTCGTAGACGCGCGGATCGCTGCCCGTGCTGGCGCCGAGCGCGGCCAGGTCGCTGTTGGAATAGTGCGGCACGGCATGGCGCGTCGTCGTGACGTCCGTTCCGTCGTCCACCGTGACGCTGACGGATATCTCGTTCTCGGCGAGGAACTCGACCTCCTTGTCGAGGATACCGAATTTCCCGCCGCCCTGGTCGAAGAGGACCGTGGTGGAATCGAGCGGATAATCGACCGTGGTGACGGCGACCTGGCCGGAGGAGGTGCGGATGAAAGAGGCGACGACCTGCTTGGTCATCGGCCGCTCGGCGGGCGGCGTGCCGCCGTCGCTGATGACGCCCTGCAGCCAGTTCTCGCCCGAGAAGGAGGCGGATTCGGAGATGCTGCGCAACTGGTCCTGGAGCTGGGAGATCTCCTCCTGGATCTTGGCGCGGTCCGTGCCGACGCCATAGGCCGCGACGAGCTTGGCCTTGATCTCCTTCACCACCTCGATGGTGCTTTCCATCGCCGCATAGGCGGTGTCGACCTTGGCGGCGCCGAGGCCGAGCGCGTCGGCCACCGTCGAGAGCGCGCGATTGTCGGAGCGCATCGTGGTGGCGATCGACCAGTAGGCGGCATTGTCGGAGGCGGTCTCGACGCGAAGGCCGGAGGAGACGCGGGCCTGGGTGGTTTCCAGTCCGTTGTCGATGCTGCGCAAGGTCTGCAGCGCCGCCATGGCGGCGGCGTTGGTCAATATGCTGGTCATTGGCATTTGCCCTGGGAAGGAGAGTATCGGGACATGCCGGAGCGAGGGGACCGGTAACGACGGGGCGCGTCATGCAGCCGGCGCCACCGTTTGCCCTGGGCGCCGATCCATCGTTCTTAACAAATGGTTAATGGCCAATGGTTAACAATTGGTTAACGACGCATGACCGGGCACGGAAAAATGAAGAAAGCGTAAACTCCGCCGCCGCCTATCGGGCGGCGGCCTTCGGGGCCGGCCAGAGGCGGCTGTCATAGGGCAGCGGCGAGAATTCGTGCCATTGCGCCAGCTTGCCGAGATAGCGGCGGCGATAGGCCGCCTCGTCCTCGAAGGCGGGGGTCGCCGGCAGGAGCTCGGCGCCGATCTCGTAATAGACGTCGAGATTGGTGAGGTCGGGCACCGGCGTCTCGCCGCGCTCGGCCTCGCCCTGCATCTGCGCGAACAGCTCCTCGAGCCGGCGGGCCAGCGCGGGCATGTCGCGCAGGACGCAGGTGTCGCGGGTCTCTGCAAGCCTCTGGCGGATCGCGGCGAGGCCCTTTCGGTCGCGCGCCAGCGCGATGGCGCGCTGCACATAGTCCTCCGGCGAGGCGCAGATCAGGTCGGCAATGCCGGCGGCGGCGACGATGCTGCCGCAGAAGCGCGCCGGGAACGTCTTGCCGGGAACGGTGAGCACCGGCAGGCCCATGGTGATGGCGTCGGCCGCGGTGGAATGCGCGCCGTAGGGGAAGGTGTCGAGGAACAGGTCGGCAAGCGCGATGCGGGCGAGATGCCGCGGATTGGGAATCTTTGGCGCGAAGATGATGCGCTCGGGCGCGACGCCGGCCTCCGCCGCCTTCTCGCGCAGGCGATTGCTGGCGCTGTCGTTCTCGCCGAGCAGCCAGAGCACGCTGTCGGGCGTCGCCGAGAGGATCGCCAGCCAGCGCGCGAAGCATTCCTCGGTGATCTTCTGCATGCCGTTGAAGCAGGCATAGACGAAGGCGTCCTCCGGCAGGCCGGCTTCCGCCCGGCCGGGGCGGGGCGCGATCTCACGCTTGCGGTCGACCGGCTGGCTGCAGGCGATGCGCAGGACCTTCTCCGTATAGTAGATCTCGCTTTCCGGCGGGATGATGTAGCCGTCGGTGATCATGTACTGGTGGTAGGGGCTCGCCATGGAGCCCGGATAGCCGCAGAAATTGACGATGACCGGGGCCGGGCGATAAGCGAAGATCGCCGTGCGGGCATGCTTGGTGTAGCCGTTGACGTCGATAAGGATATCGATCTCGTCGTCCGCGATCAGCCGGGCCGCCTCGACGTCGCCGAGGGCCGCGATGTCGCGCCAGCAATCGACGGCCGCCCTGATCCTGTCCTGGGTCGGATCGTTGGTGCAGGGATCGCCGCAATAATAGGCGAAGACCTCGACCTTCTCCTTGTCGTGCAGCTCCAGGACCTCGCTGAGCGCGAAGCCGACCGCGTGCTGGCGCAGGTCCGAGGAGACGTAGCCGATGCGCAGGCGCTGGCCGCTCGCCGATTTCATGCGCACGGGCCTGCGCGGCACGCCGCCGGTCTCCGGCCGGCCGACCAGCGTCCTGTTGTAGCGATAGGCGCGCGCGAGCTGGAAGAGCGGGTCGTCGGCATAGCAGCCGAGCGTCAGCGGCGACTGGGCGTCGGTGAGCTGGCGGAGGGTGACATGGGCCGAGGGGGTGACGACCGGCCATTTGCACAGATGCTGGCGGATCGACAGCCAGTGCTGCGCCGCCTCCGGCTTCATCGGCTGCAGCTCGATCGCCTGCCACAGGATGGCCTCCGCCTCCTCGAGCCGGCCGGCATTCTCGAGCACGCGGCCGGTATGCTGGAGGACCATCAGGCGATGCCCGATCTTGTCCGGCGTGATCTCGGCGGTGGCTTCGGCAAAGGTCATCCATTGCCGCACGGCCTGGTCGATCTGGCCGCAATCCTCGAAGGCACGGCCGAGATTGACATGGGCGGGGCCGAAGGCCGGGTTCTGCCGGAGGCCGGCCTGCAGCGCATGGATCGTGCCGACGACGTCGCCCGACTGGCGCAGCGCGACGGCATAGTTGAAGCAGGCGAGATGCAGGAGGGGATTGGCCTCGTTGAAGGCGATCCAGGTCTTGTAGAGGTCGATGGCCTGCGCGGCGAGCCCCGCCGCGGTGAGGGTCTCGGCCGATTGCATCAGGTCGGCCAGCGACAATTGCTGGCGGCGAGCCCGCTGGAACACGCTGACGAGGGGCGAGGCCGGATCGGAAACCGGATCGTTCTTTGCATTCATGGGATTCCTCCGACGAACAGCCAGGACTTGCGGGCGCAGTGAAACACAATGCGCTTATTGCCCGCCTGCCTTGCGCGGAGCTGGCTGAAACGCGAACGGGCGACGCCGATGCGCCGCCCGTCTGCATGTTCCGTCGAGAGGATGCGGCGCGGCCGAAGCCGCGCCGTTCCGATTACGGGCCTTCGCTGGTCTGGTCCAGATAGGCCGCGACGATCCAGCTCACCTGGCTGTCGTTGAACTTGTCCTGGCGACCGTTCGTCAGCTCGTCGAGCTGGGCGTCCGTCAGCGACATGAAGTCGTTCTGCTGCAGGCCCTTCAGGGCATCGTTCGAGATCTTCGCGAAGTCGCCGTCGGTGAAGAGCTTGATGATGTCGTCCTTGAAGGCCGAGATCTGGGCCGAGGACAGGAGGCCGACCTGGTGATCGGTCAGAGCCGTGGCCTGCGGGCCGGTCATGGCGTCGATCTGGGCGGCCGACAGCGCCTTGACCTGCGCATCGCCGAGCTTGGCGATGATGGCGTCGGCGTCGAGCCCGGCGAACAGGGTCGCGTCCAGGGCGGCGAAGGCCTTCGTGTTGAGGGCGTTGATGTCGGCGTCGTCGAGTTCGGCGAGCTGGCCGGGGGTCAGGCCCTTGATGCCGATGGCGCTGATGCCGCCGAGCTGGCCGGCATCCCACTCCTTGAAGCCGTCTACGTGGACGGCGGCGATCTGCGTGTCGTTCAGCGCGGCGATCTGCGAGGTGAGCAGCTTGGAAGCCTGGCCTGCGTCGAGCGCGGCGAGGTTCATGACCTGGAGCTGCTTGGCCGACAGGGCCTGGATCCTGGCCTGGTCCCAGCCGCCGATCTCGTCCGCCGTGAGGACAGCGGTCTGAGCGGTGGTGAGCGCCTTGATCTGGTCTACCGACAGCGCGCCGCCGCCGACGGCGTCGAGCGCCGTGATGCTGGGGGCGGACAGGCCTGCGACGGCCTTGGCGCTGAGCGCGGCGACATTGGCTGCGCCGTTCGTCGCGTCGTTGAAGAGCGCTGCGATATCCTGCGCCTCGAAGCCCGCGGCGCCGGCAGCGCTCAGGCCCTTGAGCTGGTCGGCCGTCAGAGCGGCGGCGACCGAGTCGCCCAGGGCGGCGACCTGGGTCGAGCTCAAGGCCGAGACCTGGGAGGACGTGAGATGCGCAATGGAGGTGTCGCTGAACTTGCCGCCGGCCAGAACGGCGATCTGCTTGGAGCTGAAGCCCGCGACGGTGTCGCCAAGAGCGTCGATGTCGGCGGTCGAGAGCCCGCTGACGATATCGGTCGAAAGGCTGGCCATCTGGCTTGCCACCAGCTTGTCCGTCGCCGTCGTCGAAAGGGTCGTGAACGTGCCGACGGTCAGGCTGGCAAGCACGGCGCTCGAAAGGGCGCTGACCTTCAGATCGGCATATTCGTCCGGATCATCGATGGCGGCGAACTGCGCGGCCGACAGGACCTTCACCTGCGCGGAGCTGAGCGCGCCGAGATGCTCGGTCTCCAGCGACGTGATCGTTGCGTTGGAAAGACCCTTGACCTGCGTGGTGGACAGGTTGCTGATGAATGAAGTGAGACCGGTCATGAATATACCCCAGGATTGATGTTGGCAGACGCAAATCACCGCCGCACGTCCGAAAATCCGGGAGGCTTCACGGCAGGGATGGCGAAATCCCCGCGCATGGCACAGCGCCACCGGCCTTGCGGGCGCCATCGCGGGCACCCCGAGGTCCGATAGCGCCCTTGATCGGCGCTGATGCTAGGTGAAACATGGCTCGCGCGAGCCAGCAAAGCGGAATGGCATCATGCACACAGAGCACCGATGTCTCTGATCCCCACGCCCCTGAATGCGATCGTCCCTCAACCGATGCCGGCTTCTGCCGGGCGGGTTCGAAAACATCTTCGAACCCCTGGTCCGCGAGGGATTTCCGCGTTCATGAGGAGACTATTCTTTAGCTTTTAATTTTGGGTTAATGCCGCGCTAAAAGTGTATCGTGGATTTTAGCGTTCGCCCTTGGGGAGCATCGCGCGCGGGGCAAGCGCGCCCCGGCGGATGCCGGGATGCGGTATGGCGATGCATGGAGCCGCGCGGGCGCCGCCCCGTTCCGTTCCGTTCGTCGCGCGATGGATCAGGCGCCGAATTCGGCGTAGGCCGCGATCACCGCGTTGACCTGTTCGTTGGTCATCGCTTTCGCCTGCGCGGTCGTGATGCTGTCGAGCTGCCCGCTCGTCAGGCCGGCGAGGACCTGGGCGGAGATGCCTCTGATCGCCCGCGTGTCGATCGCGGCGATCTCGTCCGTCGTGAAGGTCTGGATATCCTCCAGCAGCATCGCGGCGATCTGCCTGCCGGTCAGCGCGCCGATCTGCGTGGCGTCGAGAAGATCGATCTGCGCCGGGGACAGGGCGGCGATCTGCGCCGCCGACATCGCCGCGATCTGGCTCGTCGTCAGCACCTTCATATGGTCGTCCGTCAGCCCGGCGATGGCCCCGGTGGACAGCCGCCCGATCATGGCCGGCTTGATGCCCTTGATCTCGGCGGTGGTGAAGGTGGCGATATCCTCGCCCTGCAGGCCGGAAATGGCGGCCGCCGACAGCGCCGCGATCTGGCCGCTCGTCAGGGCCTCCGTCTGCGCGGAGGTGAGCGCCGCGATCTGGGCGCTCTTGAGGCCGGCGATGAAGGCGGTCGACAGGCTGGCGGTCTGGTCGGTCGACAGCTTGCTCATGTCGAGGCCGGCGGCCTGCCGCGCGTTGAGGGCGCCGACATGCGCCGTCGTCAGGGCGCCCACCTGCCCGGCATCGAGGGCGGCGAGCTGCGCGGAGGTGAGCGCGGCGACCTGCCCCGTCGAAAGCGCGGCGATCTGCGGCGTCGACAACGCCGCGACGGCGGTGACGGAAAGGCGGCTAAGCGCGCGCGGATCGAGACGCGCGATCTCGGCGGTCGAGAAGGTCTCGATGTCCTCGGCTGCAAGGCCCGCGGCGGCGAGGACGGAGAACGCGGCGATCTGGTCGCTCGTCAGCGCCTCGACCTGCCCGACGGAAAGCGCGGCGATCTTGTCGCTGGTCAGGCGGGCGATGAAGGCCGTCGACAGGTTGGCGGTCTGGTCGGTCGACAGTTTGGCAAGGTCGAGGCCGCCGGTATGGGCGGCGGTCAGCGCGCCGACCTGGCCGAGCGTCAGCGCACCGACCTGCTCGGAGGAGAGCGCGGCGACCTGCGCGGAGGACAGCGCGGCGACCTGCGCCGTCGTCAGCGCGGCGACCTGCAGCGTGGTCAGGCCGGAAATGGCCGCGGGAGCGAGGCGGGCAAGGTTGCGCGGGGCGATGGCCTTGATCTCGTCGGTCGTGAAGGTCTCGATGTCCTCGGCCTGCAAGCCGGAAACGGCCGCCGCCGAGAGCGCGCCGACCTGCCCGCTCGTCAGGGCCGCCGCCTGATCGGCGGAGAGCGCGGCGATCTGGTTGCTTCTCAGCCCGGCGATGAAGGCCGTGGGAAGGTCGGCCATCTGGGTGGTCGAGAGCTTCGTCGTGTCGAAGCCGCTGGCCTGGCGCGCGGTGAGCACGCCGACCTGCCCGGCCGTCAGCGCGCCGACCTGATCGGCATCGAGGGCGGCGATCTGCGGGGCCGAGAGCGCGGCGACCTGCGCCGTCGTCAGCGCGGCGACCTGCAGCGTGGAAAAGGCGGCGACGGCCTCCGTCGACAGTCGCGCCAGCGTGCGCGGATCGAGGCTGGCGATCCTGGCGGGCGAAAGCGCCTCGATGTCCTCGCCTTCGAGGCCGGCGACGCCGGCGATGGAAATGGACGAGAGCTGGCCGGCCGTCAGGCCCGCCACCTGGTCGGCCGAGAGCGTGGCGATCTTGTCGCTGCGCAGGGAGGCGATGAATTCCGTCGAGAGCTTCGCGGTCTGGGGGATCGAGAGCGCCGTCAGGTCGAGACCCCTCGACTGGCGGCCGGTGAGGGCGCCGAGCTGCGCGTCGGTCAGCCCGCCGACCTGCGCGGGGCTGAGAGCGGCGAGCTGGGCGGACGAAAGGGTCGCGACCTGCGCCGTGGTCAGCACGGCGAGCTTCTCCGGCGCGAAGGCGCCGATCGTTTCGGCGGAAAGGCCGACCAGGGCCTTCGGGTCGATCGCCTTCAGCTCGTCGTCGGTGAAGGTCGCAAGCGCGTCGGCCGACAGGCCCCGCATGTCGCTGGCATTGAAGGTGGCGATCTGCGCGCTGTCGAAGAACTCGATCTGCGCCGGATCGAGCGCGGCGAGCTGCTGCGAATAGAGCGCGGCGACCTGCTCGGTGGACAGGACCTGGATCTGCGATCCGGTGAGCACGGCGAGCTGGTCCGCCGTCAGGCCGACCATGGCGCGGGCCGATACGCCGCCGAGCTGCGCCGTCGTCAGCGAGCCGACATGGCCCGCATCGATGCTTCCGAGCTGCCGCGCGTTCATCACCGCGAGCTGGTCCGCGCTGAGCGCGGCCACGTCCTCTCCGGTCCAGGCCTTGATCGCGGCCGTGGAGAGAGCGCGGATCTGGCCGGTGGAGAGCGAGGAAACGGTCGAGGTCATGGCTACCTTCCGGAATACCGCGGAAACGTCGGAGACGATTGGAGATACATGGCTCGACGAGCCGCGCGCGGGAGGGGCATCATGCATTCGAAGCCGGCGGCTTCAAAACCCTGCGCTGAGGACGGGAAACCCCGTTTGGAAGCGAATGCGCCGGCAGCCTTCCGGCGAAGCGTCATTATCGGCATACTACTCCCGGTAAGGCAAGGGTTAATCGGCGATCGTTAATTTTCGGTTAAATCCCGGCAAGGCCGGGACAAGCCAGCCCCGCTACGACCGCTGCGGCCCCAGGGCAAGCAGGGAGCGGAGCGAAGGACCATGACGGCAGGCGACCCCATCCTCATCGTCGGCGCGGGCCTTTCCGGCGCCGTCATCGGCCGCGAGCTGGCGCAGGCGGGCCACCGGGTCGAGATCGTCGATGCGCGCGCGCATGTCGGCGGCAATTGCCATACGGAGCGCGACGGCGCGACGGGCGTGATGATGCATGTCTACGGCCCGCACATCTTCCACACCGACGACGCCGAAGTCTGGAATTACGTGAACGGCTTTGCCGCCTTCCGGCCCTACAAGAACCGCGTCAAGACGACGAGCGGCGGACAAGTCTACTCGCTTCCCGTCAACCTGCACACGATCAACCAGTTCTTCGGCAAGTGCTTCCGGCCGGAGGAGGCGCGCGCCTTCATCGAGGCGCAGGCCGACAGGACGATCGCCGATCCGCAGACCTTCGAGGAACAGGCGCTGCGCTTCGTCGGGCGCGACCTCTACGAGGCCTTCTTCAAGTTCTATACGCAGAAACAGTGGGGCTGCGCGCCGAGCGCGCTGCCGGCATCGATCCTCAAGCGCCTGCCGGTGCGCTTCAACTACGAGGACGACTATTTCTTCCACAAGTACCAGGGCATGCCGGAGAACGGCTATACGGCGATGATCGCCGGCATCCTCGACCACCCCAACATCACGGTGCGGCTGGAGACGACCTTCCGGCGCGAAGAGCGGGCCGGCTTCGCCCATGTCTTCCATTCCGGCCCGCTCGACGGCTATTTCGACTACGAGCTCGGCCGCCTCGGCTACCGCACGCTGGATTTCGAGCGCTTCACCCATCAGGGCGACTACCAGGGCTGCGCGGTGATGAACTACGGCGACGCCTCTGTGCCCTATACGCGGATCACCGAGCACAAGCATTTCTCGCCCTGGGAGGAGCATGACGGCTCGGTCTGCTACCGGGAATTCTCCCGCGCCTGCGAGCCCGGCGACATCCCCTACTATCCGATCCGCCTCGTCAGGGAGAAGGCGCAGCTCGCCGACTATGTCGCGCGCGCCGGACGGGAGGCGGGGGTGACCTTCGTCGGACGGCTGGGAACCTACCGCTATCTCGACATGGACGTGACGATCCGCGAGGCGCTCGACACGGCGAGGCTCTATCTGGCGCGAAGGGCGGAGAACGCAGCCATGCCGGCCTTCCTGACCCCTCCCCTCTGAACGGCGAAAGCCCCGGCGGAACCGGGGCTTCCATAAAACCGATGCGTCTTGCGATCAACGGAAGAGCGTGAGGATGCTTTCCGAAGCCGAGTTGGCGATCGACAGCGACTGGACGGCGAGCTGCTGCTGGGTCTGCAGCGCCTTCAGGCGGGTCGATTCCTCGTTCATGTCGGCATCGACGAGGCGGCCGATGCCGGAGTCGAGCGCGTCGCTCAGCTTCGAGACGAAGTCCTCCTGCAGGTCGATGCGCATCTTGATCGAGCCGAGCTCCGCGGCGGCGCTCGTCATGTCGCCGAGCGCCTGGTCGACGACCTGGATCATCTCGTCGAGCGTCGTGGCCGGCGTGTTCGTGGCGATCGTGATGGCGTTGTCGCCGGCAACCGTGTAGCCGACCGTCGTCGACGTCGGGGCATTGGTCGTATCGACGGTGTAGTAGTTGGTGCCGTTGACATAGGCCGCTTCCTGGCCGCCGGTGTCGGAGTCGGACTGGTTCGCCTTCACCCAGTTGCTGCCGTCGATCTTGACGTAGAAACCGTCGTCCAGAATACCCTGATTGCCGGAAATCTCGACGGCGTTGCCGTCGAAGTCCACCGTGGCGCCCGCGGCCTGTTCGCCGAGGATCTGGTCGATGCTGTAGGCGGCGACGTTGTAGTTCCGGACCTCGCCGTTGATGTTCACGTCCAGATTGACGTTCGCGCCGGTCGTCACGGTATAGTTCTTGTCGAGGATGCCGAGCTTCGGACCGCCGACCGTGGGGTCGATGTCGAACAGGATGGTGGAGCCGCTCAGCTCGTAGTTGATCAGCTTGACCGAGACATTGCCGCTGGAGTCGCGGGTGAAGGAGCCGACGATCTGCTTGGTGACGCTGGCGGCGGCACCGGCGCCGTCGCTGATGTCGGCCTGGAGCCAGTTCTCACCGGAGAAGGAAGCCGACTCGGCAATGCTCTTCAACTGGTCCTGGAGCTGGCTGATTTCTTCCTGGATCTTGGTCTTGTCGACGCCGGGCTCGCGGGCGGCGACCAGCTTCGCCTTGATCTCCTTGACGACCTCGATGGCCGATTCCATGCCGGCATAGGCCGTGTCCGCCTTGGCGGCGCCGAGGCCGATGGCGTCCTGGACGGCGGAAAGCGCCATGTTGTCGGAGCGCATGGTCGTTGCGATCGACCAATAGGCAGCGTTATCGGAAGCACCACCAACACGAAGGCCCGACGATACACGTGCCTGAGTGTCTTCCATGCTGGCGCCGATCGAGCGCAGGGTCTGGAGGGCGGTCATAGCCGCGACGTTAGTCAAAATGCTGGTCATAGATACAGTGCCCCTTGATGGCTGATGAAGGAAGGGCATTCCGGATTCCACCGGGAGCGGCAGTCAGCATCATGCTTGCCAAATCCTTGAATTCCCAAGGATTAGCTCACCACTTCGATAGGCTCAGCTAATGCCAACGTGGTTAATGTTTTGCTAAACGCGCCGGAATTTCCGCACCCGGCCGATTTATTTTTCGCTCTCCGCGTGCGCGCGCGTGGCAGGAAAACCTTAAGAAAACGAAAAGGCCGCCCTCTTGCGAGGGCGGCCCCAATGGCGGGCGGACGATCAGCCTTCGTCCGCCCTTCCAGTTTCCAGGTTCCGTTAGCGGAACAGCGACAGGACGTTCTGCGACGAGGAGTTGGCGATCGACAGCGACTGGATGGCGAGCTGCTGCTGGGTCTGCAGCGCCTTCAGGCGGGTCGATTCCTCGTTCATGTCGGCGTCGACGAGACGGCCGACGCCCTTGTCGAGCGCATCGCTCAGCTTCGAGACGAAGTCTTCCTGCAGTTCCATGCGCATCGAGATCGAGCCGAGTTCAGCCGCGGCGCTCGTCATGTCGCCGAGCGCCTGGTCGACGACCTGGATCATCTCGTCGAGCTGCGTGCCGGTCGTGTTCTTGTTGATCGTGATCCTGCTGGCCACATCGCCGGCGACCGTGTAGCCGACCTTCGTGGTCCCCGGGGCGTTGGTCGTATCGACGGTGTAGTAGTTGCCGCCGTTGACATAGGCCGCTTCCTGACCGCCGGTGTCGGAGTCGGTGAACTGCGTTGCCTTCACCCAGTTGCTGTCGTCGATCTTGACGTAGTGGCCGTTGGCCAGGATACCGGTGCTGCCGGCGATCTCGACAGCGTTGCCGTCGAAGGTCACCGTGGCGCCTGCTGCCTGCTCACCGAGAATGCTGTCGATGTTGTAGGCCGCGACGGTATGGTTCGAGACCTCGCCGTTGACGTTCACGTCAAGCTTGACGTTGGCGCCGGTCGTCACATTGTAGTTCCTGTCGAGGATACCGAGCTTCTCCGTACCGCCAGCCGTCGCATCGGTGTCGAACAGGACGGTGTTGCCGCTCAGCTCGTAGTTGATCAGCTTGACCGAGACGTTGCCGCTGGCATCGCGGGTGAAGGAACCGACGATCTGCTTGGTGATATTGGCTGCGGCGCCGCTGCCGTTGCTGACATCGGCCTGGAGCCAGTTTTCACCGGAGAAGGAAGCCGATTCGGAAATGCTCTTCAACTGGTCCTGGAGCTGGGTGATTTCTTCCTGGATCTTCGTCTTGTCGACGCCGGGCTCGCGGGCCGCAACCAGCTTCGTCTTGATTTCCTTGACGACTTCGATGGCCGATTCCATGCCGCCATAGGCGGTGTCCACCTTCGCCGCGCCGAGGCCGAGGGCGTCCTGGACGGCGGAGAGGGCCATGTTGTCCGAACGCATGGTCGTCGCGATCGACCAGTAGGCGGCGTTGTCGGAAGCGCTGCCAACGCGCAGGCCCGAGGAAACGCGCGCCTGGGTGTCTTCCATGCCGTTGTTGATGGAGCGCAGCGTCTGGAGGGCAGACATGGCTGCTGCGTTGGTGAGGATGCTCGTCATTATCGTTGTCCCTTTGAACGAAAAACTGGTGGGGACATACCGGACTCAAAAGAACTTACCGGTTACGGCGGTTCGGCGTCATGCCAACTCGGCTCCTCCAGCGTTTCGGAGGGACCAAACCCGTCGTGTCATGACAAAACTCGCAGTCATTCCTTGCCAACTGATTAAATCGGCAATTCGACTTCGACACACCGGGATTCATGGTTAACGGCCGGTAAAGGCGGCCTAGCTGAAGGATCGCACGAGGCTGCCGACGAGCAGGTTCCAGCCGTCGATGAGCACGAAGAACAGGATCTTGAAGGGCAGCGAGATCGAGGTCGGCGGCAGCATCATCATGCCCATGGCCATGGTGATGGTGGCGACGATCAGGTCGATGACGAGGAAGGGAAGCACGACGAGGAAGCCGATCTCGAAGCCGCGGCGGATCTCCGAGATCATGAAGGCGGGGATGACGACGCGCAGGTCCGCGACATTGCCCTGAACCACCGTCTGGCCGCGCTCCTCGGCGAGCGAGATGAAGAGCTCGATGTCCTTGTCGCGGGTATTGGCCACCATGAACGCGCGGAAGGGCTCGGCGATGCGTTTTGCCGCCTCGGTCTCGTCGATCTGGTTGGCGATGAGCGGCTCGACGCCGGTCTGCCAGGCGCGGTCGAAGGTCGGCGCCATGACGTAGAAGGTCATGAACAGCGCCAGCGAGACGAGGATCATGTTCGACGGCGTGGTGGCGAGCCCCATGCCGGAGCGCAGGATCGAGAAGGCGATGACGAAGCGCGGAAAGCTCGTCACCATGATGAGGATGCCGGGCGCGACCGAAAGCACGGTGAGCAGCCCGAAGGTGCGGATGATCCAGGAGGCGACCGAGCCGTCGACGGGCGCGCTCAGCAGATCGCCCGGCAGTTGGAACTGCTGCTGGGCGTAGGCGGCGCCGGTCATCGCCATCAAGGCGACGAAGGTCAGGAAGGCTCGAATCATTCGATCACGAAGGTGCGGAACATGACGTTGGTTACGCGCCCTTCGGACCTGAGGTCAACCCGCTCCTGCAGGTCTTCCCGGAGATATTGGAAGCCGCGCGGCCCCTGCACCTGCTGCAGCGAGACCGTGCGCATATAGGCCATGATGTCCTGGTGGATCTCCTCGGCCAGCGCCACGTCCGGCGCGCCGTTGAACATCAGCGCGACTTCGAGGCGCACGCGGTTGTCCGAGGGATAGGCGAGGTTGCTGGTGATCGGGTCGAGCAGGACGATGCCGTTCGCCTCGGTGGAGACGTGCGGGATCTCCCCCGCCTCGGCCTTCCCGCCGCCGCCATGGCCGCCCTCGCCCGCGGGCGCGGCCTTGGCCGCCTCCTCCGGCTGTTCGGCCGGGGGCGGGGCGAGCATGTTGCCGACGAACCAGCCGCCGCCGCCGGCGAGCAGCGTCAGCACCGCGACGACCGCGATGGTGATGACCAGCGAAGGCTTCTTCTTCTCGGTGCCCTGTTCTTCGTCCGCCATGTTCTTCTGCCGTGCTGGAGGGATCGGGATCGTCAGATCGGCGAGAACAGATCGACGACCTGCTGGCCCCACGGCGGCTGCTGCACCTCGGTCAGGCGGCCGCGGCCGCCGTAGGAGATGCGGGCTTCCGCGATGCGCTCGTAGGAGATCTGGTTGTTGGCGTCGACATCCTGCGGCCGCACGATGCCGGCGACGTTGAGGATGCGCAGCTCGTGGTTGACGCGGACCTCCTGCGAGCCGCTGATGAGCAGGTTGCCGTTCTCGATGACGCCTGTGACGACCGCCGCGACGAGCAGGTTCAGCTTCTCCGAGCGCTCCGTCGAGCCGTTGCCCTTGGTGCTCGTCGAGGAGCCGAAGCCGAGATCGCCCTCGGCGTCGACGCTGCTGCTGGCCGTCGAGCCGCTGAGACCGAAATTGATGCCGCTCTTGTTGGTGCGCGAGCGGTCGGTCTTGTTGTCGAAGCTCGCCTTGTCGTTGACGCGGATATTGACCGTCATGATATCGCCCACCTTGAAGGCGCGCGAATCCTTGAACAGCGCCGACTGCTGGTCGCTCCAGATCGAATAGCCCGAGGCCGCCGTGCGCGGCTGCTTGGGATACATCGCCATCTGCGGCGTCTCGGCATAGTTGAGCCCGCTGCCGATGGGGCTCATCGCCGGCGCGCGGCCGATCTCCTTGACGGCCTGGCTGCTGCAGCCCGACAAGGCCAGCGCGACGGCGAGTGCGGAGGCGGTCTTCTTCATGACGGGTCCTTCGAGGTGTTCGGGTCGCTCGCCGAGGCGATGATGCGGGTGAGCACGGCGGCCTTGTCGGCCGGCATTTCGCCGAGGATCGTGCTCGACTGGCGCGGCGGCAGCTTCATGACGATGGCCGAGGCGATCTCCGGGTCGAGCTCGGCGAGCTGCGAGGCCGCGGCATCCGGCTTCATCTTGCGATAGATCTCCACCAGGCCGCCTTCGGCGGACTTCAGGAAGTCGTTGCGGCGCTTCAGCCAGTCCTCGTATTCGGCGCGGCGGGCCTCCAGCACCTTGATGCGCGCGTCGACGTCCTTCTGCAGGTTTTCGAGCTCCTGCTTCTGGAGCAGGTAGCGCTGGTCGCGGGCCGCGTCGGCGATGTTGGTGCAGAATTCGCGGATCTCGTCGGCGCTCGCCTTGGTCGTCATGATGACGGGGCGCTCCTCGGCGAAGGCGCCGGGAATGGCCAGCATCACGACGCCGGCGAGCGGAAGGGCGAGCCTTCTTGCGAGGGTGGAGAGGGGCATGTTCATCATTGCAGCACCAGTTCCGCCTGGAGGGCGCCGGCCGTCTTGATGCTCTGCAGGATGGAGATGATGCCATCCGGCTTGACGCCGATGCTGTTCAGGCCCGAGACGAGCGAGCGCAGGCTGGAGCCGTCGAGCATGGCGACATTGCCGCCCTCCTGCTGCACGAGGATGTCGGTGCGCGGCTGCACGGCCGTCACGCCCTTGGAGAAGGGCTCGGGCTGCACCACCTCGGGCATCTCGTTGACCTGCACGGTGAGCGTGCCGTAGCTGACGGCGACGGGCGAGATCTGCACGTCCTGGCCGATGACGATGGTGCCGGTGCGCTCGTTGATGACGACGCGCGCCGGCGCGTCGGTCTCGACCACGAGGTTCTCGATATCGGCCATCAGGCGGGCGAGATCGGCCATCTTCGGCTTGGCGATGTAGACGGACTGGGAATCGCGCGATTCGGCGATCGGGGAGCCATACTGGGCGGCCGCATAGCGGTTGATGGCGTCGGCCATGCCGACGGCGGTGGAGAAATCGGGATTGCGCAGTTGCAGCACGAGATCGGAGGCGTCCTTGAAGCGCGAGGGCAGCTCGCGCTCGATGATCGCGCCGTTCGGCACGCGGCCGGCGGTCGTCACGCCCTGCTGCACGCTCGCCGCATCGCCGCTGGCGCTGATGCCGGTGACGACGACGGAGCCCTGCGCGACCGCGTAGATCTGCCCGTCGGCGCCGGACAGCGAGGTCATCACCAGCGTGCCGCCGCGCAGCGAGGTCGCGTCGCCCAGCGAGCCGACGGTGATGTCGATGCGGCTGCCGGGGCTGGCGAAGGGCGGCAGGTTGGCGGTGACGAGCACGGCCGCGATGTTCTTGGCGCGCGTCTGGGTGCCGACCATGGAGATGCCGAGATTCTGCAGCATGGCGCGCATGGACTGCTCGGTGAAGGGCGATGAGCGCATGCTGTCGCCCGTGCCCTGGAGGCCGACGACGAGGCCGTAGCCGATGAGCTGGTTCTCACGGCCGGCCTGCAGCGAGGCGACGTCCTTGATGCGGGCGGCCGGCAGCGCCGGGCCCGCCGCGAGCAGCAGGCAGGCGAGGACGGCGGCGGCGCGGGCGAGAAGGGACTGCATCATTTCGCCACCACATGCACGGTTCCGTCCGCCATGACCGTGCCGGAGACGATCACACCGGAATCCTTGTTGCGCACCCTGACGAGCTCGCCGACGGCGGCGTCCTGCAGGGGCGTTCCCGCCGCGCGCAGCACGAGCGTGCCGTCGTCGAAGACGAGCTGGACGGTGGTGCCGCGGGAGACGGCGAAGGGCTGGCGCAGGGCGGAGACGAGGATGACCCGGCCCGGCAGCAGCGTGCGCTTCGTCACCATGCCGCTGACGGCGGAAATGGTGTCCGCATAGCCCTTGACGATGTTCGGGTTGGTGACCTCGACCTCTTCGAGCTGGCTCGCGTCGATCTCCTCGCCGGGATAGATGATTCGCTTGGGCACGACGGCGGTGCGCGCGTCGGCAAGGGCTGCATCGGCCGCAAGGAGGCCGGCCAGCACGGCCGGCGCGGCAAGGGCCGCGCGGCGCAATGCCGAGCGGATCCCTGCGGTGCGAAGAGCTGCTATCAGGCGAAACATCATGTTCCCCGCGTGTCCGGTTGCTATCTCAGGTTCTTGCTGACCACCGCGGCCATCTCGTCCGCCGCCTGGATGATCTTGGAGTTCATCTCGTAGGCGCGCTGCGCGGAGATCAGGTCGGTGATTTCCTTGACCGGATCGACGTTGGACGCCTCGAGGTAGTTCTGCTGGATATAGGCGAAGCCCGCCTCGTCCGGCGCGCCGACATTGGCCGCGCCCGAGGCGGCGGTCTCGCGGAAGAGATTCTCGCCGAGCGGCTCCAGGCCGGCCTCGTTGATGAAGTTCGCCAGCGTGATCTGGCCGAGCTCCTGCTGCTGGCCCGCCACGGTGGCGAAGACCTGGCCGGACTTGGTGACGGTCACTTCCGTCGCGTCCTGCGGCACGGTGAG
The DNA here is from genome assembly GCA_039812945.1 of Shinella sp. Lineage (GTDB taxonomy): Bacteria > Pseudomonadota > Alphaproteobacteria > Rhizobiales > Rhizobiaceae > Shinella. The sequence goes on from JBDHSZ010000018.1 coordinate 32,832, forward strand.
GCCGGGCACGACCGTATAGCCGTCGAGGGTGACGAGCTGGCCCTCGGCATTGGTGTTGAAGGCGCCGGCGCGGGTATAGAGCGTGGAGCCGTCCGGCGCCTCGATCTGGAACCAGCCGCGGCCGATCAGCGCGAGGTCGTAGGAGTTGCCGGTGGAGACAAGCCCGCCCTGGAGATGCAGGTTGCGCACGGCGGCGGTCTTCACGCCGAGACCGATGATGGCGCCTTCCGGCACGACCGCCTGGTTGGCGCGGTTCGGCACGCCGGCGGCGCGCTCGGTCTGGTAGAGCAGGTCGGAGAACTCGGCGCGGGCGCGCTTGAAGCCGGTCGTGTTGATGTTCGCGATGTTGTTCGCGATCACTTCGAGATTGGTCTGCTGCGCGTTCATGCCGGTGGCGGCGATGGCAAGGGCTTTCATGTCCGGTCCTCAGATCTGCATCTTGGCGATTTCGAGATAGGCGGTGACGACCTTGTCGCGGATGGCGATGGCGGTCTGCAGCGCCTGTTCGGCGTTCATGACGGCATCGACCACCTCGCGGGTGGAGGCCTTGCCCTGGATGGCCTCGAAGGACTTGGTCTCGCTGAGCTTCAGCGAGCCTGCCACGTCCCCCGCCAGATCGCCCATCACCTGGGCGAAGGACATCTGGGTGCCGGTTCCCTGCGCGGCGGCAGCGGAGACGGGATTGGAAGCGCCGGCGTCGACGCCCGTGAGCGCGCTGTCGGAGAAGAGGCTGTTGACGCCCTTGATGCTCTCGATCATTGCGATGCCCTCAGGAGGTCGATGGTCGCGCTGATCAGGTCGCGCGACTGCTTGATGCTCTGCAGGTTGGCCTCATAGGAGCGGTTGGCCTCCCGCATGTCGGCCATCTCGACGAGCACGTTGACGTTCGGCATCTTGACGAAGCCCTTCTCGTCGGCCGCCGGGTTGCCGGGGTCGTATTCGGTCGAGAAGTCGCTCTCGTCGACGCCGAGGCGTTCCACCTCGACGAGCGCCGCGTTGGTCGCGCGGTCGAGCTCGGCGGCGAAGGTCACGGTCTTGCGGCGGAACGGATCGGCGCCGGGCGTATCGCCGGTCGAGCGGGCATTCGCCAGGTTCTCCGAAACAATGCGAATGCGGGTGGATTGCGCCTCAAGTCCCGAGGCCGCGACTTTCAAGGAAGCTACGAGCGGATCCATTTCTTACCTTCTGACTGTCATCAGCATCATGCGATGAAAGGCCTTTACGAGGCCGGCATTCAACTCGAAATCACGCTTGACCTGGCCCTCCTTCATGAGCTCCTCGGCAAGGCCGACGGTGTTGCCGGACTCCTGCACGCCGATCTCCTCGGTGGGTCTGGTCTCGATGACGCGGCTTGCCATTTCGGTTTCGGTGAAATGGCCCGGCTGCGTCGCCGCCATGCGCATGCCCGTCG
>JBDHSZ010000019.1:0-32209 GCA_039812945.1 Shinella sp.
TGCGATTTCGTCATCGCCGGCGGCGTCGAGAGTATGAGCCGCGCGCCCTTCGTCATGCCGAAGGCCGAGAGCGCCTTCTCCCGTTCGAACGCGGTCTATGACACGACGATCGGCTGGCGCTTCGTCAATCCGAGGATGAAGAAGGCCTTCGGCGTCGACAGCATGCCGGAGACGGCCGACAATGTCGCCGCCGACTTCGCCGTCAGCCGCGCGGACCAGGACGCCTTCGCCGCCCGCAGCCAGGCCCGCTGGGCCGCCGCGCACGAGGCCGGCATCTTCACTGAGGAGATCGTGCCGGTCCATGTGCCGCAGAAGAAGGGCGATCCGCTGGTCGTCGACCGCGACGAGCATCCGCGCCCCGGCACGAGCGCGGAGCAGCTCGGCAAGCTGAGGGGCGTCAACGGCCCGGACCTCACCGTCACCGCCGGCAACGCCTCGGGCGTCAACGACGGCGCGGCGGCGCTCGTCATCGCCAGCGAAGCCGTCGCCAGGGCGCAGGGCCTGACGCCGAAGGCGCGCATCGTCGCCATGGCGGCGGCGGGCGTCGCGCCGCGCATCATGGGCGTCGGTCCCGCGCCGGCCGCGCGCCGCGTGCTGGAGCGCGCCGGGCTGACGCTCGACCAGATGGACGTGATCGAGCTCAACGAGGCCTTCGCCTCGCAGGGCATCGCGGTGCTGCGCGATCTCGGCCTGCCGGACGACGCGCCGCATGTGAACCCGAACGGCGGCGCCATCGCCATCGGCCATCCGCTCGGCATGAGCGGCGCGCGGCTCGTCACCACCGCCGCCTACCAGCTCCACCGCCAGGGCGGGCGCTACGCGCTGTGTACCATGTGCATCGGCGTCGGCCAGGGCATCGCCATCATTCTCGAACGCGCCTGACGCGCCGCAAACAGGAGGAAAGACCATGTATGCCCAGATGGTGAAGACCGATGCCGCCCGCGTCCGCTCACTCGACGAGATGGACCCGCAGGAGCGCGCCTTCCAGGAGCGCATCGACGCCGGCCAGAAGATCGAGCCGAAGGAATGGATGCCGGACGGCTACCGCAAGACGCTGGTGCGCCAGATCAGCCAGCACGCCCATTCGGAGATCGTCGGCCAGCTTCCCGAGGGCAACTGGATCACCCGCGCGCCGACCCTGGAGCGCAAGGCCATCCTGCTCGCCAAGGTACAGGACGAGGCGGGCCACGGCCTCTATCTCTACTGCGCCGCCGAGACGTTGGGCGTCAGCCGTGACCAGATGTACGAGCAGCTCCATTCAGGCAAGGCGAAATATTCCTCGATCTTCAACTATCCGACGCTGACCTGGGCCGATATCGGCGCGATCGGCTGGCTGGTCGACGGCGCGGCCATCATGAACCAGGTGCCGTTGCAGCGCTGTTCCTACGGCCCCTATTCGCGGGCCATGGTGCGGATCTGCAAGGAGGAGAGTTTTCACCAGCGCCAGGGCTACGACGCCCTGATGAAGATGGTGAAGGGCACTCCCGCCCAGAAGGCCATGGTGCAGGATGCGCTGAACCGCTGGTGGTGGCCCTCGCTGATGATGTTCGGCCCCTCGGACGACGCCTCGGTGCATTCCGCCCAGTCGATGGCCTGGAAGATCAAGCAGAACTCCAACGACGAGCTGCGCCAGAAATTCGTCGACCAGACCGTGCCGCAGGCCGAATATCTCGGCCTCACCGTGCCGGACCCGGACCTCAAGTGGAACGAGGAGAAGGGCGGCTACGATTTCGGCGAGCCGGACTGGGAAGAGTTCTTCAACGTGATCGCCGGCAACGGCCCCTGCAACGCGGAGCGCCTCGCCGCCCGCAAGACGGCCTGGGACGACGGCGCCTGGTTCCGCGACGGCCTGACGGCCCATGCGGAAAAGGCGGCGAGCCGCCGCGCCGCCGCGAAGATCGCAGCCGAGTAAGTTCAGGCCAACAGTTTTGGGAGAGAGAACCATGTCCAGCGAATGGCCGCTTTGGGAAGTCTTCATCCGGGGTCAGCACGGCCTCAACCATCGTCACGTCGGCAGCCTGCACGCGCCCGACGCCGAGATGGCGATCAACAATGCCCGCGACGTCTATACGCGCCGCAACGAGGGCGTCAGCATCTGGGTGGTGAAGTCCGCCGACATCGCCGCCAGCGCGCCCTCGGACAAGGGGCCGCTGTTCGATCCGTCGAACTCCAAGGTCTATCGTCACCCGACCTTCTTCGACATTCCGGACGAAGTGGGGCATATGTGATGGCGACCGCGGCGCTCGATCCGGCGGCCCGTCAGGCCGCGCTCCACGAATTCCTGCTGCGCGTCGGCGACAACGCGCTGATCCTCGGCCATCGCGTCTCCGAATGGTGCGGTCATTCGCCGGTGCTGGAGGAGGATATCGCGCTCGCCAACACCGCGCTCGACCTGATCGGCCAGACGCAGCTCTGGCTCGGCCTTGCCGGCGAGGCGGAGGGCAAGGGCCGCTCGGCCGACGATCTCGCGTATCTCCGCGACGGCTACGAATTCCGCAACATCCTGCTGGTCGAGCGCCCGAACGGCGATTTCGGCAAGACGCTGATGCGGCAGTTCCTGTTCGACGCCTGGCATTACCTGCTGCTGAAGGCGCTGAAGGACTCGAGCGACACGCGCATCGCCGATATCGCGGAAAAGGCCTTCAAGGAGGTCTCCTACCATCTCGACCGCAGCCGCGACCTGATCATCCGGCTCGGCGACGGCACGGCGGAGAGCCATCGCCGCATGCAGGCGGCGCTGGACGAGCTGTGGCCCTTCACCGGCGAGATGTTCATGAGCGACGCCATGGACGGCGAGCTGGTCGAGGCCGGCATCGTCCCGGCCCCGCAGAGCCTCAAGGCCGGCTGGGACGAGATCGTCGCCGAGGCGCTGGCCGAGGCCACGCTGAAGCGGCCCGCCGACGGCTACATGCACAAGGGCGGCCGGCGCGGCGTGCATACCGAGCATCTCGGCTACATCCTCGCCGAGATGCAGTTCCTGCAGCGCGCCTATCCGGGCGGCACCTGGTAGGAGGCGGCGATGGACCCGGCGCTGCGTCCCTCGGTCGATGAGGTCTGGCACTGGCTGGCGCAAGTGCCGGATCCGGAAATCCCGGTCATCTCGCTCACCGATCTCGGCATCATCCGCGATGTCGCCTGGCAGGACGACACGCTGGTGGTGACGGTGACGCCGACCTATTCGGGCTGTCCCGCCACAACGGTGATCAACCTCGATATCGAGACGGCGCTCACCGAAAGGGGGCTTTCCAAGGTGCGGCTGGAGCGCCGGCTCTCGCCCGCCTGGACGACGGACTGGATCAGCGCCGAGGGCCGGGAGAAGCTCAAGGCCTACGGCATCGCCCCGCCCATCGACGGCACGGCCGCCGACGGTGTGCTGATGAAACGCATCGACCGGCTTTCCGGCCGCTCGAACCTGACCATCGCCTGTCCGCGCTGCGGATCGACGCATACCGAGAAGATCAGCCAGTTCGGCTCGACGCCCTGCAAGGCGAGCTATCGCTGCACCGACTGCCTGGAACCGTTCGACTACTTCAAGTGCATCTGACCCATTGGGAGGGCCGCGCATGGCACGTTTTCATCCCCTGACCGTGACCGATATCCGCCGCGAGACGCGCGACGCGGTCGTGGTGACGCTCCGGCCGTCCGACGAGGACCGCGCCGTCTTCGATTTCACGCAAGGCCAGTACCTGACCTTCCGCCGCAGGTTCGAGGACGAGGAGCTGCGCCGCTCCTATTCGATCTGCGCCGGAAAGGACGAGGGCGTGCTGAAGGTCGGCATCAAGCGCGTCGACGGCGGCTGCTTCTCCACCTGGGTCAACGAGAACCTGAAGGCCGGCGACACGCTGGAGGCGATGCCGCCGATGGGCGCCTTCTTCACGGCGCTGGAGCCGGAGGTGGCGAAGCACTATCTCGGCTTTGCCGGCGGCAGCGGCATCACGCCCGTCCTGTCGATCATCAAGACGGTGCTTTCGCGTGAGCCGCGCGCGCGCTTCACGCTGGTCTACGCCAACCGGCAGATCAGCTCCATCATGTTCCGCGAGGAGCTGGAGGACCTGAAGAACCTCTATCTCGGCCGCTTCTCCGTGCTGCATGTGCTGGAGAGCGAGGCGCAGGACATCGACCTCTTCACCGGCCGCGTCGACGGCGAGAAATGCGCGGCGCTGTTCAAGGGCTGGATCGACATAAAGGCGATCTCGACCGCCTTCATCTGCGGCCCCGAGCCGATGATGCTGGCGATCGCCGCGGCGCTGCGCGAGCACGGCCTTCGCGACGAGCAGATCAAGTTCGAGCTCTTCGCCTCCTCGCAGCCCGGCCGGGCGCGGCGCAAGGTCGAGCAGGCGAACGGCGCGGACCACGGCGCGGCCTGCGAGGCGACCGTCACGCTCGATGGCGCGACGCGCAGCTTCAAGTTCCCGAAGCAGGGCCAGAGCCTGCTCGACGCCGCGCTGGAGAACGCCATGGACGCGCCCTATGCCTGCAAGGCCGGCGTCTGTTCCACCTGCCGCGCCAAGGTGCTGGAAGGCGAAGTCGAGATGGAGACCAACCACGCGCTCGAGGATTACGAGGTGCGCCAGGGCTATGTGCTGACCTGCCAGTGCTACCCGCTCACCGACCGCATCGTCGTCAGCTACGACCAGTAGGGGGAAACCACATGTCCGATACGATGCCGATCGAGGATTATCTGGCCAAGGGCGGCGTGCTGTCGTCGCCGGCCAATGTGCCGCCGCGCTATCGCGGCGAGCTGCTGCGGCTGATCGCCAGCTTCGTCGACAGCGAGCTGGCCGGCTCCGCCGGCTTCGCCGACACGATCAACGATGCGCCGGGCATCCAGGAGCGCATCTCCGCCGCCCGCATCGTGCTGGAAAAGGCCGACCATGCCGGCAAGGTGCTGCGGGTCATGGAGACCTTCGGCGCGGACGGCGGGCGCTATGCGGTGCATCACCCGTGGGCGGCGCGGCTTTCCCGGGAGGCGGATATCGGCGCGGTGCGGCAGGGCGGCGACATGCGCCTTTCCGTCTTCCACTATCCGCTGGAGGGCTGGGTCGACGCCGTCGTGATGAACGTGCTGATGGGCCGGGCGAGCGTCGTGCAGTTGAAAGAGCTGTCGCGCGTCTCGTACCAGCCGCTCGCCGAGGTCTTCCGCGCCATCCTGCCGCGCGAGACGCGCCATGCCGAGCTCGGCCTCGCCGGCCTCGTGCGGATCGTCGACGACGAGGAAGGCCGCGCGAAGGCGAAGGCCGCCGTCGCCTACTGGTATCCGCGCGTCGCCGCCAGCTTCGGCCATTCCGGCTCGGCGCGCTTCGAGACGTTGTCGCGTTTCGGCCTCAGGCACACGCCCAACGAGACCCTGCTCGCCGAATGGCGGGCGGAGGTCGATGCGCAGCTTTCCGCGCTTGGATTGAACTGACGCGATCCCAGGAAAAGTGTGAAGCGGTTTTCCGTCGGGGATCGCATGTATAGGAAGGAAATGAGATGAACGTCATGGCAAGCCGGCCGCGCCGGCTCGAAAGCTATGTCGGCGGCCAGTGGGTCGCCGGGGCGAAGGAGGGCGTGCCGCTGCTCGATGCCTCGACGGGCGCACCGGTCGCCTTCATCGATTCGACGGGCATCGACTTCAAGGCGATCCTCGCCCATGGCCGCGAGACGGGCGGGCCGGCGCTGCGGCGTCTTTCCTTCCATGAGCGCGCCGCCATGCTGAAGGCGCTCGGACAGGCGCTGATGGAGAAGAAGGAGGAGTTCTACGCCCTCTCGATCGCGACCGGCGCGACCCGCGCCGATAGCTGGGTGGATATCGAGGGCGGCGTCGGCACGCTGCTCTCCTACGCCTCCAAGGGCCGGCGGGAGCTGCCGAACACCCGCGTGCTGCTCGACGGCGATGTGGAGCAGCTCTCCAAGGACGGCACCTTCGCCGCGCAGCATATCCTCAGCCCCCTTCAGGGCGTGGCGGTCCATATCAATGCCTTTAACTTCCCTTGCTGGGGCATGCTGGAAAAGCTCGCGCCGACGCTGCTCGCCGGCGTTCCGGCCATCGTCAAGCCGGCGAGCCAGACGGCCTATCTCACCGAGCTCATGGTCCGCCGCATCGTCGAGACCGGCATCCTGCCGGACGGCGCGCTGCAGCTCGTCTGCGGCTCGGTCGGCGACCTGCTGGACCATGTCGAGGGCCAGGACGCCGTGACCTTCACCGGCTCGGCCGCGACCGGCCGGCGGCTCAAGACGCACAGCGCGATCATCGAGAATTCCGTGCGCTTCACCATGGAGGCCGACAGCCTCAACGCCGCCGTGCTCGGCCTCGACGCCGCGCCCGGCACGGAGGAGTTCGACCTCTTCGTGAAAGAAGTCGCCCGCGAGATGACGGTGAAGGCCGGCCAGAAATGCACGGCGATCCGCCGCGTCATCGCGCCCCGCGCCCACAGCGAGGCGCTGATCGAGAGCCTGCGCGAGCGCCTGGCCAAGACGGCCATCGGCAATCCCGCCGACGAGGCCGTGCGCATGGGGCCGCTCGCCAGCCTCGACCAGCGCGAGGAGGTCCGCGCGCGTATCCGCGATCTTGCCGTGGACGCCGAGATCGTCGCCGGCGACCCGGACAGGCCGAGCGTCCAGTCCGGCGATGCCGTTGCCGGCGCCTTCCTCAATCCGGTGCTGCTCTATTGCGACAGGCCGGCCTCGGCGCGCGCCGTCCACGATGTCGAGGCCTTCGGGCCGGTCAGCACGGTCATGCCCTACGACACGGCGGAAGAGGCGGTCGATCTCGCCCGTCGCGGCAAGGGCAGCCTCGTCGCCTCGGTCTTCACCAACGATGCGGGCTTCGCCGAGGAGGTCGTGCTCGGCCTCGCGCCGTTCCATGGCCGCGTGATGATCGGCAACCGCGCCAGCGCCAAATCCTCCACCGGCCACGGTTCGCCGCTGCCGGGCCTCGTGCATGGCGGCCCCGGCCGGGCGGGCGGCGGCGAGGAGCTGGGCGGCATGCGCGGCGTGAAGCATTACATGCAGCGCACCGCCGTGCAGGGCGCGCCCACCATGCTTTCCGCCGTCACCGGCCGCTGGATGCCGGGCGCGGAGGCGCGGGCGGGCGGCGAGCATCCGTTCCGCAAGTCGCTGGCGGAGCTGCGGATCGGCGACCAGTTGATCACGGAAAAGCGCACGGTGACGCTCGAGGATATCGAGCATTTCGCCAATTTCACCGGCGATACCTTCTATGCCCATATGGACGAGGAGGCGGCCAAGGCCAACCCGTTCTTCGACGGGCGCGTGGCGCATGGCTATCTCATCGTCTCCTTCGCCGCCGGCCTCTTCGTCGATCCGGCGCCGGGTCCGGTCCTCGCCAATTACGGCGTCGACAACCTGCGCTTCCTGACACCGGTCAATCCGGGTGATACGCTGCAGGTGCAGCTCACCTGCAAGGAGATCAATCCGCGCGCCAATGCCGAGCATGGCGAGGTGCGCTGGGACTGCCGGGTGACGAACCAGGCGGGGGCCATCGTCGCGCAATACGACGTCCTGACGATGGTGGCGAAAACGAGGGAGTGACGCCGATGGAGCAGGACCCGCGCCGTCTGGAGATGACCGTCCTGATGACGCCGGACATGGCGAATTTTTCAGGCAAGGTCCATGGCGGGGCGCTCTCAACCTGCTCGATCGCGTCGCCTTCTCCTGCGCGTCGCGCTATTCGCAGCAATATGCGGTGACGCTCTCGGTGGACCAGGTGATGTTCAAGGAGCCGATCCATGTCGGCGAACTCGTCACCTTCCGCGCCTCGATCAACCATACCGGGCGCACCTCCATGGAGGTCGGCATCCGCGTCGAGGCGGAGAACATCCGCTCCGGCCGCCGCCGGCACACCAATTCCTGCTACTTCACCATGGTCGCCGTGGATGATGGCGGAAAACCGGTGCGCGTGCCCGAGCTTCGGCCGGTGGACGCCGTGGACATGCGCCGCTACAGGGCGGCCGAGCTGCGCCGGACGCTGCGGCGCGAATTCGCCGAACGGCTGGAGTCGGTGGCGCAGACGGGCAGGGATGTGGAGCGGCCGGATAGCGGCTAGGCGACGGCCTTGACGCCTTCGAGGATCAGGGTCGTGGCGATGTCGGCATATTGGTCGCGTGTGATCGGCCCGTCCGGGCGGAACCACATATAGACCCAGTTCATCATGCCGAAGAGCGACATGGTGACGGGCATCAGCAGCGGGCGGTCTTTTGCGAGATCGGGATTGATGTCGCGGATGACGCCGGAGAAACGCTTGACGATCTTGCGCTCGATGGCCTGCAACTCGCCGAGCTGCTCGGGCGAGAGCGCGCTGGTGCCGTTGAGCTGGACCTTGTGCTCGTTGTCGGCGCCCTCGTAGTTCTTCAGCACGGCCTTGACCAGCAGGCGCAGGCGCTCCTGCGGCGCGACATCGGTGCGGTCCGCCGCCTCGATGGCGCTTTCCAGCTCCGTCAGATGCGTGCGGACGATGTCGAAGATCAGCGCGTCCTTGCTCGGATAGTAATGATAGAGCAGCGCCTTGGAGACATGGCTATGCGAGGCGATCAGCGACATGGAGGCCTTCTCCATGCCCATCTCGGCGAAGACCGCCGCGGCACTTGTCAGAATGCCACGCTGTTTTTCCTCGAAATCGTTTGCGCGCGTGCGTGCCATGGGTCCTGCTCTGCTTGCTCCGGTCTCCTGGCCGTGCCGGGGAGGGCGGCCGTCCCTCCCTATACACAGTCAAGCCGGTGCCGGGCTATCCCGGCATTCATTCTTTCGGGCGGTTGTCGACCACCCGCTTCGCCTTGCCCTCCGAGCGGGCGACGCCGCCGGGCTCGTGCACGAGGATCCTCGTCGAGACGCCGACCACGCTCTTGATGTGGTGGGCCAGCTCCTTCGCCGATCCGGCGCGCGCGCCCTCGTCGGCCGCCTCCGGCGTGCATTCGACATGGACGGTCATGTTGTCCATGCGCCCGCTGCGGGTCAGCTCGATCTGGAAATGCGGCGCAAGGCCGTGGCACTTGAGGATCTGCTCCTCGATCTGCGTCGGGAAGACGTTGACGCCGCGCAGGATCATCATGTCGTCGGAGCGGCCCGTCACCTTCTCCATGCGGCGCATGGAGCGGGCGGTGCCGGGCAGCAGCCGCGTCAGGTCGCGCGTGCGGTAGCGGATGATCGGCAGGCCTTCCTTGGTGAGCGTGGTGAAGACCAGCTCGCCGATCTCGCCGTCCGGCAGCACCTCGCCCGTCACCGGGTCGATGATCTCGGGGTAGAAATGGTCCTCCCAGATGTGCAGGCCGTCCTTCGTCTCGACGCATTCGTTGGCGACGCCGGGCCCCATGACCTCCGAGAGGCCGTAGATGTCGACGGCGTGCATGTCGAAGGACTGCTCGATCTCCTCGCGCATGGCGTTCGTCCAGGGCTCGGCGCCGAAGATGCCGACGGCGAGCGAGCTTTCGCGCGGGTCGACGCCCTGGCGGCGGAACTCGTCGAGGATGGAGAGCATATAGGAGGGCGTCACCATGATGATGCGCGGCTTGAAGTCGTGCATCAGCGTGACCTGGCGTTCCGTCATGCCGCCGGAGATCGGCACCACCGTGCAGCCGAGCTTCTCCGCGCCGTAATGGGCGCCGAGGCCGCCGGTGAAGAGGCCGTAGCCGTAGGCGACATGCACGATGTCGCCGGCCCGGCCGCCCGAGGCGCGGATCGAGCGGGCGACGACGGTCGCCCAGGTGTCGATGTCCCTCGCCGTGTAGCCGACGACGGTCGGCTTGCCGGTCGTGCCGGAGGAGGCGTGGATGCGGGCGAGCTTTTCACGCGGCACGGCGAACATGCCGAAGGGATAGGTGTCGCGCAGGTCCTTCTTGGTGGTGAAGGGGAATTTCGCAAGATCGGCAAGCGTCTTGAGCTCAGAGGGGTGCACGCCCGCCTCGTCGAAGCGCTGCCGGTAGAAGGGCGAGTTCTCGTAGGCGTGGGTCAGCGACCATTTCATGCGCTCGAGCTGGAGCGCGGAAATCTCGTCGCGGGAGGCCGTTTCGATCGGTTCGAGGTCTCCGGGGCGGGGCGAAAGGTCTTCCATGAACGTGTCTCCTCCGGGAATGCTGGATGGTGCCGGCCTCTGCCTCACTCCGGCAGATGGGTGCCCTTGACTGTTCGCGAGTGGCCGCGGAATTCCGCGACAGGCTCGCCCTCCTGATTGGTGAGGCGGATATCGTAGATCCCGCCCCGTCCGCGCCGCGACACCTCCCGTGCCGTGGCCGTCAGCCGGTCGCCCCTGAAAGCCGGCGCGATGAAGGTCACCGAGCAATGCTGGGCGACGGTGCGCTGGTTGTAGGTGTTGCAGGCGAAGGCGAAGGCCGAATCCGCCAGCGTGAACATGTAGCCGCCATGGCAGGTGCCGTGGCCGTTGGTCATGATGTCGGTGACGGTCATGGCGATGGTGGCCTCGCCGGGGGCGACGGAGACCAGCTCCATGCCGAGATGGCGGGTGGCGTTGTCGTCGTCCCACATCGCCCTGGCGCAGGCTTCGGCGAGAGCCTGGGGGGAAAGGCTGGCGGCGCTCATCTGCCCGTGAACTCCGGCTTGCGCTTTTCGAGGAAGGCGGAGACGCCCTCGGCATAGTCGGCGCTGCGGCCGGCCTCGCGCTGGAGATCGCGCTCGAGGTCGAGCTGCGCATCGAGCGAATTGGTGGCGGCGGCCTGGATGGCGCGCTTCGTCATGCCGAGACCCTTCGTCGGGCCGGCGGCGAGGCGGACGGCGAGCGCAGTCGCCTCCTCCATCAGCCTGTCGTCGTCGACGGCGCGCCAGATGAGGCCCCAGTCGGCGGCGGTTTGCGCGCCGAGCGGTTCGGCGGTCAGCGCCAGCGCCTTGGCGCGCGCCTCGCCGATGAGGCGCGGCAGGCTCCAGGTGCCGCCGGAATCGGGCACGAGGCCGATCTTGGCGAAGGCCTGGATGAAGCGGGCGGAGCGGGCGGCGAGCGTGATGTCGCAGGCAAAGGCGATGTTGGCACCGGCCCCGGCGGCGACGCCGTTGACGGCGCAGACGACCGGCTTTTCCAGGCTACGGATCAGGCGCAGCAGCGGATTGTAGAAGGTCTCGATGGTGTGGCCGAGATCGGGCGTGCCCTTCTTCGGATCGCGGTCGCCGAGGTCCTGGCCGGCCGAGAAGCCGCGGCCCGCGCCGGTCAGCAGGACCGCGCGCACGGCTTCATCCGCATGGGCGCGCTCGAAGCCGGCGCGCAACGCAAGATGCATCTCGTCGTTGAAGGCGTTGAGCTTGTCCGGGCGGTTCAGCGTGAGCGTGAGAACGCCATCGGCAAGCGCCGACAGAATGGTGTCGGAATTGGACATTGTACCTCCCCGTCGCCGTTCCCGATGGCGACCGTAAAAAAACTCTTGCATAAACCGACCGGTCAGTCAATTATAAAAGCACTGACTGGGAGGAACAAGTCATGACGGGACTTTTCGAGCGCCATTGCCCGACGCTGGAGGCAGCCTTGCAGGCCGCCGCCAGGCGCGACTTCTGGTCCGCCTATCCCGAAGTGCCGAGCGGCAAGATATACGGCGAGAGCGCCAAGGACGATGGCCTTGCCGCCTACAAGGCGCGGCTCGGCCAGCCCTTCGTCCTGGCCGGCCATCCGGCGGAGGGGTCCGTCGGCGCGGAGGTCTCGCCCTACGGGCCGTCCCTCGGCATCACCTATCCCGCCGCCGCCGTTGAAAGCCTCGTTTCCGCCTCGCGCGCCGCCGCCCCGCAATGGGCCGCCGCCGCGCCGCAGGTCCGCGTCGGCATCTGTCTCGAAATCCTCGCCCGTCTCAACGCCCGCAGCTTCGAGATGGCCAATGCCGTCATGCACACGACCGGCCAGGCCTTCGCCATGGCCTTCCAGGCGGGCGGCCCGCATGCGCAGGATCGCGGCCTCGAAGCGGTCGCCTATGCCCATGCCGAGATGACCCGCACGCCAGCAACGGCGATCTGGACCAAGCCGCAGGGCAAGGGCGCGCCCATCGTCATGGAGAAGCACTGGCGCGTGGTTCCGCGCGGCGTCGCGCTCGTCATCGGCTGCAACACCTTCCCGACCTGGAACAGCTATCCAGGCCTCTTCGCCAGCCTCGCCACCGGCAACACGGTCATCGTCAAGCCGCATCCGGCGGCGGTCCTGCCGCTCGCCATCACCGTCGAGATCGCCCGGCGGGTGCTGGCGGAAGAGGGCTTTTCCGCCGATATCGTGCTGCTCGCCGCCGACGCGCCCGGCTGCGAGATCACCAAAGACCTCGTGCGTCACCCCGCCATTTCCATCGTCGACTATACCGGCTCCAACGGTTTCGGCGCCTGGGTGCGTGAGAACGCCGGCGATGCCGATGTCTATACCGAAGAGGCCGGCGTCAATTCCATCGTCATCGGCGCGACGGACGATTTTGCCGGCATGTGCGGCAATATCGCCTTCTCGCTGTCGCTCTATTCCGGCCAGATGTGCACCGCGCCGCAGGATATCTTCGTCCCGCGCGGCGGCATCGAGACCGACGAGGGCCGCAAGAGCTTCGACGAGGTGGCGGCCGGCATCGCCGCCGCCGTCGACGGTCTTCTGGCCGATCCGGCCCGTGCGGCCGGCGTCTGCGGGGCCATCGCCAATCCGGCGACGCTGGAGCGCATCGCGGCGGCCCGCTCGCTCGGCCGCATCGTGCGCGATTCCGCTCCGGTGGACGGCCTCGGCGAGGCGCGCACCGCGACGCCGCTGATCCTCGCCGTCGACGCGGCGGATGGCGAGGCCTATGCCGAGGAGCGCTTCGGCCCCATCGCCTTCGTCGTCGCGGTCGACGGCGTCGAGGACGGCGTGGACCGCGCCGCCGCGCTCGCCGAGCGCAAGGGCGCGATCACCGCCGCGCTCTATGCGACGGACGAGGCGCATATCCTTGCCGCCGCCGACCGCTTCGCCGCGGCGGGCGTCAATCTTTCCGTCAACCTGACGGGCGGCATCTATGTGAACCAGAGCGCCGCCTTCAGCGATTTCCACGTCACCGGCGCCAATCCGGCGGGCAATGCCAGCCTGACGGACGCGGCCTTCGTCGCGAACCGGTTCCGCGTGGTCATGTGGCGCCGCCCCGCGGCGGCGTGAGAGGAGCCTTCGTTTAACCCTTTGTCCTTGTTGGGAGGAGAACCGACATGAAATTCGCATTTGCCACCACCGCGCTTGCCCTCGTCCTCGGTCTTGCGACGCCGTCGCTCGCCGATATCAAGATCGGCGCGACCGTTTCGGAGACCGGCCCGGCCTCCTTCCTCGGCGATCCCGAGGCGAAGACGCTGAAGATGCTGGTCGAGGAGATCAATGCGGCCGGCGGCGTCAACGGCGAGAAGCTCGAACTCGTCATCTATGACGACGGCGGCGATCCGAACAAGGCGCGCACCTTCGCCACCCGCCTCGTCGAGGACGACGAGGTGGTCGCGGTGATCGGCGGCACGACGACCGGCACCTCCATGGCCGTCATTCCGGTCTTCGAGGATGCCGAAGTGCCGTTCATCTCGCTTGCCGGCGCCATCGAGATCATCGATCCGGTCCGCCCCTATACCTTCAAGACGCCGCACACCGACCGCATGGCCTGCGCGAAGATTTTCGAGGACATGAAGAAGGCCGGCATCGCCAGGATCGGCCTGATCTCCGGCTCCGACGGCTTCGGCGCGTCGATGCGCAAGCAGTGCATGGAGATCGTCGGCGACTACGGCATCGAGGTGCTGGCCGACGAGACCTACGGCCCGACCGACGCCGACATGACGCCGCAGCTCACCAACATCAAGGGCAAGGATGGCATCCAGGCCGTGCTCAACCCCGGCTTCGGCCAGGGCCCGGCCATCGTGACGCGCAACTATGCGCAGCTCGCCGTCGGCCTGCCGCTCTACCAGTCGCATGGCGTCGCCTCGGACGGCTTCATCGAGCTTGCCGGCGCGGATGCCGCCGAGGGCGTGCGCCTGCCGGGCACGGCGCTGCTCGTCGCCGGCCTGCTGCCGGAGAACGATCCGCAGCGCGCCGTCGTCGTCGCCTACAAGGAGGCCTACGAGAAGGCGACCGGCAAGCCGGTCTCGACCTTCGGCGGCTATGCCCATGATGCGCTGCGCATCCTCGTCGACGGCATCGCGCGCGCCGGCACGGCCGAGCCGTCGGATATCCGCGACGCGATCGAGGCGACGAAGGGCCTCGTCGGCACGACCGGCACCGTCACCATGACGGCGGAGGATCACCTCGGCCTCGATCTGTCGGCCTTCCGCATGCTCCAGATCGAAAAGGGCGGCTGGAAGATCGTCGAGTAATCCAGCCCGCCGGCCCGCGCCATTCGCGCGCGGGCCGGCGGAAACGTCGCGCGAAGCGGAGGCATCCATGCCCGAACTCCTGCAATTCCTTCTGTCCGGGATAACGGTCGGCGCGGTCTATGCGCTGGTCGCCCTCGGCTTCACGATCATCTACAACGCTTCCGACGTCGTGAACTTCGCCCAGGGCGAATTCGTCATGCTCGGCGGCATGATCACCTTCTTCGCGCATGCGGCCGGCATGCCGCTGCCGCTCGCCGCGCTCATCGCCATTCTCGCGACGTCGGCGGCGGGCGTCGCGCTCAACAAGCTGGCCATCGAGCCGGCGCGGGGCGCGCCCGTCGTCTCGCTGATCATCATCACCATCGGCGCGTCGATCTTCATCCGCGGCGCGACGCAGCTCGTCTTCGACAAGCAGCTCCATCGCTTCCCGGCCTTTTCCGGCGACCGGCCGATCCTCATCGGCGGCGCGACCATCCTGCCGCAGAGCCTTTGGGTCATCGCCGGGGCGCTGGCGATCTTCCTCGGCCTCTGGCTGTTCTTCACGCGCACGCTGACCGGCCGCGCCGTGCTGGCGACGGCGAACAACCGCATCGCCGCCCAGCTCGTCGGCATCAACACGAAATATGTGATGACGCTCTCCTTCGCCATGTCCGCCGCCATCGGGGCGCTCGCCGGCGTGCTGGTGACGCCGATCACGCTGACCAGCTACGATGTCGGCCTCGCGCTGGCGCTGAAGGGTTTTGCCGCCGCCATGCTCGGCGGCATGGGCAATCCCAAGGGCGCGCTGGTCGGCGGCCTGCTGCTCGGCGTGCTGGAGGCGACGACGGCCGGCTATGTCAGCTCGCAATACAAGGACGCGGCCGCCTTCGTCGTCATCCTCGCCGTGCTCTTCGCCATGCCGCAGGGCCTGTTCGGGCGCAAGTCGACGGATCGGGTGTGACCATGCGGCTTTCCAGCAAGACAACCACGCTCCTCATCCTCGCGGCGGTCATCGCCATCGCGCCGGTCTTCTTCCCGTCGTCCTACTATTTCCGCGTCGGCTCGCTGATCTTCGTCAACGGGCTTGCGGTGACGGGCCTCGTCATCCTCATCGGCTATGCCGGGCAGATCAGCCTCGGACACGCGGGCTTCGCCGGCATCGGCGCCTATGCCTGCGCGCTCGCGCCGGTGCATCTCGGCCTGCATCCGGCGCTCGCCGCCTTGCTGGGCGCCGCCCTTTCCGCCGCCATCGCCTATCTCGTCGGCCGGCCGATCCTGCGGCTCAAGGGCTATTACCTCGCCGTCGCCAGCCTCGGCTTCGGCATCCTCGTCTCCATGGTGCTGTCCAACGAGGCGCGACTGACCGGCGGGCCGGACGGCATGGCGGTGCCGGAGCTCGGCCTTCGCGCCG
Organism: Shinella sp.; assembly: GCA_039812945.1. Taxonomy (GTDB): domain Bacteria; phylum Pseudomonadota; class Alphaproteobacteria; order Rhizobiales; family Rhizobiaceae; genus Shinella. Next base: position 15,656 of record JBDHSZ010000019.1, read on the forward strand.
TCCTGAAGGGCATCGGCATCGACCTCTCCAACACCGAGTTCTGGTATGCCTTCTCGGGCTTCGTGCTGGTGATCGGCGCATGGCTCGCGCTCAACCTCCATCACAGCCCGACGGGCCGGGCGCTGCGCGCCCTGCACGGCTCGGAGATCGCCGCCCGCACGGTGGGGATTGACGTCGCGCATTACAAGCTCGTCGCCTTCGTGCTGTCGGCGGTCTACGCCTCCGTCTCGGGCTCGCTGCTGGCCTTGCAGAACAAGTTCATCACGCCCGATGTCGCCGGCTTCATGCATTCCATCGAGATGGTCACGATGACGGTGCTCGGCGGGGCCGGCTCCGTGCTCGGGGCCATCCTCGGCGCGGCGATCCTGACGACGCTGCCGCAGGTGCTGACGATCTTCCAGGAATACGAACAGCTCATGCTCGGCCTCGTCATGATGCTGGTCATGATCTTCATGCGCGAGGGCCTCCTGCCCTCCATCGCGCGCGGCATCCGGGGGAGGGGAGAATGAGCCTGCTTCAGATCGAGGGCCTCGGCATCGACTTCGGCGGCCTGCGCGCCGTGAACGATGTCGGCTTCTGCCTGCAACCCGGCGAGATCGTCTCCGTCATCGGCCCGAACGGCGCCGGCAAGACGACGCTGTTCAACATGATCTCCGGCGTCTATGCCCCGGCGCGCGGCCGCGTCGTGCTCGACGGCGAGGACGTCACGCGCATGCCGCCGCACCTGCTCGCCCGGCGCGGCCTGTCGCGCACCTTCCAGAACCTGCAGATCTTCCAGTCGATGAGCGTGCTGGAAAACGCCGTCGTCGGCCATCACCTGCACGAGCGCGGCGCGGTCTTCGCCGATCTCCTCTCGCTGCCCGCCGCGCGCCGGCGCAGCGCGGCGTCCAAGGAGAGCGCCCGCGCTTTGCTCGACCGGGTCGGCCTCGGCCGGGCCGCCGAGCAGGAGGCCGGCTCGCTCTCCTACGGCGCGCTGAAGCGGCTGGAGATCGCCCGCGCGCTGGCGCTGAAGCCGCGCGTGCTGCTGCTCGACGAACCCGCCGCCGGCTGCAACGCCGTCGAGACGGAGGAGATCGACCATCTCATCGCCAAGGTCGCGGCCGAGGGCGTGTCGATCCTGCTGGTGGAGCACGACATGAAGATGGTCATGCGCATCTCCAACCATATCGTGGTGCTCGACCACGGCGAGAAGATCGCCGAGGGCGAGCCGGCGGCGATCTCGCGCGATCCGCGCGTCATCGAAGCCTATCTTGGCGCCCAGGCGACGGAGAAAAAACATGCTGACGGTTGAGGGACTGCGCTCGCGCTACGGCCGCATCGAGGTGCTGCACGGCATCGACCTCGACGTCGCCTCCGGCGAGATCGTCACCGTGGTCGGCGCGAACGGCGCGGGCAAGACGACGCTGCTGAAATGCCTTTCCGGCATCCAGCCCGTCTCGGCGGGCTCCATCCTGTTTCGCGGGGAGCTCCTTACGACGGTGCCGGCGCATCGCCGCGTGCTGCGCGGGCTTTCGCAGTCGCCGGAGGGGCGGCAGATCTTCTCCAACCTCACGGTGGAGGAGAACCTGCGCCTCGGGGCCTATCTCTTCGCCGACGAGAAGGTGGACCGCGACATGCAGGACGCCTTCGCCATGTTCCCGATCCTCAAGGAGAAGCGGAACCTTGCGGCGGGCGGCCTTTCCGGCGGCCAGCAGCAGATGCTGGCGATCGCCCGCGCGCTGATGGCGCGCCCCTCCTGCCTGCTGCTCGACGAGCCGAGCATGGGCCTTGCGCCCATCCTCGTCGCGCAGATCTTCGACGTGGTGAAGAGCATGAAGGCGCTCGGCGTCACCGTGCTCCTCGTCGAGCAGAACGCTTTTGGCGCGCTTTCCGTCGCCGATCGCGGCTATGTCATGGAGACGGGGCGCATCACCATGTCCGGCCCCGCCGCCGAACTGATCGCCGACGAGCGCATCCGCGCCGCTTACCTGGGAATATGAGACCATGACCGTCACCATCGCTCGCGAAGGGTCCGTCGCCGTCGTCACCGTCGACAATCCGCCCGTCAATGCCCTGTCGCAGGCGCTGCGGCAGGGGCTGGCGGATGCGGTGGCGCGGCTCGATGCGGATGCGGCGGTGACGGCCGTCGTGCTGATCTGCGCCGGCCGCACCTTCATCGCCGGGGCCGATGTCGGCGAGTTCGGCAAGCCGCCGCAGCCGCCGCATCTGCCGGATGTGGCGGCAAGCATCGAGGGCGCGAGGAAGCCGTGGGTGGCGGCGATCCATGGCAGCGCGCTCGGCGGCGGGCTCGAAGTGGCGCTCGGCTGCGCCTATCGGGTGGCGGTTGCCTCCGCCAGCCTCGGCCTGCCGGAGGTCAAGCTCGGCATCATTCCCGGCGCCGGCGGCACGGTGCGCCTGCCGCGCCTGATCGGCCCGGCCGCCGCCGTCGATCTGGTGACGGGCGGCAGCCCGGTCGGTGCGAGGAAGGCGCAAGGACTCGGGCTTGTCGATGCCGTGATCGACGGGGACCTGCGGACAGGCGCGATAGCCTTCGCAACCGAGGTTGCGGAAAAACCCCTGCCGCAGCCGATCTCCAGCCGCGCCGTACCGGCGGTCGAGGCCGGATTCTGGGAAGGCGCGGAAAAGGCCGTGGCGGCCAAGGCGAAGCGCGAGGTCGCGCCGCTGCGTGCGCTTGCCTCCATCCGCAACGCCAGCCGAACGGATTTTACCGCCGGCATGGCTTTCGAGCGCCAGACCTTCCTCGACCTGCGCGGCTCGGCCCAGGCGGCGGCGCTGCGTCATGTCTTCTTCGCCGAGCGCGCCGCGCCGCGCCCGCCGGAGCTTGCCGGCGTCACGCCGCGCGATATCCGCTCGGCCGCCGTCATCGGCGGCGGGACGATGGGGGCGGGGATCGCCGCGGCGCTGCGCGATGCCGGCCTGCCGGTCGTGCTGATCGAGCGCGATGCGGCGGCCGTCGAGCGCGGCCTTGCCAATGTCCGCGCCATCTTCGACGGCTCCGTGAAGCGCGGCCGCATCACGCCGGATATCGCCGATGCCCGCATGGCCGGCGTCACCGGCGGCGACGATTACGGCCTGCTCGCCGATACGGACCTCGTCATCGAGGCGGTCTTTGAGGACCTTGCCGTCAAGCGCGCCGTGTTCGAAAGGCTCTCCGTGGTCTGCCGGCCGGATGCGGTTCTGGCCACCAACACCTCCTATCTCGACCCCGATGCGATCAGCGCGGGTGTCGCCCGGCCGGAGCGTTTCCTCGGCCTGCACTTCTTCAGCCCGGCCCATGTGATGAAGCTCATGGAGATCGTACCGACCGAGAGGACCGCGCCGGAGGTTCTGGCGACGGGCTTCGCGCTTGCCCGCCAGCTCGGGAAGATCCCCGTGCGCGCCGGCATCTGCGACGGCTTCATCGGCAACCGCATCCTGAAGGTGACGCGCGCGCAGGCCGAGCGGCTGCTGCTGTCGGGCGCGACGCCGGCCATGGTCGACGCCGCCTTGCGCGCCTTCGGCCTGCCGATGGGACCCTTCGAGGCGCAGGACCTCGGCGGCCTCGACATCGCCGCCTTCCAGCGCAAGGCCGCGCGGGCGCGGGGCGAAACGCCTTTCGCGCCGGTGGCTGAGCGGCTCTGCGCCCTCGAGCGCTTCGGCCAGAAATCCGGCGGCGGCTGGTACGACTACCAGCCCGGCGACCGCGCGCCAAAACCGTCCGGGGCGGTGGCGGCGATCATCGCCGAGGAGGCTTCCGGCCGGCCGCGGCGCGACTGGGACGAGGCGGAGATCGCCGACGCCGTGATCCTGCCGATGGTCGACGAGGCGACGCGCATCCTGGAGGAGCGCGTGGCGCTGCGCGCCGCCGATATCGATCTGGTGAAGATCCACGGCTATGGTTTTCCGCGCTGGCGGGGCGGGCCGATGCATTATGCGCAGGCGCGCGGCCTTGCCGATGTCGTGGCCGTGCTCGACCGGCTTTCGGCCGAGGGCCTGGCCGCGCCGCCGTGCGAGGCCTTGCGCCGCGCGGCGCAGGCCGGCGGTTTTTCGCCGCCTGCCGATCGGCAACGATAGGCAGGGACGGCAGACTGTGGTGAGATAGGGTCGGGAGAACAGGCTTTCTGCTGGAGCCGGGGAGGGCGCGATGCAGTCGCTGATGACGCCGGGACACAAGCCCGTGCAGGTGGAAATTCTCGAGGCGGAGATCAGGAGGGTCTGCGGCTCGTTCGATCTGGAGCCGATGCGGCGCACGGGCGTCGTCAACGGCGACGTGACGACGCGACGGGTCGGCCCGTTCGACACGGCCATCGTGGCGCTCGACGCCTCCGAGGTGGCGCGCGGCACCCGCGCCATCCGGCAGGACCCCGGCGAATATTTCTTCCTGCTGGTGCAGGATGCCGGCCAGTGTCGCGTCGGGCAGGGCGACCGGGTGGCGGAGCTTTCGCCGGGAGACATGTTCCTCGTCGATTCCGTCCAGCCCTCGACCTTCCTCTATCGCGGCGAGCGCTCGAACCAGGTCTCGCTGCACATTCCGCGAGAGGAGGTGATGCACCGCTTCGGCACGGTCTGCGCCGGCGGCCTTGCGATCTCGCGCGAGGATCCGCTCTGGCTCGCCATGCGCGCCGTCCTCGCCAAGATGCTGCTGGACGAGGGCGGGCAGGCGCAGCTCGGCGAGGCTTTCCTCTGCCTGATGGGGGCCTATCTGCACTCGACCCGCGTCACGGGGGCGACGACGCCCGCCGAGACGCTGCTGTCGCGCGCGCTGGCGATGATCGACCGCCACAGGGCCGATCCGGCCTTCGGGCCGCGCGAGCTCGCCACGCGCCTCAATGTCTCGGAGCGCATGTTGCAGCGGCATTTCCGGCCGCTCGGTGAGACGCCCGGCCACCGGCTGCTGAACCGCCGGCTGGAGCTTGCCCATGCGCGGCTTTCCGCCCGCAGGGCGGAGCAGCCCGCCGAGGGCGTCACCGCCGTCGCCTTCGACTGCGGCTTCAACGATCTGTCCTATTTCTACCGCGAGTTCCGCAAGAAATACGGCACGACGCCGGGGGCCGTGGCGCGCTGCCATTGACGCTTTTGTCCAAAAGGCGGGACGGCGCCGTCCAAGTCCGTCGCCCCGCCGAGGCCTAGTCTCTGCTGCCAGATGTCCCCGCCGGAGGAAGCGGGAGGTGCATGGAGGAAGCGGACATGATGGAATTCAAGGCAACCATCGGCGGCAGGCCGGCGAGCGCCGGCTCGGACTTTGCCGTGCTCAACCCGGCGACGGGCAAGGAGGTCGGCCGCGCGCCGAACATGGGCGGGGCCGAGCTGGACGCGGCGGTCGCCGTCGCCAAGGCGGCGTTCGCCGCGTGGTCGGCGCAGGGCGACGAGGCCTTGCAGGCCGCCTGCGCGGCCGTGGCGGCGAAGATCGAGGAACACGCGGCGGAGCTTGCCGAGATCATCACGCTGGAGCAGGGCAAGCCGCTGAACGGCCTCGGCTCGCGCTGGGAGGTCGGCGGGGCGGTCGCCTGGGCGGGCTATACGGCGGGGCTCTCGCTTCCCGTCAAGGTGTTGCAGGACAACGAGCAGGGGCGCGTCGAGCTGCACCGCAAGCCGCTCGGCGTCGTCGGCTCGATCACGCCCTGGAATTTCCCGGTGCTGATCGCCGTCTGGCACATCCTGCCCGCGCTGCGCACCGGCAACACCGTCGTCGTCAAGCCCTCGCCCCATACGCCGCTCTCGACGCTGCGGCTCGTCGAGATCATGAACGAGGTGCTGCCGCCGGGCGTCGTCAATGTGGTGACGGGCGACGACAGCGCGTTCAATCTCGGCGCGGCCATGTCGGCGCATGCCGATATCCGCAAGATCGTCTTCACCGGCTCCTGCGCCACCGGGCAGAAGGTCATGCAGTCCGCCGCCGCGACCATGAAGCGCCTGACGCTGGAAATGGGCGGCAACGACGCCGGCATCGTGCTGCCGGACGCCGATCCGCAGGCGATCGCCGAGGGCCTGTTCTGGGGCGCCTTCATCAACAACGGCCAGACCTGCGCGGCGATGAAGCGCCTCTATGTGCACGAGTCGATCCACGACGCGGTCTGCGAGGCGCTCGTCGCCTATGCGCGGAACATCCCGGTCGGCGACGGCATGGACGAGGCGAACATCCTCGGCCCGATCCAGAACCGCATGCAGTTCGACAAGGTCTCCCGGCTCGTCGCGGACGCCGGGGAGCGCGGCAAGGTGCTGCTGGGCGGCAAGCCGGGCGAGGGCCTGTTCTTCCCGCCGACCATCGTCGCCGGTCTGCGCAACGGCGACGCGCTCGTGGATGAGGAGCAGTTCGGCCCCGCCCTGCCGGTCATCCGCTACAGCGATGTGGAGGAGGCGATCCGGCTTGCCAATGACAGCCCGAACGGGCTCGGCGGCTCGGTCTGGTCCTCGGATATCGCGGCGGCGAAGAAGGTGGCGAGCCGCATGGCCTGCGGCTCCGTGTGGATCAACAAGCACGGCGCGATCCAGCCGAATGCGCCCTTCGGCGGCGTGAAGGCCTCCGGCCTCGGCGTCGAGTTCGCGGAAGAGGGCCTTGCCGAATACACCGATATCCAGGTGGTCTTCGCCTGAGAAAACAGCACAAGAGGGAACGATCATGAAACTGACGAGATATCTTACCGCAACGGCGCTGGCCTTCGGCCTGACCGCCACCGCCGCGGCCGCCCATCCGCTCGATGGCCTGACCGCCGAGGAATACCAGAAGATCAACCAGATCCTGCGCGATCAGAAGGTTGCCGACGACACCACGCTCTATCCGTTGATCGAGCTGAAGGAACCCGCCAAGGCCGACGTGCTCGCCTGGAAGGAGGGTGACAGCCTCGATCGTAGGGCGACGGTCTACCTGACCAGCAAGGAAGGCTTCAGCGAGGCCGTGGTCAACATCACCAAGGGCGCGGTGGAGAGCAACGAGAAGACCAAGGGACAGCCGATGGTGCTGTTCACGGAATTCATGGGCGCGCTGGAGGGCGTGCTCGGCGATCCCGACATGGTGGCTGGCCTTGCCAAGCGCGGCCTGAAGCCGGAGCAGGCCTTCTGCTTGCCGCTCACCGCCGGCAATTTCTTTACCGATGAATATACCAATTCCCGCCTGATGAAGGTGCCGTGCTATCAGGTGCCCGACGGTTCCAACTTCTATGCCAAGCCGATCGAAGGCCTGTTTGCGCTCTACGATATCGGCAAGAAGGAAGTGCTGCGCGTCCTCGATACGGGCGTGCTCGACGTGCCGAAGGATGGCTGGGGCTATACGGAGGAGGAAGTCGCCAAGCGCACGCCGCTGCGTGCCGAGACCAATCCCGTCAGGCTGGTGCAGGAGGGCGGCCCGAACTACAAGATCGACGGCGGCCATCTCGAATGGGACATCTGGCGCTTCAATTTCCGCGTCGACAAGCGGCCGGGCCTGGTGCTCTCCAATCTCGACGTCAACGACGACGGCACCTGGCGCTCGGTCATCTATCAGGCGCATCTGTCGGAAGTCTTCGTGCCCTATATGGATCCGTCGGAAGGCTGGTACTGGCGCACCTACATGGACAGCGGGGAATATGGTTTCGGCCTGTTCCTGACGCCGCTCACCGCCGGCATCGACTGCCCCTCGCACGCCACCTTCCTGCCGGCGACGATCGCCGACGACAAGGGCCAGCCGCTGGTCATTCCCAATGCCATCTGCGTCTTCGAGCGCAGCATCGGCGATCCGGCCTGGCGTCACTTCGAGGTCTTCGCGCAGACGCCGGAGAACCCGCTGCCGGCGGAAGGCCGCCCGGCGACGGAGCTCGTCGTGCGCACGGCCTCCGAGGTCGGCAACTACGACTATCTCATCGACTATCGCCTGCAGCAGAACGGCCAGGTCAACATCTATGTCGGCGCGACCGGCCTCGATGCGGTGAAGGGCGTCGCCTCGACCTCGATGAAGGATGCGACGGCCAAGGCCGACACGGCGCATGGCACGCTGATCGCGCCGAACCTCGTCGCCGCCAACCACGACCACTATTTCAACTTCCGCATCGACTTCGACGTCGACCAGCCGGTGAACCACTTCTCGACGATGGACATCGTGCCGGCCAAGCTCGATCCGTCGAGCCCGCGCAAGTCGATGTGGACGGTCGAGCACAAGATGCCGATGACCGAAATGGAGGCGCGCTACAAGCTCTCGGCCATGCAGCCGCGCTACTTCCACATCTCCGACCCCTCGCGCGAAGGCTATCTTGGCCATGAGCCGGGCTACATGATCCACCACGGCGACGTGTCCTACGGTCCGTTCGACTTTGCCAACGACCCGCCGATGAAGCGCAACGCCTATATCGAATATTCGGTGTGGAACACGGTCTACGATCCCGAGCAGCGCTATGCCGGCGGCAAGTTCGCCATGCAGAGCGACGGGTCGGACACGCTCGCCGAATGGGTCAAGAAGGACCAGAGCCTGATGGGCAAGGACATCGTGACGTGGTTCTCCGCCGGCTTCCACCACATTCCGCGCATGGAGGACTGGCCGGTCATGTCGACGGAGTGGAAAACGGTGCATATCATGCCGCACAACTTCTTCGCCCATAACCCGGCGCTGACGCTGCGCAAGTAATGAAGACGACGAGGCCCGGAGCGATCCGGGCCTTTCTCGTTCCGCGAAAGCATTCCCGAACACCCACGCCGCGTGGTCTGTTCTTTGCGATTTCCCGCCATATATGGAATGCTTTGCGGGGACCGGCTTTCCCGAACATGGTGAGAATGCCCCATGGGTTCCCGCACAGAACGAAAGGTTATCTCATGCGTCCAGTCGTCAAATTCCTCGGAGCAGCACTGGCCCTCGGCCTTTTCGCCGGCGCCGCGCAGGCCCAGGTCGTCGTGTCCTCGAAGATCGACACCGAGGGCGGCGTGCTCGGCAACATCATCCTGTCGGTGCTGAACGCCAACGGCATCGAGACGACGGACCGCGTGCAGCTCGGGGCGACGCCCGTGCTGCGCCAGGCGATCCTCGCCGGCGAGGTCGACATCTATCCGGAATATACCGGCAATGCCGCCTTCTTCTTCGAGAAGGCCGACGATCCGGCCTGGAAGGATGCGGCCAAGGCCTATGAGCTCGCCAAGACGCTGGATTTCGACGCCAACAAGATCGTCTGGCTGACGCCGTCGCCGGCCAACAACACCTGGGCCATCGCGCTGCGCAAGGACGTCGCCGAGCCGAACAAGCTGGTGACGCTGAGCGATTTCGGCAAATACGTCACCGACGGCGGCCAGGTGGTGCTCGCCGCTTCCTCGGAATTCGTGAACTCGGCGGCGGCCCTGCCCGCCTTCCAGACGACCTATGGCTTCACCCTGAAGCCGGAGCAGCTCATCACCCTTTCGGGCGGCGACACGGCCGCGACCATCGCCGCCGCCGCCAACCAGACGAACGGCGCGAACGCCGCGATGGTCTACGGCACGGACGGCGGCATCGCGCCGTCCGGCCTCGTGGTGCTCGAGGACGACAAGGGCGTGCAGCCGGTCTACCAGCCGGCGCCGATCATCCGCGAGGCGGTGCTGAAGGCCAATCCGCAGATCGAGGAGATCCTCAAGCCCGTCTTCGAGAAGCTCGACCTCGCCACGCTGCAGGATCTCAACGGCCGCGTCCAGGTCGGCGGAGAGCCGGCCAAGGCCGTCGCCGAGGACTTCCTCAAGACGAACGGCTTCCTCAAATAGGCCGCTCCCGGCCTTGCGCCGCCGCGGCGCGGGGCCCTTTCGCGAAAGGCGCTCATGAGGGTGCGGATCGACAAGCTCGGCGTGGTGATCGCCGCATTGCTGGCCTACGGCGCCTATCTGGCGCCGTTCGCCAATTTCCGGGCCAACCGCATCGTGCCCGGCGAGGCGCGGACGATCCTCGAGGCGCTTCCGGCCGGGCCCGGCGCGGCGCTGCTCGCCTTCCTCACGCTTGCGATCGTCCTCGTCCTGCTGAGGACGCCGACCCTGCTGCGGCTGGCGCTGGGGCTTGCGGCGCTTGTCGCCCTCGCCATCCTCGTCGGCCTTTCCGCCGGGCACCTGACGCCGCCGGACAATGCCTATGCCCGCGTCTCGCCGGCCTCCGGCTTCTGGCTCACGAGCTTCTCCTTCGCGCTGCTGACCGCCGATGCGCTGGCGCGGCTGAAGCCCTCGCCGCTCGTCAGGATGGCGCTGCTCGCCGCCGTGGCCGCCGCCGCCGCGCTGCTGCTCCTGTCGGGCGCCTGGGACGGGCTGTCGATCCTCAAGGAATACGGCAGCCGGGCGGAGACCTTCCGGCTGGAGGCGAGCCGCCATGTCGTGCTGGCGCTCGGCTCGCTGGCGGCCGCCACGCTGGTCGGCCTGCCGCTCGGCATCCTCTGCCATCGGGTGGAGGCGCTGAGGGCCGGCGTGCTCAACGTGCTGAACATCATCCAGACCATCCCCTCCATCGCGCTGTTCGGCCTCCTGATCGCGCCGCTCGGCTGGATCGCGCTGAACGTGCCGGGGGCGGCGGCCATCGGCGTGCGCGGCATCGGCGCGGCGCCGGCCTTCGTCGCGCTCTTCCTCTATTCGCTGCTGCCGGTCGTCGCCAATACGGTGGTCGGCCTTGCCGGCGTGCCGCGCGACGCCGACGACGCGGCGCGCGGCATCGGCATGACGGACCGCCAGCGCCTCCTCGGCGTCGAGTTGCCGCTCGCCTTCCCGGTCATCCTCACCGGCATCCGCATCGTGCTGGTGCAGAATATCGGGCTCGCCACCATCGCCGCGCTGATCGGCGGCGGCGGCTTCGGCGTCTTCGTCTTCCAGGGCATCGGCCAGACGGCGATGGACCTCGTGCTGCTCGGCGCGGTGCCGACCGTGGCGCTCGCCTTCGCGGCGGCCGTCGTGCTCGATGCCGTCACCGAGCTTTCCAGTTCCAAACCCGGCAGGGCCGCATGATCGAGATCGACAGCATCACCAAGCGCTATGGCAACACCGCGGTCGTCGACAATGTCTCGATGAGCATTGCGCCGCGCACGATCACCGTCATCGTCGGCACGTCGGGCTCCGGCAAGACGACGCTGATGCGCATGATCAACCGCCTCGTCGAGCCGACATCGGGGCGGATCCTGATCGACGGCGAGCCCAACGACGCCATCCCCGGCTACGCGCTGCGCCGCCGCATCGGCTACGCCATCCAGGGCCACGGCCTCTTCCCGCACCGTACGGTCGCGCAGAACATCGCCACCGTGCCGGCGCTGATCGGCTGGGAGAAGGCGCGCATCGACGCCAAGGTCGAGGAGCTGCTGACGCTTTTCCAGCTCGATCCCGCCGCCTTCGGCCCGCGCTATCCGCATGAACTGTCGGGCGGCCAGCAGCAGCGCGTCGGCGTCGCCCGGGCGCTCGCCGCCGAGCCGAACATCCTCCTGATGGACGAGCCCTTCGGCGCGCTCGACCCGGTCATCCGCGCCAAGGCGCAGGACGACCTCCTGGCCATCCAGCGGCATTTCCGCACGACCATCGTGCTCGTCACGCATGACATGGAGGAGGCCTTCCGCCTCGCCGACAAGATCGCCGTGATGGACCAGGGGCGGATCGTGCAATATGCCGCGCCCGGCGAGATGCTGGTGAACCCGGCCACCGATTTCGTCGAGACGCTGATCGGCGCGGGAGAGCGGCCCTTGCGGCTTCTCTCCATCGGCACCGTCGCCGAGGCCATGGAGGCCGGTGCGGCCGAGGGCGAGCCGCTCGCCGCCGCGACGAGCCAGCGCGAGGCGCTTTCGGCGCTGCTCTGGTCCGGCCGCGAGGCGCTGCCGGTGGCCGGCGCGGACGGCGCGCTGATCGGCCGCGTCACGCTCGCCGGCCTTGCCCGCCGCGCCGCGAGGCCGCGATGAGGCGGCTCCTGCCCCTTCTGCTGCGGCTGGCGGCGCTGGCCCTGCTGGCCGCCTTCCTCCTCCAGCCCATGCTGTTCGAGCCGCTGCTGAAGCCGCTGGTGCAGGCCAATGCCCCGGCGATCTACAACCAGGGCAGCCTGCTGTCGCTGACGCTGTCGCATCTGACGACGGTCTTCATCGCGACGCTCGCGGCGACCCTCGTGGCGGTCGGCCTCGCCATCCTCGTCACGCGGCCGGCCGGGGCCGAGTTCCTGCCGCTCTCGCGCAGCCTGGTGAATATCGGCCAGACCTTTCCGCCCGTCGCCGTGCTGGCGCTGGCCGTGCCCGCCGTCGGCTTCGGCGAGAAGCCGACGCTGATCGCGCTCTTCCTCTACGGTCTCCTGCCGATCTTCGAGAACGCCATGACCGGCCTTTCCACCCTGCCGCCGGCCGTCGTCGAGGCGGCGCGCGGCACCGGCATGACGGCGTGGCAGCGGCTCGCCCGGGTCGAGCTGCCGCTCGCCCTGCCGGTGATCCTCGCCGGCATCCGGCTTTCGGTGACCATCAGCCTCGCCACCGCCACCATCGGCTCGACGGTGGCCGCCAAGACGCTCGGCGAGGTGATCCTCGCCGGCCTGCAATCGAACAACCTCGCCTTCGTGCTGCAGGGCGGCCTCGTCGTCGCCGTGCTGGCGGTGCTGATCCATGACGGCCTGTCCGCCGCCGAGCGCGCGCTGGCGCGCCGGGCGGGGCGCGTCTAGTCCGCCGTCTCGAGGTCGTAGACGAGGATGCCGGCGGTGCCGCCTTCGGCGGCGGCGACGAGCCGGGCGGCCGTTTCGCGGTGGCCGGGATCCTCCAGATAGGCGTCGCGCGCGAAACTGTCGGCGAAGTCGACGATGAAGCCGTCGCCGAAACCCTTGTCCATGCCCTCCTCGGGGCTGACATTGGTGCCGGCATGCACCGCCAGCATGCCCGGCAGGCGGTCCTTCAGCATGTCGATCTCGTTGAACAGCTCGCTCTTGTAGGCGACGGAGACGGTCGGCTTGAAGCGGATGAAGACGCAATGGCGGATCATGGCAATCCCTATCGATGGCGGCGCGGGCGGATCGCATTATGCCGATGTCGCGCGTCTTGTCGACGCCGCGCGGCAAGAGGATTAGCTGTGGATGACCGGCCCCGCCGCCCGCCGCCGCCGCCATCCGGCGTTAAACTCCGCTCCTCGAAGGCAGGAAGGAGTGAGGACGATGGCGGGAAGCGACGTGAGGATCGGCGAGAGCTGGAAGGCCCCGCTGGCGGCGGAATTCTCCAGCCCCTACATGGCGGAGCTGAAGGCCTTCCTGCTGGAGCAGAAGCAGGAGGGCCGGCGCATCTTTCCGAAGGGGGCGGAATATTTCCGCGCGCTCGACCTGACGCCGCTCGACGAGGTGCGCGTCGTCATCCTCGGGCAGGATCCCTATCACGGCGAGGGGCAGGCGCACGGTTTGTGCTTTTCCGTGCAGCCGGGCGTGCGCATCCCGCCCTCGCTGGTCAATATCTACAAGGAGCTGCAGGACGACCTCGGCATTCAGCCGGCCCGCCACGGTTTCCTCGAACATTGGGCGAAGCAGGGCGTGCTGCTGCTCAACAGCGTGCTGACGGTGGAGATGGGCCGGGCGGCCTCGCATCAGGGACGCGGCTGGGAGCGCTTCACCGATGCGGTCATCCGCGCCGTCAACGAGCAGGAAAAGCCCGTCGTCTTCATCCTCTGGGGCTCCTATGCGCAGAAGAAGGCGTCCTTCGTCGACAGCAAGCGCCATCTCGTGCTGCGCTCGCCGCATCCCTCGCCGCTCTCGGCGCATAACGGCTTCTTCGGCACGCGGCCGTTCTCCAAGGCGAATGCCTTCCTGGAACAGCACGGCCGCAAGCCGATCGACTGGCAATTGCCGGGTACGCCGGACTGAGCGGGGCGCAGACAGCCCCTCATCCCCCTGCCGGGACCTTCTCCCCGCCTGCGGGGAGAAGGGGCAGAACGGTGAGCCCCTCGTTCAGCGCGCCAGCGTCTCGCAGAGCAGCGCCATGACCTTCTCGGCGTCGATGCCGATGCAGGCGTGCTGGCTCGGAAGGTCGTCCCAGTTGCCGGGCGGGAAGCTGCGGGCGTCGGGCTTCTGGATCGTCTGGCCGTCGGCGATGCCGCCGGCGACGACGCGGATCGCGCCGCTGCGTGTCGAAAAGAGCTCCGGCGCGACGAGGTAGATGCAGGCGCAGCTATCGTGCACCACCATGCCCTCGTCCTTCACGTGCTGGCCGTAGAAGTCGATGTAGAATTGCGAGATGGCGGAGAGCAGCGTCAGGTGCCGGCCGTTGCTCCCGGTCAGCTCGGCGAGGCGCCTGCGGGTCATGACGGTCCTCATCGTCACGTCGAGGCCGACGACGACCACCTTCCACGGCGCGGTCATCACCACGTCGGCGGCTTCCGGGTCGCCGTGGATATTGGCCTCGGCGGCCGGCGTGATGTTGCCGGGCACGTCGAAGGCGCCGCCCATGATGATGACCTGCTTGACGAGGCCGGCGATTTCCGGGTCCTCCTTCAGCGCATAGGCGAGGTTCGACATGCGGCCGACGGCGATCAGCGTCACCTCGCCGGGATTGGCCCGCACGGTCTCGATGATGAAGCGGTGCGCCGGGCGCGGATCGACGGGCAGGTCGATCACCTCGGGCACGTCGATATTGCCGAGCCCGTCATGGCCGTGGATCATCACCGGCCAGTCGATCGGGTTGCGCATCGGGTTGTAGGTCTTGCCCTCGCCGCGGGCGACCGGCGCGTCGATGCCCCATTCGCGCTTGAGGAACAGCGCGTTGCGCGTCGTCGTCTCGATGGCGGCATTGCCGAAGACGGTGGTGATGCCGATGAGGTCGATCTCGGGATGATTGTGCAGGAACAGGAGCGCCATGGCGTCGTCGACGCCGGGATCCGTATCGAAAATGACCTTGTGCATGGCCGGTCTCTTCTTTCTTGTCGTTGCGGCGACGGCTCGTCTATTGGAAACGGGCGATGGAGAAGGGGGCGAGCGCGCCGTCGCTCTCGCCGGAAAGCAGGCGCGCGATATGGCGGCCGGTCGTCGCCGAGAGCGTCAGGCCGAGATGGCCGTGGCCGAAGGCGAAGGCGATGCGCGGATCGCGCGGATGCAGGCCGATGACGGGAAGCGAATCCGGCGTCGAGGGACGGCGGCCCATCCATTCCGTGCCGCCCTCCTCCTGGAGATCGGGCACGTAGCGGCGCATCTTCCTGCGCATGGCGGCGGCGCGCTTGTAGTTGGCGGGAGCATCCGGCGAGGCGAGCTCGACCGCGCCGCCGATGCGCAGCGCATTCTCGAAGGGCGTGGCGACGAAGCCGTGCTCGGAGAAGAAGACCGGCATTTCCAGCGTGGTCGAGGGGTTCATGAAGGTGGTGTTGTAGCCGCGCTCGGTCTCCAGCAGCACCTTCAGCCCGAGATCGGCGACGAAGCGGCGCGACCAGACGCCGGCGGCGATCACCAGCTTGTCGAAGGTGAATTCCCGTCCGCCTTCCGTGCGCACGGTGATGCCGCCCGGTCCCTGCCGCACCGAGGCGACGTTGGCGTCGGTCAGCGTCGCGCGCTCGCGCAGGGCCGCCTGCAGCCGGCGCAGGAAGGTCAGCGGATATTCGAAGGTCTTGTAGCCGTCGTTGAACACCGCGCCGGCGAAGGCGCCCTGCAGCGCCGGCACGCGGCGGCGGGCCTCCTGCGCATCCAGCGCCTCGGCATGGCAGCCGACCAGCCTGGCGTTCTCCGTCTCGTGGGCGAAGGCCCTGTCGCGGGCCGAGGCGCTGTCGAAGACGGTCAGCGCGCCGGTGTCGCGGATATGGCCGGATATGCCGGCGAAATGCCCAAGGCGCACATGGTCGGCCTCGGCGGTCTTCATCAGGTGCAGCATCGCCGCGCGGCTCGCGGCGGCCTTGGCGGGGCGGGCCGACAGCAGGAAGCGGAGGAGCCAGGGCGCGAGCGCCGGCAGGTCCTGCCAGCGCAGGGCGAGGGGGCCGAGCGGATCGAGCAGCCATTTCGGCACGGAGAGCAGCATGTCCGGCCGGGCGAGCGGGTCGATCTCCGGCACGGCGAGGATGCCCGCATTGCCGACCGAGGCCGACAGGCCGCCGGCATCCCGTTCGAGGATCGTGACGCCGTGGCCCTGTTCCATGAGATTGAGCGCTGTGGCGCAGCCCATGAGGCCGCCGCCGACGATACCGATATGCGCCATGCCGTCCCGTTGCGTTCGCGTTGGTCGCGGCCGAAGCAGGCCGTCGCTTTGCGGCGGACGATAGACGGAAACCGGGCGGCTGTCGACAGAGCGGCGGGCCGGCTCAGGTCCCTCGTTCAGGTCTCCGGCGCGGGCCTGCGGTTCTCCAGCGTCCGCCTGACGAAGGCGAAGACGAAGAGGGCGGACATCAGCAGCACGATGGTCGGGGCGGGGGCGCTGTCGATCATGAAGCTCAGCCAGATGCCGAGGAAGGAGGCGCCCAGGGCGACCGCGACGGCGACCATCAGCATGCTGGGAAAACGCCGCGTGAGCAGGAGGGCGATGGCGCCCGGCGCGACCAGCATGGCGACGGCGAGGATGATGCCGACCGCCTTCAGCGCGCCGACCACGACGAGCGACAGCACGGCGAGAAGGCCGTAATGCAGCAGCCGCACCGGCAGGCCGATGGCCGAGGCGTGCTGCCGGTCGAAGGCCTGCACCAGCAGGTCCTTGCGGAAGATGAGGA